>CALWSM010000069.1 GCA_944384185.1 uncultured Blautia sp. | reverse complement strand
TTTGTAGAAAAATTACGTAAAATCCCGGTAAAGCCCCATCCGGACCCGGTTCTGGTTTTTTCATTTTTTTATAATTTTTTTCATGTCGAGGCATGTCGGATATTGCCTTATTCAAAAAAATCTATATAATAGTAAATGAATTTTATCCGCCGGAGTCTCTTCCGGAAATCCCGACTGAATGATGAACGCATAGAAAAAATTTATAAATAATAATGAAGGGACATCTATCATGCCAAAAAGAAGACAAAACTATCCGCTTCCAAGACGGATACTGAGATTTCTCCAAAGACAGTTCCGAGACCCCCGGAAGCGGCTGTTTACAGAGCTGGTCGCCGTGGCTGTGATCATTGGAGTTGTTATTTCTCTTACCCTGTCCGGGCAGAATATTGTCATGGACGACATTAAAGAGGGAAGAGATTACATAGAAGGACTGGAGGCCGCAGACACCTCTTCCATAGAGGAGCAGGTAAAAGACCTCCGAAAAGAGGATAGAAGAGCCGCCCTGGAAAGCGGCGACCTGGACGTGTGGGCGCAGTTTACCGATATTGTGATCCTGGGAGATTCCCGGGCAGTGGGCTTTTATTCTTACGACCTTGTAGATGAAAGCAGGGTTTTTGCCTCTGGCGGAGCCACGATAAGAGATATTGAACAGTATACGGAGCAGCTGGAGAACCTGAATCCTTCCAGCGTCATACTCTGCTACGGCCTGAACGATATCAGTATCGGTTTCTGGGACAATGTAAACGATTATATTGCAGAGCAGGATCAGATCCTTGCAGATCTTCAGGAGGCTCTGCCAAACACAGTTATTTATGTAAACTCTATAATACCGGCCACAGATCCGGCTTTTGAAAGTTCCGAAAAGTGGAGAAATATTCCTGACTGGAATGACGCTATCCGCCAGCACTGTGAAGAGAATGAGATCCCCTATATTGATATCACAGAAGATGTAGAGGCCCACCACGACCTGTATGATATAGACGGTATCCATATGCAGAAGGCTTTTTATGAATACTGGGCCATTGATATGATCACGGAGGTGACAGAAAATGAATAAACAGAATATTTCTCCCCTGACCATTCTCCGCATCGCAATGGTAGCTGGTCTCCTTATTTTTATGATCCTTATCCAGGTAGGAAATAAAAGCAGCAAGGCTTCCCTGGAAAGCGTTTCCCAGAAAGTATTTGCCGCTGCGGACCAGGAGGGGATGCAGGAAAGCAACAACCGTATGTTCCAGAAATTTTACGGTCTGGACGCCCAGGATTACGAAGGCGTGACTCTGTACTCTCCTGTCAGCAACATGGACGCCCAGGAGCTGCTCATTATCAAATTAAAGGATAACTCCCAGGCGGAGGCTGTCACCGAAGCCATCAACGCCCGTCTGGAAACCCAGATGAACAGCTTTGAAGGATATGGGATCGAGCAGTACGCCATGCTGGAAGATCACATTCTGGACGTGCAGGGGAATTTTATCCTGTACGTAGTAAATCCCAACGCACAGGCCGCAGATGAAGCGTTCCGGAACAGCCTGTGATAAAAGTAATCTTATAGAAAGGATATAAATCAATGATATTCAGCAGTATTTTCTTTCTTTTCGTCTTCCTGCCTGTGACTTTGATCCTTTATTTTCTCGTGCCATGGAAGCTGAAAAATACCGTTCTCCTCATCGTCAGCCTGATCTTCTACGCCTGGGGAGAGCCTGTATATGTATTCCTGATGCTGTTCAGCATTATCTTTAACTACATCAGCGGGATCGAGATCCATAAGTACCGCGAAGAAAACAATGAAAGGTTCCTGAGGTTCAGCTTCTGGTTCACTGTGGCAGTAAACCTGGCCCTCCTCGGCTTCTTTAAATATTATGGCTTCCTGCTGGATAATATCAACGCCATTCTCCCTGTGGATATCCCCTACCGGGAACTGGCCCTGCCTGTAGGTATTTCTTTCTATACCTTCCAGACCCTCTCCTATATTATCGACGTATATAAAGGTGAGGTCCCGGTACAGAAGAATTTCATCAATTTCGGCACTTATGTGACCATGTTCCCCCAGTTGATCGCCGGTCCCATCGTCCGGTATGCAGATATTGACGCCCAGCTTGTCAGAAGAAGCCTGAGCCTTTACAAATTCGGCCAGGGCGTAGCCTGGTTTCTCCGGGGACTTGGGAAAAAAGTGCTGCTGGCCAATAATATCGGAATGACCTTTGACGCCATCGTTGCCATTGCGCCCGGAGACCGTTCTGTGCTCACCGCCTGGATCGGCTGTCTGGCCTACGCCATGCAGATTTATTTTGATTTCAGCGGATATTCCGATATGGCGGTAGGACTGGGAAAAATGTTTGGCTTTGAATTCGTTCGGAACTTTAATTATCCCTACATTTCCAAAAGCATTACGGACTTCTGGAGAAGGTGGCATATTTCCCTGAGCACCTGGTTCCGGGAATATGTCTATATTCCTCTTGGCGGCAACCGGGTTTCCAAAATGAAGCATGTGCGGAATATCCTTGTGGTATGGATGCTTACCGGTTTCTGGCACGGCGCCGCCTGGAACTTTATGCTGTGGGGTCTCTATTATGGCCTTCTCCTCCTTCTGGAAAAATATTTCCTGGCGCCGAAGCTCCAGAAGCTTCCGGACATTATCCAGCAGATCTATTCCTTTGTGCTGGTGCTCATAGGCTGGGTGCTGTTTTTCTCCGCCTCCTTGCCGGACGCTCTGGTATATCTGGGAAATATGTTTGGCATTGGCGGTCACGGCGTCATCGATTCTGCCGGACTGTATTACCTGGCGGGAAATCTGATCCTGCTGGTGATCTGCTTTTTCTGCGCCACCCCATTTGTATGGAAGCGTTTCCGGAGATTCGCCTTAAAACCTGGAAATTATCCTTCCATAACGGCGACAGTGGTATACAGCGCAATCCTGATCCTGTCCATCGCCTACCTGGTAAACGCAACCTATAACCCCTTCCTTTACTTCCGGTTCTAGGAAAAAGGAAGGTTTATCTAGAAAAGGAAGAAGTCAGTTATTATGAGAAAAAAGAAATTAACCCCCGAAGAAAGGCAACAGCGAAGACGCAGGATCTATCGGAAAAGAAGCGGAAAAATCTATCTGCGGATCACCTGCATTTTCCTTCTTTTCATGATTGTTGCTATTGGCTTCAATATTTTTATGCCGGATAAGGAATACTCAGAATCCGAAAACCGTATGCTGGCTCAGGCTCCGGAATTTTCCATTGGAAATCTGGCCAGCGGCAAATATATGACCGATATGGAGGACTATGTTACCGATCAGTTTTTCTTCCGGGATCAATGGATCAACCTGAAGCTCCTGGAAGATATGGCTCTGGGAAAAAGAGAATCCAACGGCGTATATATCGGAAAAAAAGGATATCTTATGCAGATCCCTGAAAACAATATTGATATGGAATCTGTAGAAGATAATTTAAAAGGCATCCGGGAATTTGCCCAGCGTCATGAGGAGGTAAACACCGTCATGAGCCTGGTTCCCAACGCCGCCTATATCCTGGAGCAGCTCACTCCTGCCAATGCGCCGGTAAGGGATCAGTCCCAGGACATTGCCCTGGCAGAGGATGCGGTGGGAGACGTGCTGACCTATGTAGATCTCACGGACACCATGGCCTCCCACCGGGACGAAGAAATTTACTACAAGACCGACCACCACTGGACCAGCCTGGGGGCCCGATACGCCTTTGACACTCTTTACAGTGCGCTGGGCATCCTGGAACCAGCCACAGACTATACGATATATCCAGTATCCCACTCCTTCTCCGGTACTCTGGCCTCCAAAAGCGGCTATGACCGTTCCCGGGATACCATTGAGCTTTATGTACCTCAGGAGGTGGACACGGAATGTGTGGTAAATTATGTAGAGGAAGGCGTAAAAACAGCTTCCATGTATGAAAGCAGCGCCCTTGACCAGAAGGATCAGTATGAAGTGTTCTTCGGCGGAAACCACAGCAGGATCGACATTACCACGGCTGTGGAAGAAAACAGGAATCTTCTGATCTTCAAAGATTCCTACGCCAACTGTTTTATTCCTCTCCTCCAGCCTTACTTCCGCAGTATTATTGTGATAGATCCCCGATACTATTATGATGATGTGGACCGGCTGGTCACAGACAACAGTATTACCGATATTCTTTTCCTTTACAATGTAGATACTTTTATGACCGATACTTCTCTGGCCGACGCCCTGGAGCCTGTGCCGGGATCAGAAGTAAGTCCTGCAGATATCAGCGGCACCGGAGATACCGGGACAGAAGACAGCAGCGTCCAGGAGGCTGATGATGAAGAGGTAAATGGCACCGGCTCTCTGGAAGACTCTGATGAAGACCAGAGCGGCAGCTCCCTGGAAGACTCTGATGAAGACCAGGGCGGCAGCTCCCTGGAAGACTCTGATGAAGACCAGGGCGGCAGTTCCCTGGAGGACTCTGATGAAGACCAGAGCGGCAGCTCTCTGGAGGATTCTGACGAAGACCAGGACGGCAGCTCCCTGGAAAACTCTGACGAAGACCAGAGCGGCAGCTCCCTGGAGGACTCTGACGAAGACCAGGGCAGCAGCTCTCTGGAGGACTCTGACGAAGATCAGGGCGGCAGCTCTCTGAGAGACTCTGATGAAGATCAGGCAGACAGTAACTCGAGAATCTAAATTCGCCTTTATAAAAAATACGGTTAAGAGCAGGTTTTTCCTGTCTTAACCGTATTTTTTAATGCTGTTACGGGCAAAGCCCCCTGACTTAGATCCGTACCCAGACTGTCATTTCTCCCGGCGTCCGGTTTACCCATGCATAATAGGGTATGAATTTTAAGTCGATATCTTCAAATTTCTTTCCGGTATAAGTCCTGTACAGGCCTTCCGTTTCCCATCCTTCTCTGGAAACCCGTTTTCCTTTTGCTCCAATAGTGACCACGCCTTTCAGAAGATCCGGTTCATATTTTTCCTGAAACTCCGGTTCTTCTTTCAGGTAGATCTCCTGAAGCTGATCTCCATTATCCGCCTCTTCCAGACAGTATACGACCGGGCCTCTTGCCACAGCTACCTTTCCGATATCCTCCCGCACTCTTGGATCAGCTTCCAGAAGCTGTACCGGCATCTCCATATCCAGCAAGATCTCATCTCCGTTTTTCCAGGTTCTGTTAAGCAGCACATACCCCTTCTCCGGTTTTTCTTCTATCCTCTGTCCGTTCATCTGCAGGGTATAGTTCCTGCACCAGCCTGGAATACGAAGAGCCAGTGTAAATGGACTGTCCTCCTGGTTCTCCACCTGGATTTTTACCTGCCCTTTCCATGGGTACTCGGTTTCTATGATCAGTCTGTTTTTCTTTCCTTCTTTCACCGTATCCAGGATGCCTCCTGTATACAGATTTACATAAAGTTCCTTTTCATTTTCTTCAAAAGCATACCCTGCCAGAGAAGAAAGCAGTCTGGCTACATTCGGCGGGCAGCAGGCGCAGCCGAACCATTTCTGTCTCACTGGTTTTACATGACGCTTGTTGTAATCCTTTTCGCAGGCCTCCGGCACTACTTCCAGAGGATTCACATAAAAGAATTTTTTACCGTCCAGAGACATGCCGCTGATCACTCCGTTATACAGAGCCTGCTCCATTACATCTGCATATCTTCCGTCTTTGGTGATCTCCAGCATACGTCTGGCGAAAAAGATCAGGCCGATGGCTGCGCAGGTCTCTCCGTAAACCGTATCGTTAGGAAGGTCATAATCAAAAGAGAATGCCTCTCCATGTTCTGTAGCTCCGATAGCTCCTGTCACATACATCTGGCGGTTTACAATATTATCCCAGAGCTTTTCGCAGGCTTCAAAAAGCTCCTGATCCTCCGTTCTTGCCGCTACCTCGGCCATTCCCGTGTAAAGATATACCGCCCTCACCGCATGGCCTTCTGCCTTATCCTGATCCCGGACCGGCTTTCCTGCCTGGTAATACTGCTTTTTCATATAGGTGTCGTCCCAGTAGCAATTATTTCCGCTCTTTTTGCATTCCTCTTCAAAATACAGGGGCTGCTGGCCTCTCTGGTCAATAAAATATTTTGCCAGTTTCAGGTGTTTTTCGTCCTTTGTAATATCATACAGGGCGCAAAGTGCCATCTCCGCCACCTCATGTCCGGGATATCCTGGAAGCTTCCCTTCCTCTGTTCCCAGATGTTCATATACGCAGTTGGCGTATCCCACTGCAATATCCAGGAATTTTTTCTTGCCCGTAGCTTTATAATAAGCTACCGCAGCCTCTGTCATATGTCCCAGGCAATACAGCTCATGATGGTCCATCAGATTGGTGAACCTTTTTTCCAGACCGTTGATGATGTAATAAGTATCCAGATAACCGTCCGGCTGCTGGGCCTTTCCAATAAGCTCAATGGTCTCGTCTGCGGTTTTCTCCAGCTCCCTGTCCGGATGCCACATCAGGGAATAGGCCACTGCTTCCAGCCATTTATACGCATCGCTGTCCTGAAAGACCATTCCCTGGAAGGTTCCTTCCTGGAGCCCTGCGGCCACCCGGAAATTCTGGATACAATAGCTGGGCTCCGCATTCTCGATCCGGTCGTTCAGCGCTTCCCACTGATAAGGGATCACATGATTTCTCACCAGCTCCATATAACCCTTCCAGAACTTATCCTGGATCTGCACATGATCCAGAGAAGCCGGATTCAATTTTTTCTCTAACATTTTTTTCCTCCTTTTTGGCTGATATTTTATCTGTTTCAAAGTGGACATTCGCCAAATGAACATGGGGATTCACCTGGCGGGTTATTTTGTGGTATACTAGCCGCAGAGCGGCTAGTATCGCCGGCGGTCGCCAAATGAGCGTGAACGCTCGCTTGGCTCCTCGCTTTATGGTATACTAGCCGCAGAGCGCTAGTATCACTGGCGGGACCCAAATGAACATAAATGTTCGCCCGGCTCCCTGCTTTGTGATATTATAATAGCACATAAAACTTTTAAGACAACTGACATATCCAAAGAAAGGGTGGACAAATCTAAGATGTTATATTATACTGCCCGGGCTTCCCGTCCCGCAGAATTTCTCTCCTGCGGAAACCTCGTCAGCGACGACGGTTTCCTGCACCAGCGGCGGTGCATAGACGCCTGCGTACTCATTGTGGTATGCCGGGGAACTCTCCATATCAATCAAAACGGAAGGAATCTGGATATTCACGAAAACGAGACCCTGCTTCTTTTTCCAAACCAGGTCCATTACGGCTATGCGCCCAGCAGCGGCAGGCTTTCTTATTATTGGGTCCATTTTCATATGACAGATCCCCTGAGCAGGATCCTTACCTCAAAGGAACTCCTGAGAGCGGAGAAAGATCGGCGCAGCGCACTGCTGTCCCCCCTCTCCTCCTCTGCGGAGTCCTTTATCCTTCCGGAGGCCGGCCGTCTGTCTGCGGAAAAGCGTAGTCTCCTTCTGTTTGTACAGCTTCTGGATATCGCCAGGCGGGAGAACTACCAGTCCTCCTGGCGCACCCGATACGCTCTGAACCTTCTTCTGCTGGAGCTATCCCGGGAGGTCCTTTCCTCAGACAAAGCCCTGGAAGACCAGGCTCCCGGAAAGCTGTTGGATATGATCGAGTGGATCCGTTCCCACTATGATCAGACTCTGTCAGTAGAAGATCTGGCTCTTCGGTACAATTACCATCCTGCCTATCTCACTTCACTGATGAAAAAATATACCGGATACTCCATAAACACTTATGTAAACCATATCCGATTGTCTGCAGCCAAAAACCTGCTGTGTCAGGGGAACTTTCTTTCAGTAGCCTCTATTGCTCATACCTGTGGTTTTTCTGATGAAAAATACTTCATGCGTCTTTTCAAAAAACAGGAGGGTATGACTCCCGGCCAATACCGGAGGGCTTTTCAGAAAAAAAATATCAATGCGAAATAATCTCATTTTTTTAACTATTTTTAGAATTTCTTGCGCCCTTTCCGCTTTAGTGTTATAATTTGTTAACACGCTAAACCCGTAGCGTAAATCAAACTCCCATATCTCGCTGCTCTCCGTCAGGCTGAAGGGTAGCAAGACATGGAGATATGAAAATAAAAAGGGGGATTGTTATGCATATTGAAAAAAATCAGGTTCTTCAGGCTCTGGAAAAACATTTTCCCAAAGCTGTGGCTCTGAGCTTAGATCTATCCGATCATCCGGAGCTGCCCTATGAAGAATATGAATCCAGCGAAAAAATCGCCGGCATTTTAAAAGAAGTCGGCTTCCAGGTAACCTATCCTTTTGCAGGCTATGACACAGCCTTCTGCGGTTATCTGGACAATGGGGAAGGCCCTGCCGCAGCTCTTCTGGTAGAATATGACGCTCTACCCGGGATCGGCCACGGCTGCGGACATAACCTTCACGGGGCTCTTTCTGTCCTCGCCGGTCTTGGGCTCATGGAACTGAAAGATCTTTTTAAAGGTAAGCTCTACGTCATCGGGACTCCCGCTGAAGAAGAAAACGGAGCCAAGATCGGCATGGCCGAGCAGGGGATCTTTGACGGAATGGCTCTGGCGGCTATGATGCACAGTACTTCCGGAGGCCTTTCGGTTCCGGATATGGACGAGCTCAGCCTCCGGTGCTATGTGGTGGATTTCCACGGTAAAACCGCCCATGCCGTAGGCGCTCCCTGGGAAGGGAGAAGCGCCCTGGCCGCAGGCAGAAAATTCCTGGATCTGATAGACGCCAGGAGAGAATGTTTCACCCCGGACGTCCATGTGAATTCCATCATACAGGACGGAGGCCAGGCCCCCAATATTATCCCGGATTTCTGCCGTATCCGAATGGAATTCCGGACAGATTCTATAAAAAAACTGGAGGCCATGGACGAAGCCATCCGCAAATGTGCCGATGCCGCCGCCATGGCTTTGGACTGCAAGGTTACCCTGACCCCCGGGCTTTCCGACTTTTTTGATATGGTGCGCACCGGCCCTCTGGAAGACGCCACCGCTTATCTTCTGGAAAAATACGGCGAGAAGGTAGGGCCTATAGAAGCGCCCTCCGGTTCCTCCGACGTAGGAAATGTCAGCTACCGATGCCCGGCTATCCAGCCTCTCATCGCCGTTACCGAAAAAAACATGGCCCTTCACACTGTGGATTTCCGCAACGCCTGCCGGACAGACGAAGCCCATCAGGCTATGCTTTCCGGAGCCGCCGTGCTGACAGAGCTTTTCCTGAAAGTATATAATGAACCGGATTTTGCCCAAAGCGTCCAGGACGCCTGGGAAGCCTCTTTGAACCGAAAGAAAAACTGACCGGTTCCTAATTTAAAAGAATGGAGTATCTGATATGAAAACAAAAGAGAAGAAGAAATTTCAACTGCCCCACATTTACGTGCTGCTGGTCACTTTTATCCTTGTATGTGCAGTAGCCACCTGGCTCCTTCCTGCAGGAGAATTTGACCGGGAGCCTAATGAATCCGGCACAGAGCTGGTAGTTCCCGGAACTTATCATGAAGTGGAGCAGAGCCCTGTAGGACCTTTTGAAACGGTAAAATCTATCTATGAAGGCATGGTAGCCGGCGCTGATGTGGTGTTCTTTGTATTTGTAGCCTACGCTTCCATCGGCCTGCTCATAGCTTCCGGAGCATTTAACGGTCTTGTAGCCTGGATGCTGCGGATCCTGAAGGGGAACGCCAGGGTGGTCATCATACCGATCTTCATTACCCTGATCGGCGCCGCCTCCTCCAGTATCGCTGTATTTGAGGAGATGTTTCCCTTCATTCCCATCTTTGTGGGAATCGCCATCGCTATGGGCTATGACGCTATCGTAGGGCTGGCCATTGTGGCCCTTGGCACAGGCCTGGGCTACAGCGGCTCTATCATGAATCCTTTCACCGTCGGCATGGCCCAGGAGATCGCCGGCGTACCTCAGCTCTCCGGTTCCGGCTACCGGCTGGTCTGCCACATCGCCATGATCGTGGTGGCTTCCATCTTCACCATCCGCTATGCCCTGAAGATCCAGAAGGATCCCACCAAAAGCCTGGTATACGGCGATGATTTCAGCCATCTGGCCATGTCCGAGGAGCAGGTACATAACCACCCCTTCACCATACGTGAAAAGGGCGTCCTGACAGTCCTGGTGGCCGGGATCGTCGTGATCGTCTGGGGCGTAAAGGCCCAGGGCTGGGGCTTTGGCGACATCGCCACTACCTTCCTGATCATGGGCATCATCAGCTCCTTTATCATGGGGTGGGGTCCCAACACCATTGCAGAAAAAATGGCTGCAGGCTTCAAAGACATTGCCGTGGCCTGTCTGATGATCGGCATCGCCCGGGGTATCCTGGTAATCCTCCAGGCCGGACATATCATCGACACTGTGGTGTATGGCCTTTCCATCCCCCTGATGAATCTTCCCGGCTGGATCTCCTCCATCGCCATGCTCATCGTCCAGACACTGATCAACTTCCTGATCCCTTCCGGTTCCGGACAGGCTGTGACCAGTATGCCTATTATGGCTCCTCTGGCTGATCTGGTAGGGATTTCCCGCCAGAGCGCCATCCTGGCATTCCAGTTCGGAGACGGTCTTTCCAACGTACTGTGGCCCACCGCCTCCGCTCCCATCATCTGCGGCATCGCCGGGATCAAGATCGAAAAATGGTGGAGATGGTTCGTTCCCCTGTTTCTCCTGATCCTCCTGACTCAGGCAGTTCTTATGGGAATCTCAACCATCGTCTGGCCGGTATGATTTTATAGAAACAGAAAAGCAGAAGACTGTCCCCTGATTGGCTCATGAAGCCTCAGAGCAGCCTTCTGCTTTTTCTGTGCCTGTCCCTCAGGCATTATACAAAATCTTTTTTATAATCTGCAGACATTCTCCGGCTTGCCTTCCAGATAAGCAAACACATTCCTAAAGACGATCTCCGCTCTTCTCAGCATGGACTCTTCGGAGATAAAGGCCTGGTGGGGCGTCAGCAGAGTATTCTTTGCATGAAGGAGGGGGTAATCCTCAGGGATCGGCGGCTCCATGTCAAAGACGTCCACACAGGCAAAGCCCAGTTTATCCTCATTTAAAGCCTCTGCCAGAGCCTGGTTGTCCACAATGGGACCTCTTGCACAGTTGATAAACACAGCGTCGCTCTTCATTTTGCTGATTTTATCTTTGTCCATGAACCCTCTGGTCTCGTCGTTTAAGGGCAGGTTCAGGGAGATGATATCGCTCTGGGATAAAACTTC
>CALWSM010000068.1 GCA_944384185.1 uncultured Blautia sp. | reverse complement strand
GAAAGCAGAAAAAGGACTGTTTGAACAGAAAAGATAAATCAGGAAGAAAGTTGCCAACGATTACTTGACAGTAACTTACTTCATCCATAAGGAAGATAAGTCTTGAAAGGCTATTATAGATATGCTATATTAAACATAGAAAAAGGAGCAACCGCCCACAAAGTGGTTAGCCTCATAGGTACAACATAAGCCTACCTAATCCGCCAAGATTACAAGGTAGGCTTATTTATTTTCGCTTGTTTCTCCTATCAATATAGGCAAGTAGCGCAATCAGAAACGAACCGCCCAAAAATAACAGGCTCAAAACTTCGTATGTATCCATTTGCACCACCTCCCTTTTTTTCAAGTGTAGGGAGGCTACCACCTTGTAACACGATTACTCCGTAGACAGAGATTATATATCATCCCGACACAAAAGCAAACTATCTATTGTAATAACTACCGAAATCCACATCAGCAGATTCAGTCCTTCCTATCCTTCGTATTCGTGTACCGCCGAGATCAGCATGCCGCAGGAATCAATGCCCATCATCTTTCAATTGGTCAGTTAAATGCATTCATTAGTTATCTTCCTCCTCAAAAACTTCCCAATACCCTTTACGGCTGGTTCCAGCCCTTTTTATCTTGTTTGCCCGTTTTAATTTTTGAACATAATATTTCACCTTACTCACTGACCAATCTAAACTTTCAGCAATCAGTGCATTGGTCATATCAGGATTTCGTTTTATCCAATTCAAAAGTTTCTGTTCCTCTTCCGTCAATCCAGTTTGGTTTGATTGGTTTGATTGGTTTGACCGACCATTCTGACCAAAGTCAAATGAATAAGCATCATTCAGCGGCACAATAATACGAAAAACATCGCCTTCCATAAACGTTGGCTCAGCCCCCGAATAGAATTTACTGTACTTATAAAGATTTCTTACGCCGGAACCAAGTCGATCTGCTCTGCCAATATTTCTAAAAAATGAAGAAATAATCGGGTTCTTCGGATTTGGCTCCAGATTTTCCGGGGTAATGATACCCTGCTTAGACGCACGGCTGGCATTTTCCACATACATTCTATCTTTTTCAATCACAAATTTTGCTGCATATGTGCTTGTAAACTCTCTATGCATCAAAGTATTACTAATCATCTCACGAATTAAAATGTTTCTTAAACTGACATTAACCTCATTCTCCAGAAAAAATTTATCAAGAAGATGTTTTCTGGCAAATTCCATCAAAAGATCAAAGCTTTCAATCAAATTTGTTCTAATGATTTCCCTGTCGTCGTATCTGTCTACATTGACCTTTCTGACCAGAGCATCTGTTTCATATGCAGGACAGGCATTAAGGATAATATGGTCTTTCCCCAACAGCATAATTGCAGCAAGATTGTAGCCTTTTTCTCCAGTACTGATATCCATGCCATACAAGCCTGCACTTTGTAAAAGTTCCTGATCTTCCATATGATCCCATGGATGCTTTCCCCCTGCATGGGTCAGTGCCATTTGACGAATTCTTGGCAAAAGATCCAATCTCAAATCAGCCATCGTAACAAAAGGATAAATCTTCTTTTCCGTAAAGATATTTTGTTTACGAATATACATTGCTGCAATCTGACTGGTTGCTGTCACTTTTACATCTGCATCATCCACACGGTCATAAACCACCTTCTTATAACTGTGAACTTCTGCGCTTGGCGGAATGTGTACATGAATGATACTATGTCCCTTCTCATCCTTAATCACTTCAGGAGTCAAATAAATGGTCGGGGAAAATAATGCTGGGTTACTGATTACAGCGATAAAGTTTTTCACCATATCAGGAGCCGCTTTTTCCGGCACGCCAACTACAGTTCCATCATCCAGTACTCCCATAAAAATGTCTCCGCCAAAGCGATTCAAAAAAGAGCATACCGTTTCATAGGTATCTGATTCTATTCCGTTACCGCAGCGTTTGAATTCAACCGCTACGGTTTCTCCAATTGTAAGGATGGATTGAAATTCTTTTAATTCCATTCCAACACCTCCCTTGACCTTAATTCTTAATCTCAAAAACGCTGTCTGGTTTTTTATTTACTTTTGTGTCGTAATTATATATCATCCTGACACAAAAATAAACTATCTATCATCAGCAGGTATATCATTATCTTAAGTTGTCTTAAATTTTCGTCCAGCCAAAAATGGGCAATCCCAATTGGAATTGCCCACCCGTCTGTTTTATAAAACGATATATCTTTAATTTTTTTAATACAGCTTCGCTCCCGCCGGGATCCTGCTGTCCACCATCAGCAGATTCAGTCCTTCCCGTCCTTCGTACTCGTGTACCGCTGAGATCAGCATACCGCAAGAATCAATACCCATCATCTTTCTGGGCGGCAGATTTACGATTGCGATACAGGTCTTTCCTACCAGCTCTTCCGGCTCATAATATTCATGGATACCGCTTAAGATCACTCTGTCGTTTCCTGTGCCGTCGTCTAAAACGAATTTCAGGAGCTTCTTGGACTTCGGTACAGCTTCGCATTCTTTCACCTTCACGGCTCGGAAATCTGACTTGCTGAAGGTGTCAAAGTCAACCATTTCTTCAAAGAGAGGCTCGATCTTCACTTTGGAGAGATCTAATGGTTCCTGCTCCACTGCCGGCATCTCTTCTACCTGCTTTGTAAGGACCTGCTCTGCCTGGTTCATAGCAGCGTCTAAAGAAACTGCTTTTCCGGCCTGCGCCGCATTGTTGGCTTCGTTCTTTGCCGCACCCTGGGACTTCATTGTCGGGAAGAGCAGCACGTCCCGGATGGCTGCGCTGTCTGTGAGCAGCATGCACATACGGTCGATGCCGAATCCGATGCCTCCTGTAGGCGGCATACCGATCTCCAGCGCATGAAGGAAATCTTCATCTGTATGCTCTGCTTCTTCGTCTCCGGCTGCCGCATTGGCGTCCTGCTGGGCGAAACGTTCTCTCTGATCGATAGGATCGTTCAGCTCAGAATAGGCGTTCGCCATCTCCCAGCCGTTCATAAAGAACTCAAAGCGTTCTACATAGTCGGGATTTTCCGGTTTCTTCTTGGTAAGAGGAGAGATCTCGATGGGATGATCCATGACAAAGGTCGGCTGGATCAGATGCTCCTCTACATATTCCTCGAAGAACAGGTTCAGGATATCTCCTTTTCTGTGTCTGTCTTCGAATTCGATCTTATGCTCTTTTGCCAGGGCTCTGGCCTGCTGGAGAGTTTCCACTTCATTCCAGTCCACGCCTGCATACTTCTTCACTGCATCTACCATGGTGATCCGTTCAAAAGGCTTGCCCAGATCCATCTCCACGCCGTTGTAAACGATCCTGGTAGTTCCCAGAACCTCCTGGGCCACATGACGGTACAGATTCTCTGTCAGGTCCATCATGCCGTGGTAGTCTGTATACGCCTGATACAGCTCCATAAGCGTAAACTCCGGATTATGTCTGGTATCCAGTCCTTCGTTCCGGAATACTCTTCCGATCTCATAAACTCTTTCCAGGCCGCCTACGATCAGTCTCTTTAAATACAGTTCCAGAGAAATGCGCAGCTTGAAATCCTCGTCAAGGGCGTTGAAATGGGTCTCAAAAGGACGGGCGGCGGCGCCTCCTGCGTTTGCTACCAGCATAGGGGTTTCCACTTCCAGAAAGCCCTGTCCGTTTAAATAGTTCCGGATGCTGGCCAGGATCCGGGAACGCTTGATAAAGGTTTCCTTAACGTCCTCGTTCATGATCAGATCCACATATCTCTGACGGTAACGGAGATCCGTATTGGTAAGTCCATGGAATTTCTCCGGAAGAGGATTCAGGCTCTTGGAAAGGAGCGTTACCTCAGCGGCGTGGATGGAGATCTCTCCGGTCTTGGTCTTGAAAACCTCGCCTTTAATCCCGATAATATCGCCGATATCCAGCTTTTTGAAATCTTTATAAGATTCCTCTCCGATGCTGTCTCTTGCCACGTAAGCCTGGATCGCTCCCTGCAGATCCTGGATGCTGCAGAAAGAAGCTTTTCCCATGACCCGCTTAGACATCATACGTCCTGCCAGAGTAACCTCTTTTCCCTCAAACTCATCAAAAGCATTTTTTATTTCCATGCTGTGATTTGTCACGTCATACTTTGTAATCTGGAAAGGATTCTTTCCATTTGCCTGCAGCTCGGCTAATTTTTCACGGCGGACCTGTAATAAATGGTTTAAGTCCTGCTCCTGGGCTTTCTTCTGTTCTGCCACTTTGCACACGCTCCTTCTGTTCTCAATTATATATTTCTTTCAATTTCCAGAATCTTATATTCCATAACTCCTGAAGGCATTTCTACAGAAACCGTATCTCCCTTCTTCGCTCCGATCAGAGCTTTTCCAACAGGAGATTCATTGGAAATCTTGCCTTCCAGGCTATTGGCTTCTGTAGAACCTACAAGCCGGAATTCTATCTCCTCGTCAAACTCTACGTCATACACCTTCACTTTACATCCCACGCTGACCTTATCCAGGTCTACTTCGTCCTCTACCACAACTTCCGCATTTTTCAGGATTTTCTCAATCTGTTCGATTCTGGCTTCTATATCTCTCTGTTCATCTTTTGCGGCGTCGTACTCTGCATTTTCAGACAAGTCTCCCTGTTCTCTGGCTTCTTTGATCTTATCCGCCACTTCTTTCCTTTTATTTACTTTAAGATCGTGAAGTTCATGCTCCAGTTTTGTCAGCCCTGCATAGGTAAGCAATGTTTTCTTTTCTTCCATTTTCGTACGCCCTTTCTTATATTCTGATATATGAGCTTCTGCCCCTATAACCCCTTCTTAGCAGTCATAATATTATAAATAATACCCTACTGTATGTCAAGTAATATTCTATGATTTTATCCGGAATACCCTCTAATTTTTCTATCCCGGGATATAGGCTCTTAACCGTAAGCAGGGATTTCACATCCGGTTCCTACATGGTACGTATCAGTTCTTCCAGTTCCTCCCAGTTTTCCACTTCGTTTACTTTCCGACGCACAGCCGCAGAGTGGGGCATTCCTGAAGTATACCAGGCGATATGCTTGCGCATCTCCCGGATCCCGGTATAGGCTCCTTTATATTCCAGCTGGAGCCTTCCGTGACGGAGCATCATATCCTTGATCTCTTCCTTATCCGGCGGGGGAAGTATCTCTCCTGTCTCCTGGTAATGGAGTATCCTCGAGAACAGCCATGGGTTTCCCTGGACGCCCCGTCCGATCATAATGCCGTCGCAGCCGGTTTCCCTGGCCATGGCGGCTGCTTTCTGGGGCGTATCCACATCTCCGTTTCCTATGACCGGAATAGAAACCGCCTCTTTCACCTGGCGGATGATCTCCCAGTCTGCCTGTCCGGAATAATACTGCTCCCTGGTCCTTCCGTGGACTGCGATGGCAGCGGCTCCTGCGTCCTGGGCGATCCTGGCGATCTCCACAGCGTTTACGCTGTCCTGGGTAAAGCCTTTGCGTATCTTTACCGTCAGAGGCTTTTTAATGGCTCTTGAGACTTTATAGATGATCTCATGGACCAGCCGGGGATTTTTCATCAGGGCAGAGCCCTCTCCGTTATTTACCACCTTCGGAACCGGACACCCCATATTTATATCCAGAATATCAAAGTTTCTCTCTTCGATCTGTCTGGCAATCTCTGCCATGAGATCCGGCTCTGAGCCAAAAAGCTGGAGAGACACCGGTCTCTCCCTCTCATCGATCTGCATAAGGCTTTCTGTATTTTTATTTCTATAGTATATGGCTTTGGCGCTTATCATTTCTGTACAGATCAGCCCCGCTCCCTGCTCCTTGCACAGAAGGCGGAAGGGAAGGTCTGTCACGCCGGCCATAGGCGCCAGCACCAGATTGTTTTCCAGTGTTACATTCCCGATCTTAAGCTTCATTCCTGTTCTCTGCCTCTTTGTTCTTTTCGTAGATGATCCGCAGGCCTTCCAGGGTCAGCCGCTGGTCATAGATATGGATGGCTTCCGTTTCCCTGGCGAGTATTTTTCCCAGGCCTCCGGTCGCCACCACCTTCAGTTCCTCCAGGCCCGCTTCTTCCTGAACCTTCTTTACAATATATTCCACCTGTCCGATATAGCCGTAAACCAGGCCGGCCTGCATACTGGTTATGGTATCCTTTGCCAGAATGGAATCCGGCTTTTCTATGGCGAACTTGGGAAGCTTGGCCGCCTGCTGCCACAAGGCTCTGGCGCTGATCTCCAGTCCCGGAGCGGTGATCTCCGCTACAAATTCACCTTTTTCATTAACCAGGTCATAAGTGGTTGCCGTGCCGAAATCTGCGATCAGCACCGGTCCTCCGTACAGTTCATAGGCCGCCGCCGCATCTACGATCCGGTCGGCTCCCAGAGCTTTTGGATTTGCCGTCTTCACCCTAATTCCCGTCAGACTGTCTGCGGTTATGTGATAAGGCTTTATATGAAAATATTTTATGATGCCGCTGGTGAGAGAATGCATAACATCCGGCACAACAGAGCTGATGATCGCAGCGTCTACCAGATCCTTATTGATCCCCCGGTATTCCAGCATATTGCAGATAAAGATCCCGTATTCATCTGAAGTCCGGCTGTAGCCGGTAGTCATACGGAAAGTTCCCTTTAATTCTTTTTCTTCAAAAACCCCCAGGGTAATATGGGTGTTTCCCACGTCGATAACCAGCAGCATCTCTTATTCCTCCAGACCCTCTCCCAGGAAAAACACCCGGTAATATAATTCCAGAGACTCCAGAAATTCTCTCTTCGTCTTCCGAAGCTCCTTGATCCTCAGCGCACTGCCAATCTCATCAAACATTGCGTCCGCCTCCAGCGCCTCTACCTGGAACTGAAGGTTCCCATCCCGGTCAAATTCCAGGGTAAGGATCCCTCCGATCTCTTCCGTATACATCACACACATAATCTGGAGCTCATCCTTGATCTGCTGAGGCAGAGCGGAAAAATCCTGGTTAAAATAATATTTCTGTTCATAGGCGCTGGCGCCGCATAAAACTACTTTATCCTTATACATGATCCTTTTCCTTTATATTCAAAAATTTCAGAGCCTGACAGGCTCTTCCCGGTTTACCGTCCACAGTTTCTCCGGCTTTTTTCATACATAAGTATACAGTCCCCTGACAGAAACTTCTCCCGATATGATCTCCCGCAGATATCCCCGGCTGTCCTCCACAAGGAGTTCCCCCCGGTCATTGATCCCTCTGGCAGTTCCCTGCCACTGGCCGGTCTTTTCCAGGATCCGTACCGGCCGGTCTTTATTTAACAGCAGGCTCTCATAGTCTTCCTTCATCAGCGACAGATCCTCTGTCCTGAGAAACTTTTCGTAATTTTCCTCAAAGGATTCCATAACCCTGGCGATACCGGCGACCCTATCCGCCTTTTTTCCGGTTTCCAGGAAAACAGAGGTAGCCTTGTCCCGAAGCTGGGGAGAAAATTCTGTCTGATTCACATTGATCCCCACGCCGATCACGATATATTCCGGCTTTCCCTCCTGTATCCTCATCTCTGTAAGGATACCGCAGATCTTCTTCCCGGAATATACCACATCGTTGGGCCATTTGATCCCGGCCCTTCTGCCGGTAAGCTTCTCCAGCCCCCGGGCTGCAGACAGCCCCATGACCAGGGTAAGCCTGGACGCCGATACCGGCTTTATATCCGGATGCCAGAGCAAAAGGCTCATGTAAATATTTTCTCCGGACGGGGAGGTCCATATCCGTCCCTGCCGGCCTTTTCCCTCCGTCTGCTTTTCCGCCACAAAAAGGGTGCCGTCGGGATCTGTTCCTTCTTCCATCCAGCGGCGGCTCCCTGCGTATTCTCTTGCCCAATGATTGGTAGAATCTGTTTCTTCCTTCCACAGAACCTGCCGGGCGATCCTTTTCGTCCTCAGACATTCCTGAAACTGCCCGGCAGGGAAATACTGCTTCTCTTCTTTACTCATGAAAACTCTGCTCCCAAAGTCGCAGCCATCACAGCTTTGATGGTATGCATCCGGTTTTCTGCCTCGTCAAATACTACAGACCGGGGAGATTCAAAGACCTCGTCTGTAACTTCCATCTCTGTAATGCCGTACTTTTCTCCCATGGTCTTTCCGATCTCGGTATCCAGATCGTGGAAAGATGGCAGGCAGTGAAGGAAGATAGCCTGGCTTCCTGCATTTTCCATAACGGCTTTTGTAACCTTGTAAGGAGACAGCTCCCGGATCCTTTCCTCCCACACTTCGTCAGGCTCGCCCATAGATACCCACACGTCTGTGCAGACCACATCGGCGCCCCTGGTGCCTTCCTTCACGTCTTCCGTAAGGGTAATGGTCCCTCCGGATTCCCGGGCATAACCTTTGCACTGCTCCACCAGCTCCTGAGCGGGGAAATATTTCTCCGGCGCACAGGCCACAAAGTGCATGCCCATCTTGGCGCAGAGGATCATCAGGGAATTTCCCATATTATATCTGGCGTCCCCCAGATATACCAGCTTCAGACCTTCGATCTTTCCCAGATGCTCTTTGATGGTAAGAAGATCCGCCAGCATCTGTGTGGGGTGGTACTCATTGGTAAGGCCGTTCCACACGGGAACTTGCGCATACCGGGCCAGCTCCTCCACGATCTCCTGTCCGAATCCCCTGTATTCAATACCGTCATAGATCCTTCCCAGGACTCTGGCCGTATCCTTAATGCTTTCCTTCTTGCCGATCTGAGAACTCTTGGGATCCAGGAAAGTGCTTCCCATTCCCAGGTCGCTGGCTGCCACTTCAAAGGAGCACCGGGTTCTTGTGCTGTTTTTCTCAAAGATCAGAGCGATATTCTTTCCTCTGAGCACATCTACCGATTCTCCCTTTTTCTTCTTCTCCTTCAGCATTGCCGACAGATCGATCAGATACTCGATTTCTTCTTTTGTAAAATCTTTCAGTGTAAGAAAATTCCGTCCTTTTAAATCCATGTCTCTCTTCCTCCCTTTTTATCTACTCAAATATCCTCTGCGCCTTCATCACTCTATGGCATTTCACTAATTTCCTACCATAATACCATGCTTTTCCTTTCCAGGGCAATAGGGCAGATCATTTTTCTGTCTCCCTGCCCGAAAGAAAAAAGAGGCCCTGCTTCTCTGCAGGAGCCTCTTTGCTCTTTTTTCTGTGTGAAAGACCTGTGGGCCTTATCTCTTATTTTTTCTCTTCCGTGATAACTTCCTTCAAAGAAGACGCCAGTCCGGCAATCCCCTGGATCTCCGAAGGGATGATGATCTTTGTGGCTCTTCCGTCTGCAGCCTTCTGGAAAGCTTCCAGGCTTTTCAGCGTCAGCACCGCCTGGTCGGCTCCCGCATCTTTAATAAAGCGGATACCGTCTGCGTTGGCCTGCTGAACCTTCAGGATCGCTTCTGCCTTACCTTCTGCTTCCTTGATCATCTTTTCCTTCTCTGCCTCTGCCCGGAGGATGGTAGCCTGTTTCTCCGCCTCTGCATCCAGGATCTCCGATTCTTTCTTACCTTCCGCCACAAGGATGGTAGACTTCTTCTCACCTTCCGCCCGGAGAATTGCTTCCCGGCGTTCACGTTCCGCCTTCATCTGCTTCTCCATGGCTTCCTGGATCGCCGCCGGAGGAATGATATTTTTCAGTTCCACGCGGTTTACCTTGATTCCCCAGGGATCCGTGGCCACGTCCAGAGAAGCTCTCATCTTGGTATTGATGATCTCCCTGGAAGTCAGGGTGGCGTCCAGCTCCATATCGCCGATAATATTGCGGAGCGTGGTAGCCGTCAGGTTTTCAATCGCCATAATGGGATTTTCCACGCCATAGGTAAACAGTCTGGGATCTGTGATCTGGAAAAATACGACCGTGTCGATCCGCATGGTAACGTTATCTTTCGTGATCACCGGCTGAGGAGCGAAATCCACAACCTGCTCTTTCAAATTTACCTTCCGGGCTACCCGGTCGATAAATGGGATTTTAATATGCAGCCCGGTTCCCCAGGTTGCCAGATACATACCCAGCCGCTCAATGATCATTGCATGAGCCTGAGGCACGATCTTGATACAGGAAGCTGCCAGGATCAGCAGCAAAACGATTAACACAATTATTACAACAATTCCAGGCATACTATTTTTCCACCTCCACGATCAGTTTGACGCCTTCCACCGCCAGAACCTTCACTACGTTTCCTTCTTCGATCCTGTCTCCGTTTTTGGAACGGGCCGTCCAGGATGCGCCGTCAACCATTACCTGACCCTCTGCTTTCAGGTTATCAATGGCCTCAGTTACCACCCCTGTTTTTCCGGGTATGCTGTCCACATTGGTCTTTTGCCGGTTCTTATTCATATATCTTACCGCCAGAGGTCTGGTAAATACCAGCAGCACTACCGAGACTGCAAAAAACAGCAGGATCTGAAGCCAGACAGGTCCCCCCAGAAGGGAAACCACAAGAGCTGCCAGAGCTCCTCCTGCAAACCAGATGGTGGTAAGACCAAGAGTAATGATCTCGATCACCACAAGAACCGCCAGGATAATGAGCCAGATAATAGGGATCATTCCCGCCGTTACTTCCATTTTTCCACCTTCTCCTTATTTTATTCCTGCGAGCAACGCACCAGGCGGGCATGCCTGCATCGCTGCTGGCTTGGTGCCCCGTATGCTTGCATCGGGGTCTTTGACTCCCCAAAGCAGCTTCCATATGGAAGATATGAAAGAATGTCTCTGCCGCCAGGCAGAGACCGGCTTTGATAGGTGTTTCTATTATATCTTAATATTCTGAAAATAACAAGATTGTCTTGGAGGATTTAACAAAACTTGCATATCTTTTACAGATTTGAAACATATTTTCCCAATAAGAATACCTCCCGGCGAAAAGTTCCGGGAGGCGTTTCGATTCCTCATAATCTTCTCTACAACAGTAGCATTTCTTCGTATATCTTTCGATCAATAAAATGTCTGATTGGCGATCGTCAGTCCATTTCCGCCTCCTGCATGGAAGAAGAGACAGTCTCCTACTGTATTCGCCCCAGCGAATACATCTCTCGCCGCATCATAGCAGTCCTGTCTAGCGCCTCTGCTCAGCACGGACGCCAGTTTTCCGCTGGCTACCGGCGAAAACTGGCCGCTCTGATAGATCACCTCGGAAATCGTATTTGGGAACTGGGAGCTTCTCACCCGGTTCATGACCACGGCGCCCACGCCGATCTTTCCTTCATAAGGCTCTCCTCCGGCCTCGCACTCAATGATAGCCGCCATCAG
>CALWSM010000067.1 GCA_944384185.1 uncultured Blautia sp. | reverse complement strand
ACCCGGTAATAATTGCCTTCCCGTACATAGCCGTGTTCTGCTAAAAGCCTGTCAAAGTTTTCCGTTACCCAGTCATACTCTGCTTTTACACCTGCCTCCTGAAATGTCTCCGCTTTCCACCAGTTATCATAATCGTAAAATTCCGGAACCTTTGTCCAGTCCTGGGGCAGCCAGTCCCATGCGATCATTTTCCTGTCCGTTACGTCCGGCCTGTGGATCCTGGGGTCAAATTCCCTGAGCCATGGGCAGACCACCGCTTCCCTGTTTAATTTTTTCAAAGTACAGGAAGCTGTATCTCTGGCCCTCCCAAGCGGGGACACATAAAAATGCTGAATGTCCGTTTTTACCAGTTTTTCAGAAAGATACTCCGCTTCCTTCCACCCCTTTGGGGTCAGAGAATCTATTGTATAATCCGGATCTCCATGCCGGATAATGAGTAATTCCATGTTCTGTTCCTTTCTCTGTTTCTTTTTTCCAGCTGTTTTACTGTGATTTTCATATCTGTATTATAACCAGAGCAGATATTTTCCGCAATATCCCACTTATTACTGAAAGGCCAGCTCCATCAGCTCGGCTGCAATTTTTTTATCCGGTTCTTTTTCGTTATCTAAAACCACCTCTCCGCCAGCAGAAAATCTGATAAATGCACGATCCGGATACCATTTTCAATGCCTGTATCCATGCTGTTCGTTGTCACCACATATTTCGGATAATGATCCGGGATTTCCATCAGGTTGCCGATTTCCCGGTCTGAGTTCTCCGGCAGCTGGACACAGACCTGAACATAGATCTTCTCATCCCGCCGGATAGCAATGAAATCAATTTCTTTTGTAGCATTTTTTCCTATGTAAACCTGGTATCCCCGGCGTTTCATTTCCAGAAACACTAGGTTCTCCAATACGCCGTCCAGCATTTTACGGTTATAGCCTAAAAGGCAGTATTTCAAAGTAACATCTGCAAGATAGTATTTTTCCTGCGTCTTTAAGATATTTTTCCCCTGAATGTCATAGCGGCGGCAGGGATAAATAATAAACGCCTGCTCAAGCCAGCGCAGATAGTTATAGATAGACTCTACAGAAACTGTACGGTGCTCGCTTTTCAAAAACTTTGCGATAGAACTGGCGGAAAAAGTTTTCCCCATATTCTCAATGATATATTTCACAACACGGTCAAAAAGATCCTGCCGGCTGATCCGATGCCTCTTTACAATATCTCTGAAGATTACTGTGTAGTAGATTCCATTTACGATCTGGTAGGCGCTCTGTTCATCATAATTTCCCAAAGCAATGATAGGAAATCCACCCAGACGGATATATTCCTCCAGCAGTTCTTTTTCAGGACGAAGATCTCCTTTCTTGAATTCCAGATATTCTTTAAAGGAAAGGGTATATACAGGAACAGACACAAACCGTCCTGTCAGATAAGTGGATATCTCGCTGGACATCAGCCTGGAATTAGAACCTGTTACATAAATATCCACGTTCTGTCCCTCCAGAAGACTATTGATGCATCGTTCCCATCCTTTTACTTCCTGGATTTCATCCAGAAACAGGTAACAGCGCCCCTTTCCCTGAATACTTTCCAGCAATTCTTTATACATATCTGCTGCTGAAATATCTTCCGGGATATCCATTTCTGTATACCGCTTCCGGATAATGTGGTCATCTGGAATTCCCCGGCACCTGAGTTCCTCCACAAGCATTTCAAAAATTGTAGATTTGCCACACCTGCGTACACCTGCAAGGATTTTTACCAGCGGCTGATCGATAAATGGAGCAATTGCCTGGACATAGTCTGGTCTGATGATCATTTAGATATCCCCTTTCAAGATAAAGTCTGAATTATCTATTGCTTATTTTATTATATCCGTAAAAACAAGTATAATACAATAACTTTTTCTTGTCAGACATGAAAAACTTTTTAATTTTATCTATCCAGCCGCCAAAAATGTCCATGTAAACGATCCGTCGGTTTAAAAAATCACAGTTTTGCAGTCGAAAAGATCTATACATTTTATTGCTCCGTCTGCATCCCTCTGCGCCTGCAGCCGCAAAGCTATGCCGACAAATTCCCATAAAATGTATAGATCTCTCTAACATATATTTTAATACACAGTTCCTTTACCGATCCTTATTTTATTCCACGCTCTTCAGTGACTCCACCATATCAATTTCCTTCAGTTTAAAGTACATGACGAAGTTTACAAAAGCGGAGAACACAGCGGTAAGCACGGCGCTGATCAGGAAACTAACCAGGGACACATGCTGTCCGAACATGACCATATCCACCCGTATGGTATGGATAATATACTGATGCAGGATCGTTCCCAGCCCTACGCCCACCACAATGCCAATCAGGGTAAGAATAATATTCTCATGGTACACATAGGCGGCCACTTCCGTATCATAAAATCCCAGCACCTTCAAAGTCGCCAGCTCCCGCCGCCGTTCCGTGATATTGACATTATTCAGGTTATACAGGACCACAAAGGCCAGAAGAGCCGCTGTAACGATCAGAACAATGATCACCAGCACCAGAGCCTGGAGCATATCGTTGATCTCTCTCTTGGTATCAGAAGTATAGCTTACGTTATAGACCCCCGGCTGCCGGAGGATCTCTGCTCCCAGATCTTTCTCCTGTTCCCTGCCTTCCGGGGTAAACTCTGCATACATTACTTCATACTCTGCAGGCTCTCCATAAATCTCTTCATAGTAGTCCGGGGACATGTATATATAGTTCATAATATAATTTTCCACGATCCCCAGAACCGGTACTTCCCGGCTGCTGCTTCCGTCCTCGGCTTCTAGGGTAACCGTATCCCCTTCACTTACTCCCAGGGTATCCGCCATCCACTCGGTAAGAAGCGCCCCTTCCCCATCCAGGGTATAGGTTTCATGGCTGACCCGGTTCTGGAACACCGTCATAGTCTGAAAATCTTCTGTATTTTCCGGAACACAGAGATAAACTTCTCCGTCTCCTTCTCCGGTGCTCACATCTACCATCTCCATATGGACCATAGTAGAGGCCGCTACGTCTTTTTCATTCTCCAGCCACTGTCCCAGCTCTTCTTTCTCTTCCTGTGTACCGCTGAAAGTGATCATAGCGTCATAAAGCTGGATATTATCATATTGGATATCCGCCAGATCTATGATGGAATCCCTCAGGCCAAAGCCTGTGACCAAAAGAGCCATGGTTGCGGAAATTCCGAATATGGTCATAAACAGACGTTTTTTATACCGGAAAATATTCCGGAATGTAGACTTTGCAGTAAAGTTCAGCCGTTTCCAGATAAATGGTAGATATTCCAGCAGAACTCTCTTTCCTACCTTTGGCGCCGCCGGACGCATAAGCTCCGCCGGATTTTCCCGCAGCTCATTCATACAGGAGAATCCCGTAGCCGCCATGATACAGGCAAAGGAGATCAGGAGGGCCTGGATTGCAAAGACCGGACGGTATGGGATATCCGGATCAAGCAGACAGTCATACATAATACCATAGCTGACCTGGATAATGTAAGGGAACAACTTTTGCCCTACGACAATTCCCACAGCGCCGCCTCCCAAAGTGGCGCTGCCCGCATACCAGAGGTACTTCATGGCAATGTCTGCCTTTCGGTAGCCCAGGGCTTTCATGGTTCCGATATGTCCTCTCTGCTCTTCCACCATTCTGGTCATTGTGGTAAGGCTTACCAGCGCCGCCACCAGGAAAAACATCAGAGGAAAGACCTTTCCGATGGCGCCGATCTGGGCTGCATTATCCTCCATCTCGCCATAGTCCTCTACAACGTCGTCCCTGGTGTTCAGATACCACTCCGGCTGTTCCAGGTCTGCGATCTCCGCCTCGGCCTCAGCAATCTGCTGTTCGCCGTCTGCGATCTCCGCCTCGGCCTCTTCCTTGCCTTCCAGATAATCTGCTTCTCCCTCTTCCAGTTCTTTTCTGGCGTCCGCCAGCTCCTGCTCCTGGCCCGGGAGCTGATCCTTGGCCTCCTGAAGCTGGGCTCTGCCTGAGGCGATCTGGGCCTCTCCCTCAGCGATCTGCTGTTCATGGGCTGCGATCTGGGCCTGGCCGCTGTCCACTTCTGCCTGGGCAGCCTGAAGCTGGGCTTTCGCCCCTTCCAGCTCTTCACGGCCCGCTGCGATCTGGGCCTCTCCATTGGCGATCTCTTCCCTGCCGGCGTTTATTTGAGCTTCGCTTTCCGCCAGCTTTTCTTTCGCCGCTTCTATCTGAGCTTTTCCATCAGCAAGCTGTTTCTCCCCTTCCGCAACGGCCGCCTGGATCTGCTGGATCAGAGGAGTCAGCGCTTCTTCCTGCTGCACCAGCTGGTTTCTGGTTTCCTCCAAAGAGGCCTTCACCGTCTGGATCTGTTCCTCTAAAGCTGCTTTCTGTCCCTCCAGTTCACTGATCTGGGCCTGTATCCCTTCCTGATCCGGAACCTGTCCCTGATCCGGAAGCTCGCCTTGATCCAAGACCTCTCCCTCATCCGGATTCTCTCCCTCATTCGGGGCTTCTCCCTGATCCGGGGTTTCTCCCTCATCTGGAGCCTCTCCCTGATCCGGATTCTCCGGCTCTTCCGGAACTTCCAGAGCGCCATAGAGTTCATCAATCTGTCCCTGAAGGATATCCGCCTGCCCTTCCATCTGGACAAGGGCTGCCTCCTGATCGGAAACTGCCGTTCTCAGAGTTTCTAATACGCCTTCCATCTGCTGGAGCTGCGTCTTTCCGGCTTCTATCTGAGCTTCCGCTTCCGGCTGGGCCTGCTGAAACTGCTCTTCCTGGGAAGCCAGCTCTGCCTTTCCGGCTTCCAGTTGGGCAGCCCCTGCTTCCAGCTGGGCCTTTTTCTCTTCCAGCAGCTGTGCGCTTTCATTTA
The DNA here is from genome assembly GCA_944384185.1 of uncultured Blautia sp. Lineage (GTDB taxonomy): Bacteria > Bacillota > Clostridia > Lachnospirales > Lachnospiraceae > Blautia. The sequence goes on along the minus strand of CALWSM010000067.1, from coordinate 6,366 downwards.
ACCGGGCTTCATTGGCTTCAATCTCCGCCCACCCGGCGCTTATCTGGGCCGCCCCATCGTCCGCCTGGGTTCTGGCGGATTCCATCTGGGCTTTTGCGTCATCAATTTCCTTCTGGCTCTGCTCCAGCTTTGCTTCATTATCTGCGATCTGCTGTTTTCCGTCGGCAAGCTGCTTTTCCCCGTCTGTCACCTGGGCCCAGCCGTCGTCCAGCTCCTTTCTTGCGTCAGAAAGTTCCTGCTGGGCAGTGGCTCTTCCCTCTTCCAGTTCTGCCCTGGCGTCGGCAAGCTCTGCCTGGGCTTCCTGGTAAATCTGGTCATACCGCCACTCACACTGGGTTCCTGCCGTCTCTTCCAGGTTTTCCCGGACGTTACTGATCAGATCCTTATACTCATCGGAATAGCATTCCAGTTCTCCGGCTCCCTGGAGCCGTATGTTCATCAAAGTATACACTTCCATGTCGAAGGCTTCCGGCAATACCACGGCAAATCCGGTAACCTGTCCGTTTCCCACAGAAGCACTGCCTCTGTTTATGGAAAGATACATAGGGCTGGTTCCGATACCAGTCACTTCAAACTCCCCATAAGACAGATCCTCCGGCTTATCCCCTTCCTGATCTTCCTCATAGAGTGTGATCCGGTCTCCGATCCGGCAGTCTAAAGCCCGGGCAAGCTCGGTGTCCAGAAAAATCTCATTGCCCTTTTCCGGCAGCCTTCCTTCTTCCACCTGGCATCTGGCCATATCGCTCTTTGCCATAAGGTGGACCACATACTGCTCTCCTTCACTGTCACAAAGAACATCTGCCGAATAGGACAGTTCCGCCTCTTCCACCCCTTTGGTATCCAGCACAGCCTCCAGATCTTCCTCCTGGAGTCCCATGGTACTCACCGCCTGAAGGTCAAACAGTCCGGTACCGTCCAGATACCGGTCCGTGGTACTGAGCATATCCGGCATGGCGGCTCTTACTCCTGAAAAAAAGGAAACCCCTAAAGCCGACATGAGAAACAGGGAAAGGAACCTGGGAAACGTCCGTTTGATCTCCTGGCGTATATCTTTATGTAATGCTTTTTTTCTCACCCGCCATCCTTCCTCCCGCTGTAAAATTTTAAGAGGGGGCTGTATAAAGCTATATACATTTGAAATCCATATATAGTTTACTGCCCCCATCATCTTATTTTATATCTATATTAAAATTTTAATCTTTTTTCCCTCTTTTGTCGAGTACGGAACTATAAAATTTTTATAACACCCGCCGGGTTTCCTCCAGCAGCTTTTCGATGCCCCAGGCCACCCCGTCTTCCGCATTGGATGGTGCGATCCAGTCCGCCGCCTTTTTGCACTCCACAGAAGCGTTTCCCATAGCAACGCCGATCCGGGCGTAAGAGAGCATCTCCCGGTCGTTATCCCCGTCCCCGAAGGCTGCCAGCCCTTCTCTCTCCAGCCCCAGATAGTCCAGAAGGAAGCGGATCCCGGCTTCTTTTCCGGAATCTCTATGGGAAATTTCCAGAAGCTGGGGAACCGAAGAGGTGATATACACATCTTTTACGTTTTCCTGGAGAGTTGTCCACAATTCCCGCTTCTTTTCCTCGCTTTTTACTATAATGTCCAGACAATCCAGGATATCCTGACGGCCGCAGATAAACTCTGTCATATCCTCCACCGGTTCTCTGGTACTCTGGATATAGGATATTGCTCTTTCCGTAGCGCCGAACCTTACCGGATCCTCCACATACTCCCTCTGGGCATAGGGCTTCCCTTCGATAAAAGCCTCAAAAGCAGTATCCTGCCCCTCTGTGTATTTCAGGATCTCTCTTACCGACTCTTTCGTCAGCTTACACTGTGACAGGCATTTCCGGTCGGAAAGTCTGTATACCGCCGCCCCATTGGATGTGATCCCGTATCGGATCCCGGAGATTTCCAGAATATCCCCGGGCAGGGAATCCAGGGACCGGCCGCTGGCCGCCACAACCTGGATCCCGGCTTCCAGAGCTTTCTCGATAGCTTCTCTGGTCCTCCCGCTGATCCTTCCCCGGGGCGTTAAGGCCGTTCCGTCTAAGTCTAAAGCAATACATGTGATCTTCATTCTCTCTCCTCTTTCCTGTCAGCACCCTGATCTTTTAAATTCCTCCCGGAAAGCTTCCGCCTCTTCCAGGGTATTTTTCCACTGATACCGTCTCAGATCTACTTTCCAGCCTTTCTTCGTCAGCCGGACCTCCACCCCCTCCTGTTCCAGAAGGAGCCTCTGCATATCAAAGGTCTCAAAGGCAGCCGCCCCGGACAGGAGCCCCTGGGCGTTCACCACCCTATAGGCCGGGATATCCTCCCCCATAAGATTTCTGCCAAGACCGTATCCCACCTGCCGGGAATTTTTCGGCTTGCCGCAAAGAAGAGCGATCTGCCCGTAAGTAGCCACCTTTCCCGCCGGAATACATTTCAGTACCAATGCGGCTCTTTTATAAAAATCCATCTTATCCTCCATGGCTTTCTTCTGTTGTTTCCGGAAGAAACTCCACCTCTCCCAGAGCTTTCAAAAACTGTTTTCGTCCATATCCCGGAAATTCCACTTCCACCGTCAGATCATTCCGGATATCCGGGTGGAGAGAAGGCGGAAACTCCCGGTATTCCGGCTTCCCCTCGGGTACCACCTTCCGATATACGGTAAAATCTTCTGTATTCATATCCATCCTCCTTCTCAACCGGTAAGCTTCCGAAACTTGTTCCCATTTATCTGTCTGAAAATCAGTATATCGGAAATCTCCCGCTCTGTCCATACAGGAACAGTCCAGGAAAACAACTGTACAGATCAGAAAATTTCTATTTTCAGTTGACATCTATATATTCCGGTGGTATATTAAAATCAAAACATCGCAGTGCGATATATCGTAGTGTAATATATTTACAGATTGCCGAGGTGAGACCTATGAATTCCCATATCCAAAAGGTTTATGTGCCTATGACCGAAACAGGCTTCTATATCTTATTATGTCTCCTGGAGGAATCCCACGGCTACGGCATTGTCCAGAAAGTGGAGGCCCTGACCTGCGGACAGATCCGGTTAAGCCCCGGAACACTCTACGGCAGCCTTTCCAAAATGGAAAAAAACGGTCTGATCCGGTTCATACGGGAAGAAGAAAAACGAAAGATTTACAAGATCACGGATTTAGGACGGCAGGTCCTGGACCTGGAAATGAAGCGGATAGAACGGCTGTATCAGAATATGATGGAGGTGCGTGAAAATGAAAGATCGTAAGATAAAATTCCGGTACTTTTCTATTGTAGAATGGGAAAAAGAGCAGGACTTTCTCCGCCGGGAGGGCCTAAATGGCTGGCACTTTACAAAAGCCACCTTACTTGGAATCTACCACTTTGAAAAATGTGAACCTGAAGACATGGTATATCAGTTAGACTATAATCCCGACGGGATCGCTCACAAAGAACAATATGTCCAGATGTTTAAGGACTGCGGCTGGGAATATGTCCAGGATTATTTCGGCTACAGCTATTTCCGGAAACCGGCTTCAGAAATGTCCGGGAATGAAGAGATCTTCTGTGACGACCAGTCCAGACTGGAAATGGTAAAGAGGATTTTCTTCACCCGTATGATCCCCCTTATTGCGATTTTCTTTTTGCTGATCATTCCCAGCCTGTACACCCAAAGTACAGATCCTTCCTCAGCGGGATATGTGCTGAGCTGGGCATCCTGGATACTGTTTGTCCTGTATCTCTTTGTTTTTCTGATACTTGGCCGTCAGTTCTGGAAATACTGGAAAGACCTGAGCAAGTGATTTTTCTCTGCTTTACGGATTTCTTTATTTCCAACAGTAAAGACCACCGGCACAGCCCCAAGAGGGGTGCTGGTGGTCTTTGACTCTCCACTGCTACTCCAAGTGATTTATTTCTTCTTTTCCTTCACCGGTTCACCCGTAAATGGTTGGCATCTCTATCACATTTTTCTCAACAACCTTTGGGCCAAAGGTCTCAATGTCTGCATAGATGCCTGCCAGGCTCGCTGTTCAAAAGAATTAAATCGTAAGTCCTGCGCAGTAACCGGTACGCATTGCCTCCAAAATCTTGGAAGCTTTCCGGCAGTCGCCTACAAAGATCACTTCCTCCGCCAGATCATTCCATTTTTCATACTGGGGCAGAGTTCCCTTCATACCGGCGGCAATCAGAACGGTATCCGCTTCCAGAAGCTGTTCCCTGCCGTCTTTATCTGTAATCCTGACCCCCTGATCTTCTACTGATAATACTTTTGCAGAACAATAAGATGTAACTACACCTTCCATCTTCTCCAGCAGATGACGCCAATGGATATAAGGAGCATCCTTTGCCAGTCCGTCCTTCATCTCCACAACAGAGACCTCATGTCCCTTCCAGGCCAGTTCCAGGCCCTCCTCGCATCCTGCCAGTCCGCCTCCGATGACTACTACTTTCTTTCCTACAGAAATATGTTTCTTATAAATGTCCGTTACATGGTGCACCATTGGCCTGTCCAGTCCCGGGATCGGCGGAATGACCGGCTCTGCGCCGCAGGCGATGATCAGCGTATCCGGTTTTTCTGCTTCGATCAATTCATCTGTAACTTTCGTATTCAGGCGCAGCTCCAGGTTCGGTGTTCTCTGCACATTGATCACCATAGATTTCAGGAACTGTACAATATCCTGCTTAAAGGAAATCTGTTTTGCATAATCCAGGCTTCCTGCAAGATGGTCCTCCTTCTCGCAGAGGATTACATGGTGGCCCCGGCGTGCTGCTGTGATCGCAGCTTCCATTCCTCCCGGTCCTCCTCCTGCTACCAGTACCTTCTTTGCATATGGAACCGGTTCTTCTTTACGGGTATTCTCATATTCCCTTCCCCATGCAGGGTTTACACTGCACCGCAGAACACCGGATGAGAAAGGCACATGAGGGATAAATCCTGCGCTGATACAGGTTTCACAGCGGATACATTTCGTGATCTCATCTGCTTTCCCTGCCTTTGCTTTCCTCGGCCAATTAGGATCTGCGATAAACTGACGTCCTACAACTACAAAGTCTGCCTTACCGCTGCGGATCACTTCCTCCATAAAAGCAGGATCATTAATTCCGCCTACTACAGACACCAGCGATTTCTTCACCACGGCTTTTACCTTCCCGGCATTTTCCACATTACAGCCTCTCTTGTAGAAAACGGTAGGGAACATTCTCGCTGAACTGCTGGTATCATGGAAGGTTGCCGCAGACACATGGATAATATCTACCTTACCGTCCAGCATTTTTGCAAACTCTACGGTCTCGTCAATCGTAATGCCTCCCTCTGTCTCTTCATCGCCGCTTAAACGGAATTCCAGGATCAGGTTCGGACATTTCTGACGGATACGGTCAACGATCATCAGTGGAAAACGTGCTTTATTTTCTATAGATCCGCCGTATTTATCTGTTCTATGGTTGTTCAGATCCGAAAGGAATTGGCTGATCAGCCATCCATGGCCGCCGTGAATGTTTACAATATCACAGCCTGCAAATTCTGCCATATAAGCAGCCTGGGCATAGGCGTCTGCGATGGTATTCATCATATCTTCATCCATCTCAATTACCGGATCGCCGTACAGGTTGGCTTCCATGGCGCTTGGTCCGATCACATAACCGCCTTCTGCCAGGAATGCTCCTTTTGCCCGGCAGCCGGAATGTGTCAGCTCAATAGATGCCAGAGCGCCCCATTTATGTACGGTATCAACTGTCTGTATCAAAGACGGAAGAAGCGTCTCATCATCTAAGTGAGGCATCGTGGGATGCGCATGGTCTGTGAGACTGTGCACTCCGGCTTCTCCCAATGTCACAACGCCGGCTCCGCCCTTTGCGATAGAATTATACATCTCATAAGCTTCTCTGGTATAAAAAGGTACATCTCCGCTGGGCGACATAGGCGCAGACTCAATGCGGTTTTTTATATAAGCGTTTCTCACATGGATCGGTTTAAATAAATCTGGATAATATGACATAATGACCTCCTTGTTAACTCCAAATATATTTTTGTGTATAATTACCTGTTTTTCTCTTTTTTTCTATGCCTTTATGTTCATATTAACAGTTCATTATCCGGAATGTTATTCTTGATTTTGACATTTCATTTCAATATTATGATCTTCAGATGGATTCTGCTTCCGGAATTCTCCCGGTGAAATCCCGCATAGGCGCTTAAAGCAAGTACAAAAATAGCTGTAGCTATTGATTCCTACCCGATATGCGATCTGTTCAATGGGCACAGAAGTCGTAAGGAGCAGCTCCTTGCTTTGTGTGATCCTGTACTGTGTCAGATACTGGACAAAAGTCATACCAAACTCTTCCTTAAACACCCTGGTAAAATGCCCGTCACTGAGTCCGATCAT
>CALWSM010000066.1 GCA_944384185.1 uncultured Blautia sp. | reverse complement strand
TTTTTTACTGCTCCATTTGTCTTCCCAGAAATCCAGCGGCAGCCTGAGCCAGCTTTTCTTCTGTCTCTGAAAACTTCCGTTCTCCCGTTTTATCCAGGATCACTACGGCTCCTACGGCGTCCCCTGCACAGGTAATGGTATAGATCACCTGAGAGCTGTATTCGCCCTTATCATTCTCCAAAATCCGTATATAACCTCCCTCTGTGATACGCATATTCTTCCGTTCAGAGATCATATCTTCCAGATCCCGGTCAATCCTCTTCTCCATATATTCCTTTGACCCGCTCCCCGCCGCTCCGATAACCTGATCTCTATCCGTAATGCAGACCAGACACCCGGCGGCCTGAGCCAGGGCCTCGGCATATTCCCTGGAAAAAGCCCCCAGTTCTCCGATAGGGGAATATTTTTTCAGAATGATCTCTCCTTCCCGGTCTGTAAAAATCTCCAACGGATCGCTTTCTCTTATTCTCAGTGTTCTTCTGATCTCTTTTGGGATCACCACCCTTCCAAGATCGTCGATTCTCCGTACAATTCCCGTAGCCTTCATAAAAAATTCCTCCATTTTACATTCTGACATTTATCCGTCTTATTTCCGCTAAATGTATTATCTGTAAAACGAGGAAAATTATACTTTCTAAGATATCAGCCTTCGTTCTGACACATTTTTCTATCTCAAACCGTACCCTCAGTGTACAAGGCGTTTGGTCCCTTGTACACTGAGGGTATCTATATCTCCGTCATCCTGAAAAAATCTCCGTCATTTTCACTTCAAATGACGGAGATTTTTCTCTTTCATAATTTTACTTATTTTCTATATGGAGATTTTCCTGAAACTCCCTGATCCTTTCTTCCTGATAGCTTCCCCCATATTCTCCTTTTGTAAAATGCTCCAGAGCATCCGGAAAGCTTTCCCAGCTTTCCCTTTCCTGGTAGGCCAGTATAGGGTAGAAGAGAACTCCCGCTGCCTGCGCCGCCACCAGATCTGTAGGGGAATCCCCCACCATCATTACATGGTCCTTCTCATATCCTTCTTCCAGAAGTCTTTTCAGGCAGTCTTCCTTCTTGCCGCTTTCCTGGGCCATAAGAAGATCCGTATACTGGGCCAGTTCAAAGACCTCCCATTCCTTATTGATCTCCTGGCGGTTCGCTGCGGTAAGGATCACGATATCCGCCTGTTCCCTGGCAAGCCGCAGCGCATCTTCCGTTCCCTCAAAAGGCGGTTTCTTGGTATCAGACACCATAGCCATGGACTGGTTCACCAGCCTTGACCAGTCCAGCGCCTTTTTCATACAGCTGTTCCCTGTTTTTTCAAAAGCCTCTTCCAAACTTTTGTCTGAAAGCTCCTGGGCGGATTCCACCCAGCGCAGATACTCCTCCAGCCCATCCACACAGATATAGTTTTCGTGGATATTCTCCAGTACCCGGGCCAGCCCCTGAAAACGGTTTATCCCTCTGGAAGCGCTTAACAGATTTACCTTTCTCCAGAGGCGGATGATCTCATCTCTGTACTCTCCCAGATCCCACTCATAAACCAGGCATGGTCCGAAACACCGCATATGCTTCACGTCCATAGTGTCCATGACACAGCCGTCAGAATCGATACAGATCAAAAAATCTCTCATTTTCCTGAACTCTTTAATATTTTCTTTCACTTTACGATCCCCCTGTTGTTTCCTTTGCATTATATTCTTTATTATAATCTTACATTCTGCTAACTTCAACAGAGAATCCTTACATTTTTATGTAGATTTGTGCGTATCAATCCTGCCGCCTGCGGTAGTAGACCAGAGAAACTACTGTTCCCGCAAAGGCCGCCGAGGCCAGAAAGTCATATCCTGTGTTTATATCAAAGTTTTCCGTCAGAACCCCTACCGCCCAGGGGAAAAAGGCCATCCCCACTGCGTAGACCGCCTGAAAAAATCCCATAGCCGTAGAACTCTTCTCTCTGGGGATCTCTTTCATAGACTCTGAAGTAAGATAAGAGAGAAGGATCCCCGTAGACATACCCGGAAAAGCCTGGAGTACAAAGATCCCATAAATATTTCCCACGGCAGGCACCAGGATACAGTAAACCGCCGTGAGGAAAAATACCAGAGGAATATAAAATCCGGCTCCTTTTTTCTCACAGAGATCGGTGGAAGCAAACTGGGCGGAAACCACTGCGGCGATCATATAAAAGATCGAAGCGCAGCCGATAAACAAAGCCGACGCTCCCAGATTTTCCAGGATCTGGGTCGTGAAGGACATGGCCGTTGCCATCTGGATCCCCTGCTGGATCAAAGCCAGAAGGGCAAAAAGTATCAGCCTCTTATTCCCGCACACAGAAAGATAAGTTCCAATACCCGGGCGCCTCTCACCTTTGCCTTTCATGGGGATCAGATCTTCTTTCACAAAGATTCCTCCGATAACGCCGGCGATCCCTGCCAGGACCCCCGCCCCGCACAAAAAGGCCATGCCTGTTTTCTCATAAAAGCAGGAGCTGAACACAAAAGCCAGGCACATGCCCAGATTACAGGCCATGATCACCTTGCTGGTGGCCTTCTGCTGGTCCTTTCTGGAAAAATAATTAGAATAAAGGACCATATAGGCGATCCACATGGAGGCTGCGCACCCGGAGATCAGGTTCGCCGCCAGAAATCCGGGACCGTTAGGAGCCAGTATCCGCACAAGGCAGGCAAGGCCTGCCAGCCCGGCACCCAGCACCACAAAAATCTTATGTCTGCCTGCGTAATCCGCCAGGACTCCCAGGGGAAGCCTGAACAGCAGCTGGGTGATGCCGTAGGCTCCCACGATCGTTCCGGTAAATCCGGCCGCCACTCCCGCCGCTGTAAGGAATGGGGTCTGATAAGGTATATGAAGATACAGGGCAAACCAGAAAAGCACCACCACGACCAGAAGCAGTCCTTCTCTGGAAATCCCTTTTTTCTTTTGTCCGCTCATGATCAGTCACACTCAACCAGATGAATCTGTACAGCCTCGTAGTCATCGCTTACAACCGGCAGGAGATAACCGCCGTTCATCAAAGCTGCCCCTGTTAACTTTAATTCCGTTCCTTCTACATGATAGAGGGCTTCCGCCTTAAGGCCTCTCGGATAAACAAACTGGAAAGGCGGATTTGCCTTGGTGCGGAGGACTATCACATTTACCAGAGACTCCTTCTGATCCTGGGAGACAAACTGCCATGCCACATAATTGGACTTCGTGCCGTCGTCGGACAATCTGTAATAATCCCCCTGCTGGATCAGGTCATAGTATTTCTTAAATTCTTCGATCTGTTCCCTTACCACCCTCTTGTCTTCCTCAGACATCTTGGTGATATCCAGTTCATAGCCAAAGGTACCTGACATGGCGACCACTCCCCGGGTCTTCATGGATACCGTTCTTCCCGTCTGATGGTTCGGGCATACCGATACATGGGCGCCGACCGTAGATACCGGATAAGCGAAGGAGGTTCCATACTGGATCCGCAGACGCTCAATGGCGTCTGTGTCGTCGCTGCACCAGATCTGGGGATGATAATACATCATGCCGGCGTCAAATCTTCCGCCGCCGCCGCTGCAGCCCTCAAAAAGCACATCCGGGAATTTCTGTGTGATCTTCTCCAGGAAGTCATAAAGTCCCAGGATATACCTGTGGAAGACCTCTCCCTGTCTCTCAGCCGGCAGCATGGCAGACCATACGTCTGTCATATGGCGGTTTGCGTCCCATTTTACATATTCAATATTGGCGCTTTCCAGGATCTGGCTCATTTTATCAAAGATATACTGTCTTACATCTTCTCTGGAAAAATCCAGGACCAGCTGGTTTCTTCCTCTTGTGAGAGAATGCCCGGGAACATGCAGCGCCCAGTCCGGATGCTCCCTGTAAAGATCGCTGTCTTCCGATACCATTTCCGGCTCGAACCAGATGCCGAACTTCAGGCCGATCTCGTTCACCCCGTCTACCAGACGCTTCAGACCTCCCGGAAGCTTCCTTTCATTGACTACCCAGTCTCCAAGCCCGCTGTTGTCATCGTCTCTCTTTCCAAACCAGCCGTCGTCCATGACCAGCATTTCAATGCCTGCTTTTTTCGCTTCTCTGGCGATCTCCAGAAGCTTGTCTGTGTTAAAATCAAAATAAGTAGCCTCCCAGTTATTGATCAGGATCGGCCTTCTGGCGTTTTTGAATTTTCCCCGGCAGATATTCTGGCGGATGGCTTTGTGATAATTTCTGGACAGTTTTCCCATGCCTTCTGAAGAAAAAGAGAGCATAACCTCCGGAGCGGTGAAGGACTCTCCCGGCTCTAAAAGGAAATCAAACTGGGTGTCATGGATCCCCATGGTCAGGCGGGTATTGTTGGCCTGGGATACCTCTGCCTCCGCCTGGAAATTCCCGCTGTATACAAAACAGGATCCCCAGCACCAGCCGCTATCCTCTGTAGTATCATGTTTCGCCAGCATGACAAAGGGATTATACTGATGGCTGGAATATCCTCTTCTGCTTCCTACTCCCTGGACGCCGTGATGCAAAGGACTCCTTTCCATCACACGTTCCATGGCGTGGCGTCCGTAAAACTGGATGAAGTCCATATCCTTCTGATGGAAATCCAGGCACAGGGAATAAGCTCTTCGCAGATGCACGCTTTCTTCTCTCCGGTTGATCACCTTGCACGCCCTTGTAATAATATCCAGATTTTCAAACACGCCGTAGTAAAGGATCACTTCCACATGTCTGTGGATATCCCGCAGGGTAACCTTCAGGGTTTCCGCCTTCTCATCGCCCTGATACATGGCGGGAAGCCCTTCCAGGGCATATTTCCCCTCCAGGATCTCATGATCGATATATTTCAGGTTAGTTACCTGGCTGCCGTCCGGATAAACCACCCGCAGACAGTAGTCCTTATAGTCCCCGGTGCCGTATCCCGGATATTCCAGGAGCTGGGTATCCAGGGAAAAACCTCTGTCATCCACGCCTTCCGGATTCCCGGAAAAACCTCTGTCGATGGTTCTGCACAAATAGGACATATCTGTATCCCCCACATTAGGACCATAGTAGGTGTGGAATAAGAATCCCTTGTCCGCTTTCATCTGGTACATAGAATTTTTTGTTTTCAATGTGATCACATTGTCTCTGCAAGTAATTGCCATCTTCTATTCCTCCTTTTTTATTCCCTGATCAGCCCGAAATGTTTCATGGCCTGTCTCTTTTGCTCTCCGTTATTTTTTGATACATTGCTGTTCTCCATTTTTTATTATATAATTTAATCAAAACAGAATCTATCTTTTTTTCACACAAATTATTGTTAAATTGTTGAATGTTTGATTCTGCATCTGATTTCCCGAAAAGGAGTTTTTATTGATATGGAAAAAAAAGCAGCCTCGGACCAGTCTTTCCTTACCGTCTACTTTTGCGGCAAAGAAGAGTGCCAGCCGGGACATTATTTCGGCCCTGCCGTCCGTCCTCATTATCTCATACATATCGTATTAAAAGGAAAAGGCATATTTCAGAAAGGCGGCGTGACTTATTCCCTGAAAAGAGGAGACGCCTTTCTCATACCGCCTATGGAATCCACCTACTATCAGGCGGACCAGGAAGATCCCTGGACCTACGCCTGGGTCGGTTTCGACGGAAGCTCCTGTCCGGAGATCCTTTCCCAGACAGTTTTCGCCCGGTCTTTTGTCTACCAGAATCCCGGAAGCAATATTTCCGCCTTTCTGGGCTGTATGGAGCGGCTCCTGGCTTCCTTTACCCAGTCTCACGGCCGGCAGCTGGAGCCTATAGGAAATCTCCTCCTGCTTCTGTCTTTTATGCCGGATTCCTCAATGGAAAAGACCAGAGACTACTCTGATGAATACTTCCGTTCTGCCAAAGAATACATCGAGCACAACTACAGCTACGATATCCGGATCTCTGACGTTGCCGGACATGTGGGCATAGACAGGACTTATCTGTACAGAATCTTTATGGAGCATGAAAATACTTCTCCCAAGCAGTATCTTCTCTGGCACCGGCTCCGAATGGCTGTCCAGATGCTCTGCTCCACCGATTATACCATTACAGAGATCGCTTTTTCCTGCGGTTTTAAAGACGCTCCCTCCTTCTGCAACTATTTTAAGAAGCACACAGGATCCACCCCAAGGGTCTTTCGGAAAAAATTTAAAGATCAGGGACAAACGCAGTAAAAAAGCTCCTTTCGGAATCCACATTACCTTCCGAAAGGAGCTTTTTTATCCACATTTTTAAAAGTTATTCACATGTTTACCGGCATAACGAAGAAATACATCACAATAAAGTGGCAGATGCTTCCTCCCATGACAAAAAGATGAAATATCTCATGAGAGCCGAAATTCTTATGCTTTGAGTTAAAGATCGGAAGCTTTAAGGCATAGATCACGCCGCCCACCGTATAGATCAGACCGCCGGCCAGAAGCCAGCCGAAACCAGCCGGTGAAAAAGCTTTCACAATAGGCACAAAAGCAAATACGCACAGCCAGCCCATGCCGATATAGATCACCGAAGAAAACCATTTCGGGCAAGTGATCCAGCAGGCTTTCACGATAATACCGATAAGCGCCACCGCCCACACTGCCGCACACAGAATATATCCGGTCCTCCCTTCAAGGGTGATCAGGCACACCGGCGTATAACTTCCTGCGATCAGGATAAAGATCATCATATGGTCCATCTTACGCAGACGCCGGTTTACCTTCTCTGTAGAATCTACCGTATGATAGATGGTGCTTGCGGCGTAAAGCAGGATCATACTCAGGATAAACACACTCATTGCGATCATATAGATGCTTCCCGGTTCTCTGGCCGCCTTGACCAGCAGAGGCGCCGCCGCTATGACCGCCATAATGCAGCCGATAAAATGGGTGATCGCACTTCCCGGATCTTTAATCTTAAATTTCATACTCACCACTCCTGTCCTTATTTTTATACACAGTATATTGCATTTCTATACTTAGTATTCATAATTTTATCATGTAGTTTTTAAAACTATATCTCGATAACAATTATACTACTACACTATTTTAAAAAATGCAAGGGTGAGATTTTATATTTTTCAGCCCGGCCTTATACCAGCCATAAATATTCATAGGGTCCTAATACGATATTTTCCCACAGCCGTACGGTTTTTCCCTGGATCAGATCGTGGAGCTCTCCCGGCAGTCCAAACCAGTTTACCGTATTGCAGTCCACAACCTGCTCCCTTTCGCTGAAGTTTGCCAGCACCAGCATCCTGTCTCCTTTATGGAAGCCAAATACCGCTTTGTTCCGGGTATCCACCGGTATGGAATGGAGGGTGGAGGAAAATACCTCATGGGACTTACGGATCCCGATCATCTCTTTGATCCTGCTGAAGATAATCCCCTCTGCCGTACCCTGGTCATGGCGGTTCCCTGCCTTCTCCCAGTCCATAGGAGGACGGTGGAGCCATCTGGAATCATGGACGATCTCCGGGTCTTGTTTGTATTCCCACCAGTTCAGCTGTCCAAGCTCATCTCCGCTGTAGAGAAGAGGGATCCCTGTATAGGAGATGATCATACTGTTCAGGAGAAGTATTCTCTTTACAGAAAGCTCCAGCTTATACCGGTCTTTTTCCACAACAGCCTCTTCCAGACCGCACATAGAAGCCATCGTGCCGCTGTTCCTGGCGTCCAGAGTCTGAGGGTTGAACTCATAGAGCTCTCCTCTGGAAAAACTTCCCGGGAATTTTCCTTCCATAAACTGGATCATAAACTGTTTATGGGCTTCCGGATCCATGCCCAGTTCCCGGATAATATCGGTCTCAAAGCCCCAGCCGATATCGTCGTGGCACCGGGCGTAGTTGATCCATACTCCGTCCTCAGGGGTTCCGTAGTCAATGGCAAGGGATTTCTCCATCAGCCTTACGTCTCTTGTAGCCAGAGAGTTCCACAGAAGCACCATAAAAGAAGCATTATACATGATATGGCATTCTTTTTCTTCAGGCGTCCCAAAATATTTCACGATCTCATGAGGTTCAACGATAGCCTCTCCCAGGAAGATCACAGAGGGGCATACTTCCTCTACGATCATCTCATACATTTTCAAAAGGGTATGGACCTGAGGAAGGTTCATAGAATTAGTGCCCAGCTCCTTCCACATATAAGGGATCGCATCCAGACGGAAAATGTCAATTCCCTTGTTAGCCAGAGTAAGAAGGACTTCTGCGATCTTATTGAAAACATTAGGGTTCTTATAGTTCAGATCCCACTGAAATTCATAAAATCTGGTCATTACATATTTATGGATATCTTCATAATAAGTAAAGTTCTTTGGAGCAACGGAAGGAAATACTTCTGTCAATGTCTTCTCATACTCAGAGGGGATCCCGTAATTGTCAAACATATAGTACATATCTTCATAACCGGGCTCATTTTTCTTCGACCTCTGCGCCCATTCATGTTCTTTTGCCGTATGGTTCAAAACAAAGTCAATACATGTACGGATCCCTTTTCTCTTTAATTTTCCAACCACCTTTTCCAGCTGATCCATGGTGCCCAGCCTTTTATCCACATTGAGATAATCAGCCACCGCATATCCTCCGTCGTTCTGGCCTTCTCTTGGCTGGAGCAAAGGCATGAAATGTACATAAGTCACGCCCAGATCGCATAAGTAGTCTATTTTAGACTCAAATTTTTTTAAATCCTCGCTGAATTTGTCCACGTACAGCATCATTCCCACCATCTGCTCTGACAGATACCAGGAATTTCCCTTCTTGTCCTGGCGTTTCAGCTGGGGACTTCTGTCGGCCTTGGCCTTTTCCATAATGCCCACCAGTTGATCATAAAAAAAGTTGGTGATCCCGTTTTCTCCGTAGAGCCCGTAATATAGACTCTTCAGTCTGTCCATTGACATATCCTTTTCTCCCTTCTCATCTGCTCTTACAAATATATCCTTTGGTTGTTCCGGTTTTGTGGAAACCTTTCCATAGCCTAAATATAAAGATTACAAAATGCTTTGTCAATCCCTGCCTTTCCTTTTCAGCAGGTTTCGCCCTGACGCCATACAATTTCCGTTATCTTACCGTCTATAATCTCTTCTCCCCGGATCCTTCTTGTCAGAATATCTGTAAGACAGCCGGAAATTTTGTCAATCTGCTGTACCACGGCGCTGATCCGGGGAGATGTATTTCCGGTCTCTTCCGTGCCGTCATAGCTGATGATCTTCAGCTCCTCCGGTATCCTCTTCCCTCTTCTCTGGCTTTCCCATAAAAAAGCTTCCGCTAAAGGATCCGAAGCAAATACTCCGTCTATATCCCCGTACTTTTCCAGACATTCTCCCGCTCTTTCTATATAATATCCCATATGAAATCTGTCCTGGCTGGTATATTCCTCCAAAACCCGGATCCCGGAAGCTTCCAGGCAGGATTTCAGCTCCTCATGGGCCATCCCTACAGATATATGCCCTTCTCTGGCGTCCTCGCCGTAAATACTCAGCACCTTCCGGCAGCCTCTTTTTATAAAATGCTCCGCAGCTGTCCTTCCGGCCTCCCGGTGATCCGATCTTACCATAGGGATATGTCCCCCGAAGTCTCTGTCAAAGGATACGATCACCCGGTTGCTCCTGAGATACGCCTGGTCATTAAAGGAATGGGTTGCCGTAATGATCCCGTCTACCAGATTATTTTCCAGCATATCCAGATAATCCTGTTCTCCATGCTCTCCGCTTACCGTGCAGCAGAGCATGGTCTTATACCCTTTTTGATACAGATCTGACTCCAGCTGCTGGACCAGCCTGGAATAAAAGCAGTGATCCAGTGCCGGAACCAGTATGCCGATGATCCCGGATCTGTTCTTCAGAAGATTCTGCGCCAGAACATTCGGGGTATAAGCCAGCTTTCTTGCCGCAGCTTCAATTTTTCTTTTTGTTTCAGGGGCTACATATCCATTTCCTGACAAAGCCCTGGAAGCAGTTCCCAGACCTACTCCCGCCAGGTTCGCCACATCTTTAATGCTTGCCATATCTTCCGATCTCCTAATCTATTACGTTCTTTTCCCGTTTCCTTATCTTTTCCTCTGTGAATGACTAAAGAATACGTTCTCTCTATAAATTTGTCAAGGTGAGATAAAAAGAAAAAAAACACTTGACTATTTTGATCTAATATGTTATCTTAATATCAGTAACAATTACTATTATTGATCGTTCCGAATTTTCCGGCGACAGAAAGGAGAGAACGCCTATGACAATGTTAAAGTACAGCAGACAGCGGGAATGTATCCGGGACTATGTCCGGAACTGTCACCAGCATCCTACTGCGGATAACGTATACGCAGGGATAAAAGAAGAGTTTCCCAATATCAGTCTGGGCACTGTATACAGAAATCTGTCTCTCCTGGTAGAGCTGGGGGAGATCACCAAAATTTCCACCGGGAACGGACCTGACCGGTTCGACTGCAATACCAGGCCCCACAGTCATTTCATCTGTACCTGCTGCCATTGTATCCAGGATATCGAAATGGCAGATATGGACTATATCGCCCGGAAAGCCTCTGAAAATTTTGACGGGAAGATCCTTGCTTACACCACAACATTTTACGGTATCTGTAAAAATTGTCTGGACGAAAAAAATTTACAGAAAAGTAGTTGACAATTTTCCTCTAGTATGTTAAATTAAGCTCAAGAAAATAGTAATCATTACTATTATTAAATTTTTGTAAAAACCTGGCAAAGCCAGATTTAATAAAATTTCAATAAGAAAAGGAGATCAAAGTTATGAAGAAATTTGTATGTAATGTATGCGGTTATGTTTATGAAGGCGATGCAGCTCCTGAGAAATGTCCAGTATGCGGAGCACCTGCTGATAAGTTCACAGAACAGTCCGGAGAAATGAGCTGGGCTGCAGAACATGTAGTAGGCGTTGCTCAGGGCGCAAGCGAAGACATCATGGAAGACTTAAGAGCAAACTATGAAGGCGAGTGCAAAGAGGTTGGCATGTACCTGGCTATGGCAAGAGTAGCTCACAGAGAAGGATATCCGGAGATCGGTTTATACTGGGAGAAAGCAGCTTACGAAGAAGCTGAGCATGCAGCTAAATTTGCCGAGCTGTTAGGCGAAGTTGTTACAGACAGCACAAAGAAAAACCTGGAGATGCGTGTAGAAGCTGAAAACGGCGCTACAGCCGGTAAATTCGACCTGGCTAAACGTGCAAAAGCAGCGAACCTGGACGCTATCCATGATACCGTTCATGAAATGGCAAGAGACGAAGCCCGTCACGGAAAGGCATTCGCAGGTCTTCTGAA
>CALWSM010000065.1 GCA_944384185.1 uncultured Blautia sp. | reverse complement strand
AACCCGGAATTCGATAAGTATCGAAACGGCTGCGGCAGCTCCTTTTAGGAGCTGCCAAATCTGGAAAAACACAACATATCAGGGAGGAGAAGATGGTGTACGCCATGGATAAACTATGATAGCACAGATTATGGAAATCACAGATTTTAACGCCACGGAACTGGACGTCTACGCCAGGCTTACGGAGAATCAGCTTCTGAACCGTCACGAACCGGAAAAGGGGATCTTTATCGCAGAAAGCCCGAAAGTGATCGAGCGGGCTTTAGAGAGCGGCTGTGTTCCGCTGTCTTTTCTTGTGGAACACAGGCATCTGGAGACCCAGGCCAGGGAACTGCTGGAAAGATGCCCGGAAGTCCCGGTGTATACAGCAGAATTTGACGTGCTGACCCAGCTTACCGGTTTTAAGCTGACCAGAGGTATGCTCTGTGCCATGAGGCGGCCGAAACTGCCGGATCCGGAAGAAATTTGCCAGAAGGCGGACAGGCTGGTCATATTGGAAAATGTTGTGAACCCTACGAATGTGGGGGCGATCTTCCGTTCGGCCGCAGCTTTACATATGGACGGTATCCTGCTTACTCCTGGCTGCAGCAATCCGCTGTACAGGAGAGCGGCCAGAGTCAGTATGGGGACGGTGTTTCAGATTCCCTGGACTTTTTTTAACGACGGTTTTGCCTGGCCGGATACAGGGCTGGAAAAGCTCCGTCGTCTGGGATTCTGCACTGTGGCTATGGCTCTCAGTGAAGATTCCGTATCCATTGATGATCCGGTTCTTATGAAAGAAGAAAAACTGGCAGTGATACTGGGAACAGAAGGAGACGGCCTGGCCTCCTCCACGATTGCAGACTGTGATTATACAGTCCGGATCCCCATGTCTCACAATGTAGATTCTCTGAATGTGGCTGCTGCCAGTGCTGTGGCTTTCTGGGAGCTGGGCAAAAGGCCGGGTATGTGAAGTGCCAGAGCACAGTCGAGACTTTACTCATGAAAGAAAAGAACACCGCTGCTTTTGGTCAGTCTGGGACTGACGGGAAAAGCAGCGGCGTTTTCTGTCACCGGTCTCCGTTAAATTCTTTCACAGCCTCTACCATGGCAACAATATTTTCAACAGGAACATTTGCCTGGATATTGTGGATGGTGTTAAAGATATAGCCTCCGTCTTTGGAAAAGATTTCCAGACGCTCTAATACCTGTTCCCGCACCTCTTCCGGTTTTCCGAAGGGCAGGATATTCTGGGTGTCTACGCCGCCGCCCCAGAAGAGGATATCCTTTCCGTAGGTTTCTTTCAGCTTTTTCGGATCCATGCCCTCTGCGGAACACTGCACCGGATTGACAGCGTCAAATCCCCCTTCGATAAGATAGGGAAGAATGGGGAAAATACCTCCGCAGCAGTGCTTTAAGGTTTTCCAGGTTGTATTTTCATGGATCCAGTCATTCATTTTTCTGTAATAAGGCATATAGATCTCTTTAAAAGTCTCCGGGTTGATCATCGGGCCTCTCTGGGTGCCGAAATCGGTGCCGCAGATAAACATAACGTCGATATCGTTTCCGAAGGCTTCCCAGTATTTTTTCAGGTTCTGGATGGCAATATCAGTCCCCCGTTCAAAGACCTCTTCTACATATTCCGGATAAAGGAGAGGAGCCGTATACCATTCTTCGATACTCCGGATCCCTTTGGGGTTTTTCAGATTAGGCCCAGGGATATTATTGGCGTCCCCAAGGCCGAAATATCCAGGGGCAACCTGGATAGCCCGCATGTCTCCTTTTACATTTTCCAGGATTTTTTTGTGATAGGCGATCTGTTCCTCTGTGACAGGCATGTAATCTTCCGCATTATCCGACGGATCGGCGTGATCCTCGTCGAATTCCGGGGAACGGGTGAGATTGTCAAAGTAATATCCGTTGGCAGGCATGTGTCCGGAGGGGGCGCAGGAGGTATCCCCTTGCGGATACACATAGTAACCGCCCTGGCCGTCGTCAGTCACAGAGGCATTTCAGGGGATCAGGACTGTGATGCCGTGATAGGTCCATTCTTTCCAGTCTGTATTGATATGTCCGTAGGTATCTCCGTAATTATATAACTGCTGTACATCGCAGCCCAGACATTCTTCCAGGTCCGGTTCCACATAAGCGGTCATAGTCGACATATCGTTGATCTTTGGGGGACGGTATTCCAGCCCGTAATAATTCCGCAGATCATGAAGCACAACGGCGTTGATCATGGAACAGCTCATTCCTCCGAAATCTACCGGAACTTTATCCGGCTGCTTGTGGGCAAAGGCTGCCTGTACCCGTTCTTTTGATGTCATAAACATTCTCCTCTCCTGAATAATAATCATTTTGTGCGGTGATTTTTATGCTTTCAATACCTTGTGTTATCCTGTATAATATACGAAATACCTTATTTATGCACTGACCATACATGCTGAATTATATACATTTTGTGCGGTGTTTGTTTTTTACCGGGAGGATTTTATGAGAATTGAAGAGATACAGGAAAAAGTCATGATACCAAATGAACAGGGGATCGTGAGAAAAAAAGGGATTTATTTTTATTCCCCATCGGATTTTGCGAAGGAGCATTTGTTCTGCGTATTGTGGGGAGGGGAATATACCTGCGTTCCCCCTTATCAGATCCGGAGAAAAGGTCTGGAGCTTTTTCTGGCCTTCCGTATTCTGTCCGGGGAACTGTATTTTACGTATGAGGGGAAAGATTTTAAAGGGGAGGAGGGGGATATTGTTCTTCTGGACTGCAGGAAAGCCCACCATTATTATGCAAAAAACCAGGTGTCCTTTCAGTTTTTTCATTTTACAGGCAACTGTTCCCGGGAATACCTGGAACTCCTTTATGAAAAGTCAGGAGCCTGTTTTCATCATAAGTCCGGCACAGGAGCGGTATTTGCGGAAATTCTGGAAGAACTGTCCGGAACCCGGCCGGAAGAACACCGGCTTTCCTGGCTTCTCCATAATCTGTTAGGGATCCTTGCGGCCAAAGAACCGGTTTCCATGGACTCCTGTGTGGCAGAAGCGATCCACTATATACAGGAGCATTATACGGAAGAGCTATCTGTTGAAGACATTGCGGAAAAAGTCTCTTTAAGCAAATATCATTTTTCAAGGATCTTCCGGGAGCAGACCGGCTGCTCACCCCATCAATATCTTATCTCTTTTCGGATCCGGAAAGCCAGAGAACTGATCATGGAAACAGGACTGTCTATAGAAAGTATCGGACTGCAGTGCGGCTTTTCCAGTGCTTCCCATTTTATCCGGGCTTTTAAAAAAGAAATGGATTTTACCCCGGCCTCTTACAGAAAGTATTTTGATCCGGAAGGATTTCAGAAAATGTAAAATTACAAGCGTCAAAGGAATATAAATATTCACTTGACTCGTTGCCTGGTGGTATAATATAGAAGACAAGATAACAAGATCCAATATTCATAACAGAAAGGGGTGCAGGTTTATGGCAGAACGGATTTATAATGGAATGATACCATTGCTGGCGGATATGGTATCGGCTACAGCGGGAAAAGAGATCGGAGAAAGGTTCCGGACAGGGCCATTGGGAACAAAGCCTTATGATGAAGAGCTTCCCTGTTCTCCCAGAGAAAACATGAAGCTGCTTTTGGAGCATAAAATCCCCAGATATCTGCCTATGGCAGGAGACACTTATCCCATCACGCCGGATATTATCTGCGAAAGGTCTTATGACAATCTTACCGGACCGGACTGGTTCGGCTGTATCTGGACTTTTGAACCGGGGATCGGGGCTACCATCGTAAAACCTGGGGACGAATCTCTGGATAGCATGGAAGGCTGGCAGGATAAGGTAAAGTTCCCGGATCTGGATGCTCTTGACTGGGAGGAGTGCGCCAAAGGGATCGAGAAATATTATGACGACAACCGTATGTCTGACTGGTGGCTTCAGGTAGGACTCTTTGAACGGCTTCATTCTCTGCTGGGAATGGAGAAGGCTCTGGAAGCACTTATCGAAGATGAGGAGGAAGTGGCGGAATTTTTTGAAGCTCTCACTGAACACAAAATTAAGATCATCCGGAATCTGACCAGGTATTTCCGGGTAGAGATGATCTGCTATCATGACGACTGGGGCTATAATAAAGACGGCTTTATCCCGCCCAGGATCTTCGAACGTCTGATTGCTCCAAATCTGAAAAAAATCGTGAAAGCCGCCCATGAAGGAGGCGCCTATTTTAATATGCATTCTGACGGAAGAGTAGAAAGGTATATCCCTTATATGGTCGAGGCCGGAGTTGATATGTGGAATCCCGCTCAGACGGTAAATGACGTTGCAGCCATAAAGAAAGAATTCGGCGACCGGCTGGTATTAAACGGCGCTATGGACGAACCCTGGACCAATGCCCCGGAGGCTTCCGAGGAAAGGCTGAGGGCTTTTGCAAGAGAAAAAGTAAATGTATTGGGAAAGAACGGAGGCTTTTATGCAAATCCTTCTACCCTAAACGGACGCAGCAAGGCTATTTTAACGGACGAGTTAAAGAAATACGGACGCCATTTTTACCAGTAGCCCGTCTGCAGATGCTGGTTATGAGCTTTAAAAAGAAACAGGAGGACATCAAAGATGAAGATACTGACTTTTGGAGAGATCATGCTGCGGCTGAAGACCCCGGAAAATCTGAGGATCCTTCAGGCACAGGATTTTGAGGCCAGCTATGGAGGGGCCGAGGCTAATGTGGCCGTTTCTCTGGCTATGATGGATGACCAGGCGGCCTTTGTGACAAAGCTGCCGGACAATCCGGTGGGACTGGCTGCCCACAACGAGATCCGCCGCTTCGGGGTGGATACCTCAGGGATCCTGAAGGGAGGAGAACGGCTGGGAATCTATTACTTTGAAAAAGGAACCGATATCCGGCCTACGAATGTGGTGTATGACCGGGCCTACAGTTCTTTTGCCCAGGCTGCACCGGAAGAGTTTCACTGGGAGAAGCTTTTAAAGGACGTGGATATCTTTTATTTCTCCGGAGTGACCCCGGCTGTAAGCGAAGGTATCGAGAATGCGGTCCTGGAAGCCTTGAAATACTGTAAAGCCCATTCGATAGAAGTGGTCTGCGACCTGAATTACAGGGGAAAGATGTGGAGTACCCAAAAGGCCCAGAAGGTTATGAGGGAACTGATGGACTATGTGACTCTGTGTATTGCCAATGACGAGGATTTTGAATCCACTCTGGGGATCCATGCCTTTGACGGGGATATGGCTCATGGGATCGACCAGATCGATACCTATAAAGAAGGGATGAGGGAGATCCTCCGGCAGTATCCCGGCTGTAAGGCGGTGGCCAGTGTTCTTCGGAATATGCGCACCGTGGAAGACGGAGACTGGATGGGCATCTATCTGAAAGATGGGAAGTTTTATGAAAGCCCGGTCCATACCGTCCACAGCCTGGAAGCCGTAGGAGCGGGAGACGCCTTTGCCGGCGGACTTCTCCACAGCCTGGCCCGTGGATTTGATCCTCAGAAGACCATAGATTTCTCCATTACCGCCAGTGTGTTGAAATTGATGATCCAGCATGATTTTAATGTGGTAAATGAGGCGGATATCTTAAAAGTCATGAAATCCCAGGATACAAATCTGCAAAGATAGAGTTCGATATTCCGAGAAAGAGAAAAGGAAGCTGTCCGGGTTGTGATTGACAGGTTCCTTTTTTCTATTATAAAATGTTAGAAAAAAGAAAAGATTGGAGAGAATAAAATGGTACATCATATTGTTATGTGGAAATTTAAACCGGAAATTGAAGAAAACAGAAAGCCGGAATTAAAAAAAGCGATGGAAGAGAATCTGAAAGGCCTGGTAGGGAAGGTCCCGGGACTTTTGACGGTGGATTTTGTCACAGACCCGATCCCTTCTTCCACCCACGACGTGGCGCTGATAACCACCCTGGAAAAGGCAGAGGACATCGCTGTATACGGTTCTCATCCGGAACACGTAAAAGTAGCGGATACTTATGTGCGCCCTTATACGATTGAGAGAGCATGTCTGGATTACGAAGATTAACCGCCGGGAGGAAGACATCATGGAGAAAGTCATTTTAGGAAAAACAGGCATTGAAGTAAGCAAGAACGGATTCGGCGCCCTGCCGATCCAGAGGATTTCCAAGGCGGAGGCAGTCTATCTCCTTCAGAAAGCCTTTTATAACGGGATCAATTACTTTGATACAGCCAGAGCTTATTCAGACAGTGAAGAGAAGCTGGGAGCAGCTTTTTCTTATATCCGGGAGAAACTGGTCATCAGTACCAAGACCGCTGCGGAAAATGCAGAAGGTTTCTGGAAGGATCTGGAGGAAAGTCTGAAAATGCTCCGGACCGATCATATTGATATCTATCAGTTCCATAATCCGGCGTTCTGCCCGAAGCCCGGCGACGGGAGCGGCCTTTATGAGGCGGCCCTGGAAGCGAAAAAGCAGGGAAAGATCCGTCACATCGGCATTACCAATCACCGGATCGCCGTAGCAAAGGAGGCCATAGAATCCGGGCTTTATGAGACCCTTCAGTTTCCTTTTTCTTATCTGGCCGCTCCGGCAGATCTGGAAATCGTGGAGATGTGTAAGAAGGCAGATATGGGATTTATTGCCATGAAGGCTCTTTCCGGCGGATTGATCCAAAATTCCGCCTGTGCCTACGCCTATATGGATCAGCCTCCGTTTTCTCATGTGGTTCCTATCTGGGGGATCCAGAGAGAGTCGGAACTGGACGAATTCCTTTCTTATCAGGTCTGTCCCCCCAGACTGTCAGAGGAGCTTCAGGCTGTGATGGATAAAGACAGGGAAGAGCTTTCCGGTGATTTCTGCAGGGGCTGCGGCTACTGTATGCCATGTCCGGCAGGGATCGAGATCAATAACTGCGCCAGAGTAAGCCTGCTGCTCCGCCGGGCTCCCCAGCAGGACTGGCTTTCCCCGGAAGGGCAGGCGAAGATGAAAAAGATCGAAGACTGCAGACACTGCGGCCAGTGCATGGAAAAATGCCCTTACGGGCTGAATACGCCGGAACTGCTGGCTAAGAACTATGAAGATTATAAGACCTTTTTAAAATGATTCTATGAGCGAAGGAAAAAGATATTTAGAAAAAGTAGCCGGACTGCTGAAGGAGAGGATCGGCGAGGTAAAGGAAAGCATATCCCGGGGACAGAAGGATATTGAGGGGATGCATGAGTATTACTGGGAAAATTATACAGAAATGGACCAGTACGGATATGAAGACTACGACAATCAGCAGGCCCTTCTCCATCAGGTGAATGCAAACCAGGAACAGCAGGCCTATCTTCACAGGCTGGAGAAAATGCTGGATTCTCCTTTTTTCGGAAGAGTGGATTTCCGCTATGAGGGGGAAGAAGAGGCAGAAAAATTTTATATAGGGATCGGGAACTTTTCTCAGAAAGCAGGGCATATGCCGCTGATCTATGACTGGCGGGCGCCGGTGAGCGGTCTGTTTTATGACTTTGATAAGGGACCGGCTTCCTATAAGGCGCCTCTTGGCCTTATGGAAGGGGAGATCACTTCCAAATGGCAGTATAAGATCCGGGGCGGCCGGATGATCTATGAATTTCAGAGCGATATGAAGATCGATGACGAGATCCTGAAGGCAGAACTGGGCGGGAATGGAGACGTACAGCTGAAAAACATTGTACGGACGATCCAGAAGGAGCAGAATGCCATTATCCGGAATACGAAAGACAGGATCCTGGTGATCCAGGGCTCTGCCGGGAGCGGGAAGACTTCCATCGCTCTCCACCGGATCGCCTATCTGCTGTATCATGACCGGAAAAATCTGAAATCCTCGGATATTCTGATCCTGTCCCCAAACAGTGTGTTTTCAGACTATATCTCCCATATCCTTCCGGAGCTGGGAGAGGAAAATATCCGGGAAATGAGCTTTGACCTTTTTGCCTACCGGGAGCTGCGGGATACGGTGAGAGACTGTCATGACCGGTATGATGAGATCGAAGAGGAATTGCAGGGGATCACCGAGGAGCAGAAGGAACGGCTGGAAGAAAAACAGTCGGAAGCTTTTGTGTCTCAGGTGGAGGGATTTCTGGCTTTTCTGGAAGATGAGCTGATGGCGTTTCAGGATGTAGAGTTCCGAGGATTCAGGCTTACAGAAAATGAGCTGATCCATCTGTTTTATTTTAAGTTCCAGGATATTCCCCTTCTGTCCAGGATGGATGCTGTGATGGAATACTTTATAGATGAGTACGAGACCCTTCATGACTGTACCCTTTCTGAAGAAGATCTGGATACGGTTTCCAGAAAGTTTCAGAAGCTTTATGTTACCAGGGATTTATATAAGATCTATAATAAATTCCTGGAAGAAAACGGCTATCCCGGGCTCCCCGATGTGCCTCAGGAAAAGCGGGTGCTGGCCTACGAGGACGTTTACCCTCTCCTGTATCTGAAATACAGGCTGTGCCGGGTTCGGGATCATAAAAACATCAAACATCTGGTCATTGATGAGATGCAGGATTATTCTTACCTTCAGTATCGGATCCTCCGGCAGATGTTTCACTGCCAGATGACCATACTGGGAGACCGGGCTCAGACTATGGAAGAGCGGACCTGCGACGTCCTGGAATTTCTGCCGGGGATTTTCGGAAAGGATATGCGGAAGATTATTCTGAACAAAAGCTACCGGAATACGGTGGAGATCGCAGAATATGCCAACCGGACTGCCGGGATCCGGGATATGGAGATCTTCCAGCGCCACGGAAAAGAAGTGGAGGAGAAAGCGCTGGCCGGAAAAGAGGCTGCTGCAGAGGAGCTTGGCAGGAAACTGAACCTGGGATCCCGGGGCTATGAGACCGCCGCCCTGCTGGCTATGAGCGAGGAGGAAGCTCTGCAGGCTTACGAATACCTGAAGGAAAAGGGAATACAGGCTTCTTATGTGGACAGAAACAGTTCCTCTTTCAAAAAAGGACTGACGGTCACCACCTTTTATCTGGCAAAGGGCCTGGAATTCGACCAGGTATTTGTGCTGGCCAGAAAGAAAAAGACGCCTCTGCTTATCCAGGCGGAATATATCTGCGCCACCCGGGCGCTTCATGAATTGTATGTTTACGAATGTTCCGGATAAAGATATGAGGATTTCAACCATTATGAAATGCAGTGTTCAGGGAAGAACCAAAAGACTTCTTTGGACGCTGCATTTTTACTAGGAATTTTTGCAGGCGTGTTATATAATATACCAAAGTGGAAAAACAGATTTTTAAGGACAGGGTATGGCGTCTGCACAGCAGGAAGGGAGCGGAGGATATGAATACGATTGAATTATTGGATAAACTCCAGAGACAGGCTATGAGGGATGAAAAAGTCAGGAAGGAGCTTCTGGAGACTCGAAAAGCAGAGAATCCATTGGGGGCTTTCTGCAGGAAATGCCGGGAATTGGGGTATGAGATCTATGAGATGGAACTTGTCACTGCAGGAGAAGAATTTTATGCGGAGATGAAGAGAAGCACCAACGGCGGAGGGGAGAATTCTCCCAAGCTGGAAGGGGAAGACGATTTTTACGAAATGTTTTTAGCAAGTATGGAGGAGGAAGAGACCTATGAGCAGAATAAAAAGAAGTGATAAATTAAATGCTCTGTTTTCAGAAGATTACCGGGTGATCGATTTCCTTCCGTCCCATGTGGCAGAGCAGGGCAGCAGTATTTTTGAAGAGGTGGAGAGCTATTTTCTTCAGGATAAACAGCTTCAGGAGTTTTGCGAGAAAGCCATTGCCATTATTTTAAAAGTGATCTGTTATTATCCTTTTGAAGTCTATGTAGAAGAATATCCTCCTTTAAAGCCCAAAAGAAACGGCTGGCTGAAAGAGAAACGATGCGACCTTCTGGTAAAGATCTTAAAGCGTGTCATTATGAGAAAAAAGGGACAGGTGGATATTCTTTTGGGAAAAGAAAATTCTGTCATCTGTATAACAGGCGGCGTTCTCAGCATTGCCGTGTACAATGAAAGCAAATCTCTGCGTGAGCTGCTGGACAGAGTGGTGGAAACAGAGGGGCTGTATTACTGGAAATACAGAGCTTGAGTTTTGTGAGGAAATGGAATATGTTTTTTAAGAAAAAAGAAAAGCGGCTGTCCTTTGACCGGGACAGACAGATCCCGGTCATACGTTCCAGTATCTGTACAGGAGAAAAGACAGCCGGATTTAAAGACCGGGAAACCGGAAAATTTCAGGACATCTGCTGTATCCGCAGTGAAAAAGATCTGGAAGAGTTTATGAAGATTTACGGGATCTCCAGGGAGGAGATCCGGACAGAATATTAGTACAGAGGAGAATCCATATATGTTAAGAGAGATCGATCTGGCGGAAGTTTCCGACGGGAAGCTGTATACGGCAAGGGATATGGTAAAGGCCGGCTGCGATGACTGCCGGGGATGCTGCGACTGCTGCAAAGAGATGGGGAAATCGGTAGTCCTGGATCCCTATGATGTATTCCGCCTGGAAGCAGGGCTTGGTCAGAGCTTTCAGGAGCTTCTGACCTATGCCATGGAACTGAACGTGGTGGACGGGATCATACTTCCGAATCTGAAAATGGCCGGAGAGGGAGAGCGGTGCAGCTTTCTAAGTCCGGAAGGAAGGTGCAGTATTCATCCCTACCGGCCGGGATTCTGCCGGATGTTTCCTCTGGGCCGGATCTATGAAGAGAATGGATTTCATTACTTTCTCCAGGTCCATGAATGCCCGAAACAACCCAAAACCAAAGTAAAAGTAAGTAAATGGCTGGATACTCCGGATCTGAAAAAATACGAGGCCTATGTTCTGTCCTGGCACGGCTTTTTAAAGAAAGTGGAAAAAATCCTGGGACAGTTCCAGAATCCGGAGGAAGCCAAAAATGTATCCATGTATATCCTGAAGAATTTCTTCCTGGCACCCTGGGATTTTACCGAAGATTTTTATGACCAGTTTGGAGAAAAGCTGAAAGCGGGGGAGAAGTATTTTTTCTGAAGAAATAAAGATTAAAAAATGTCTGGAAGATATCCGGCATCAGTATATAGATATACTGTCCGAGAATCTTACAGGAATCTATCTTCACGGCTCTCTGGCCTTTCACTGTTTCCAATGGGAAAGAAGCGACATTGATTTTATTGCAGTCGTCAAACAGGAGCCGGCATTGCCGGAAAAAATCCGGATCATCAACTTTCTCCTAAATCAGGAACCGGTTCCTGAAAAGGGAATTGAGATGAGTATTGTGGAAGAAAAATACTGTAAAAATTTTGTTTATCCTACTCCCTATGTGCTGCATTATTCGGAACTTCACAGACAAGAGGCTGCAGAAGATCCGGAAGAGTACTGCCGGAGCATGAATGGCAGGGATCCTGATCTGGCAGGGCATTTTACAGTGATCAATAAAGCAGGGATCACTCTTTATGGACCGCCGAAAGAAGAAGTGTTTGATGAGGTACCCCATTCCTGTTACCTGGACAGTATCTGGAGAGATGTCCGGGATTCCCTGGAGAGGATAGGAGAGGATCCGGTGTATTATGTGTTAAACCTGGCACGGGGGCTGGCGGCCGCTTCTCAGGGAGAGGTTCTATCTAAAGAACAGGGAGGAGCATGGGGAATCCGGCATCTGCCGGTCTGCTACAGACCTTTGCTAGAGACAGCCTTAAA
>CALWSM010000064.1 GCA_944384185.1 uncultured Blautia sp. | reverse complement strand
AGACAGCTCACTCCTGAAGAAATGACAAAATTTGTAGCCAGAAGCAATGCGATCATGCTGAAGCTGGCTCAGTAATAAGTCTTATAAAAAACCGCCTGCAGGAACCGGCTTTTAAAAGCACCGGATCCTGCAGGCGGTTTTGGCTGCCCTTCAGGCCAGTCCTTTCTTAAAGCGGATCATCATCTCTCTGGTCAGGCTCACGTCATAGTCGTCATAGGGGATCTCCTCTCTTTCAAACCACTGGGCCTCGGACAGCTCGTCTTCTTCCAGGACGATCTGATCACTGCCCTCCAGGTCGCAGTAAAAGCCCATCAGCAGGCTGCTGGACAAAGACCAGGGCTGGCTTTTATAGTATTCGATATTTTTTACCTTCAGTCCCACTTCTTCCATTACTTCCCGTTTTACCGTCTCTTCCAGGGTTTCCCCGATCTCTGCAAAGCCTGCGATCAATGCATAACGCCTTGCCGTGCCGCCGGCATATTTCGACATCAGCAGCCGGTTGCCGTTTCGCACGCCTACGATCACCGCTGGAGAGATCTTGGGGTACTCGGTATTTTTGCAGTGGGGGCAGTACATCATCCTTTCTCTGGCGTCAGGTACCAGGGGAAGGCCGCATTTTCCGCAGAATTTCCGGCTTTCATACCAGTTATGGAGCTGATAACCGGTGATCAGGGCGAAACCGTTTACCTGGGGACCCAGGTTCCGGAAAATGATAATGTCTTCCATAGTATATCCGGGGAGCCTGTCCAGAGCTTCCTCCCGGATAAGATAATAATTTACCTGGTCAATGGAGAATAAATAGGTATAAGATGTATAGATCTGGGGATAATATTCTCCGGTATACTGAAAGTCAGGGAAAGAAAAACTGTCTCCGGTGACCTTCACCAATGCTTTCCGGCCCTGAAAGAAAAGGATACAGTCCCTGCCTTTGGGAGGCACCGGATGATATTCGTTGTGATAGCAGTGGCTGCCAAGATCCTGGATCATAATTATAACCTCCGTTTTATACAGATTCCCAGAGAATCTGCTGCTGTTTGAAATATTTCAGGACAAGCTCGTCCCAGGCATGGTCCAGGGACTTGTCCAGAGTAAAAGTCTTCAGGGATGTGCCTGTAGTGCAGGTGAGAGAAGCCCCGTCATATTGAAAGTTTAAAAACAGGCCGAAAATTTCTTCAATCCCATAGGACAGACCGCTGCCCTGAAGAAGCTTTTGGGTGTTGTTTCTGGAAAGACGGAATATGATCTTAAAATGGAGGGGGGTCTTTTTTCCTTTTATGATCGTAAAGAAAAATGGCTTCATATCTCTCCACAGGGCGTAGTCCCGCCCTTCTTCCTGTAGCTTCCGAGTTTCCTCCGTATCAAAAAAATCTTCATGCAGGACTCCATCTACAGTGTAGGTCACGGAAGTAGTCACAGAGGCTTCGCTGAGCCAGAAAGAGTCAAAAGCATTGCCGATCAGAAGCTTTGACATGAAATCCTTAATATCCTGAATTTTTACAGCAATCATACAAATACAGGCCTCATTTCCTATAAATTTGAAGGACGGCCCTCAAAAGAAGACTTTTTTGACCGAACCAATAACAGTATAAACGAAAAGTAAAAAAAATCCTAGAGTTTTCCATGAAAAACCTTTTCAAATAGAAGTGGGTGTGTTATGATAAAACATAGTATTAAAAACTACATAAAGAGGTTGTGAAAAATGAGTTATAAAATTATTATAGACAGCTGCGGAGAGCTTTTAGAAAGATGGAAGACAGATGAAAATATTGAAAGGGCGCCTCTTACGTTGACCGTAGACGGAGAGGATATTGTGGACGACGAGACTTTCGACCAGGCCTATTTTCTGAAAAAGGTCGCAGACAGTCCCAACTGTCCAAAGTCCTCCTGTCCTTCTCCGGAGAAATACAGGGAGGCTTTTGACTGTGAGGCGGAGCACGTATATGCCGTGACCCTTTCCTCCAATCTCAGCGGTTCCTATAACAGCGCCGAGCTTGGGAAAAATCTCCTGCTGGAAAGTAAACCGGAGAAAAAGATCCATGTGTTTGATTCCTGCTCTGCTTCAGTTGGAGAGACCCTGATCGCTCTGAAGATTGAAGAATGCGAACAGGCAGGTATGGAGTTTGAGGATGTGGTAGAGACTGTGGATCGGTATATTGCGTCCCAGCACACATATTTTGTCCTTGAAAATCTGGAGACACTGAGAAAGAACGGCAGGCTCAGCAATCTGAAAGCTTTTGTGGCCACTGCCCTGAAGATCAAACCGGTGATGGGATCTACCCCGGAAGGGACCATCGCCCAGCTGGATCAGGCCAGGGGGATCAATAAAGCACTGGTAAAGATGGTAGATTATGTGGCGAAAGGCGCAGCGGACAGTAAAAATAAAGTGCTGGGGATCACCCATTGCAATTGTCCGGCCAGGGCGGAGATCGTAAAGGAAGCCATATTAAAAAGGATCCCTGTAAAGGACGTGATCCTGCTGGATACGGCGGGAGTCAGCACCATGTATGCAAATGACGGAGGGATCATCGTAGTGATCTGATAACAGAGAAACAGATTTCCGGCAGAAACCTGTTCCGTGAAAAACTTCTAAGAGGTTTGGAGCGGAGCAGGTTTTTTTGTGTAATATGCCTGAGGATCTGCAAGGGAAAGAAAAAGAAATATACAGGTAAAATAAAAGCACAGAGTACCCGTTGACAATAGAAAAGGGGAATGTTATATTTGGTTTAAATCTACGTAAAATCTAAGTGACAGGAGGAAAACAAAAAGAAAGAGAAGAGTGTCGATGGAATGCGGCTCAGATGGTTTTCCGGCTGTCATTTTTTGCTGGAAAAAAGGATCATCAAAATAAAAAATGAAAGACAAAAGAGAGAAAGAGGAGCATATATGGATATTTCATTTTCCCATTTTTTCCAGGAGGTCATCTCAAATCCCATACTGTTTATTACTGTGGCCTTGACCCTGGGAGTTATTTTTGTAAACGGATGGACGGATGCGCCAAACGCCATTGCCACCTGCGTGGCTACCAGGAGCATGAACGTAAAGCATGCGATCTGGATGAGTGCAGCCTTTAATTTTCTGGGCGTACTGGTCATGACCAAGATTAACAGCTCGGTAGCGTCCACCATCAGTAACATGGTGGACTTTGGCGGCGAAACAGAGAAAGCTCTGGTAGCTTTGTGCGCCGCACTGTTTTCCATTGTAGTATACAGTGTGGCGGCTTCCGTATTCGGTATCCCTACCAGCGAAAGCCACAGCCTGATCGCTGGCCTGTCCGGAGCGGCGATCGCAGTCCAGGGCGGTATCGGCGGTATTAATTTCAGCGAATGGGTGAAAGTCCTCTACGGTCTGGTATTGAGCCTGGCCCTGGGATTTGCCATCGGCTGGGGGATCTGTAAGGCCATTGCCCTGATCTGCGGAAGGATGGACCGGAGAAGGACCAATTCCTTTTTTCAGAGCGGACAGATCTTCGGCGCAGCCTTTATGAGCTTTATGCATGGCGCCCAGGACGGACAGAAATTTATCGGCGTTCTGTTTCTGGGGGTTGCCTTCTGCAATGGACAGAACAGTGTGGAAGGGATGATGATCCCGGTGTGGCTGATGATCCTTTGCTCTGTGGTTATGGGCGTGGGCACCAGCGTAGGCGGCGAGAAGATCATCAAGTCTGTGGGAATGGATATGGTAAAGCTGGAAAAATTCCAGGGATTTTCCGCCGACCTGGCCGGAGCTTTCTGTCTGCTGCTGGCCAGCGTATCCGGTATTCCCGTATCTACCACCCATACAAAGACCAGCGCCATCATGGGCGTTGGAGCGGTAAAACGTCTGTCAGCGATTAATTTCGGCGTGGTAAAGGATATGATGCTGACCTGGATCTTTACTTTCCCCGGCTGCGGGCTGATCAGCTTTATCATGGCAAAAATATTTATGATGCTTTTTTAGGAGGATAAACCATGGCAAGAAAACAGGATGCATACTATTTTGATAATTTTACGGCATGTGCGGAAGAAGCCTGCCAGGCGGCCAGCCTGCTGCGCAGGGTGCTGGGAGATTTCCGGCCCCAGGAGCTGGAAAAATACCTGGAAGAGATCCACGAGATCGAGCACAGAGCGGATGGAAAGAAGCATGAGATGCTGGACCGTCTGGCAAAAGAGTTTATTCCCCCTATCGAGAGGGAGGATATTGTAGAGTTAAGCCAGAACATCGATACCATGACAGACCAGGTAGAAGATGTGTTAATGCGGATCTATATGGGAAATGTCCAGGAGATCGAAGAAGACGCCTTGGATATGACCGATGTGGTGATCAAATGCTGCGAGAAGGTCCGGGACCTTTTGAAAGCATTTTCGGATTTCCGCCGTTCCAAAAATCTGAAAGAGCTGATCATTGAGATCAATGAACTGGAGGAGACTTCAGACCGCCTGTTTATGAAGAGCATGCGGAAGCTCCACACAGAGTGCAGGGATCCGCTGCATATCATTGTCTGGAGAGAGATCTATATTTATCTGGAGAGATGTGCGGACGCCTGCGAACATGTGGCGGACACCGTAGAAAGCGTTGTTATGAAAAATTCCTGACAGATATAAATCCCTGATACAGGAAGCCCTGCATATGCGGCCGGCAATAGAAGGCCCCATATGCAGGTTTTTTGCAGAAAGATGAAGGATTTGCCGGCTGGGAATTGACAAAGACAGAAAAATCATTTATAGTAAAAGAGCTATGGGATACAAAGTTCGACAGAGGTTCCATGCAAATATTTTTTGACCACCCTTTGGGTTAAGGCCATACGGACAGCCGGGTCAACTGCCGACAGCAGCAGGGGCTGCATTATTGATTGAGTTAAAAGCGTAAATTTTATAAGTTGGTAACTTTACAACCAGTGCATGAGAAAAGTGCACATCAACTTGTGAAACGGTCAATAAGAGTAGTAAAAGTAAGATATTTGCTATATAGACTCTGAGTTTTTTGATTCCATTTTCTACGGCAGGTTCCTGCAAAGGGGGAACCTTCAAAAGAATGTGAAAAGATTGACGCGCAAGTAATGTGCCGGGGTGCAGATTACCTGCGTTTTTTTATTCCTGTACGGAGAACGAAGCTTCCTATACGATAAAATATTCTATAAAAAGGAGTTCCTGATATGGGCGAGAAATTAAGATTGTATGGATTTAATAATTTGACAAAGGCCCTCAGCTTTAATATTTATGACGTCTGCTACGCCAAGACGGCCAGAGAGCAGAAGGATTATATTGCCTATATTGACGAGCAGTACAATTCTGACCGGCTCAGGACCATACTGACCACCCTTACCGATATGATCGGGGCCCAGGTGCTGAATATCGCCCAGCAGGATTATGAACCCCAGGGAGCCTCCGTTACACTGCTCATTGCAGAAGGGTCTATGATCCCGGCGGGAAGCACACAGGTGGCCCATCTGGATAAAAGCCATGTGACGGTACACACTTATCCGGAATATCATCCGGAGACCTGTCTGGCTACCTTTCGGGTAGATATCGACGTGGCTACCTGCGGAGAGATCACCCCTCTTTCCACCCTGGATTATCTTATCGGTTCTTTCGATTCAGATATCATTACTATGGATTACCGGGTCCGGGGATTTACCAGAAGCGTGAACGGGGAAAAACTGTTTATGGATCACAAGGTCACATCTATCCAGGATTACATCGACAGCCGTACCCTGGAGCGATACGACGCAGTGGATATCAATGTATATGAGGCCAATATTTTCCATACGAAGATGATGGTGAAGGAGATCGACCTCCAGAACTATCTGTTTAACACGGACATATATGAGCTTCCGCCGAAAAAACGGCTGGATATTATGAACAGCCTGCGGCGGGAAATGATCGAAATTTTCAGCGGCCGGAATATTTACTGAAAACTTCCGGGGAAATTATGTATGAGCAGGAGGTGGGCATATGGGAGAAATATCCCAGGAAAACGCCCCGATTTACGAGGCATTGGAAAGACTGAGAAAAATGAGGGTGGTGCCTTTTGACGTACCTGGACATAAGAGAGGGAGAGGAAATCCGGAACTTGCCAGACTTCTCGGGGAAAAGTGCATGAGCATGGATGTAAATTCTATGAAGCCTCTGGATAATCTCTGCCACCCGGTGTCCGTGATCCGCCAGGCAGAAGAGCTGGCGGCAGAGGCGTTTAAAGCGGCAAATGCTTTTTTGATGGTGGGAGGAACGACTTCTGCCGTTCAGGCCATGGCCCTTTCCGTGGCTAAACGGGGGGAGAAGATCATTCTTCCAAGAAACGTTCACAGAAGTGTGATCGGAGCTATGGTGCTCTGCGGAGCTGTGCCGGTGTACGTAAATCCCCAGTGCAATGACCGGCTGGGGATCCCCCTGGGTATGGCGGTAGAAGATGTTAAGAAGGCTATTGAAGAAAATCCCGATGCTAAGGCGGTGTTGGTGAATAATCCCACCTATTACGGGATCTGCTCCGATATCAGGACCATTGCGGAGCTGGCCCACCAGCATGGCATGTATTGCCTGGCAGACGAGGCTCATGGAACGCATTTTTATTTTTCCGATCAGCTTCCCATATCCGCCATGGAAGCAGGAGCCGATATGGCGGCAGTATCCATGCACAAATCAGGGGGAAGCCTGACCCAGAGTTCCCTTCTCCTTCTGGGTCCCAACATGTCCGAGGGATATGTGCGGCAGATCATCAACCTGACCCAGACCACCAGCGGTTCTTATCTCCTTCTTTCCAGCCTGGATATTTCCAGGAGAAATCTGGCTCTAAGAGGCAAAGAAACCTTTGAAAAGGTAAGGAGTTATGCAAAATATGCCAGAGCGGAGATCAATGATATCGGAGGGTACTACGCCTTCTGCAGAGAGCTGATCAACGGAGACAGCGTCTATGACTTTGACGTGACCAAGCTGGCGGTCCATACTCTGGACGTAGGGCTGGCGGGGATCGAGGTTTATGATCTTTTGCGGGACGAGTACGATATCCAGATAGAATTCGGAGACTTTGGAAACTTCCTGGCTTATCTGTCGATCGGAGACAGAAAGCAGGATATCGAACGTCTGGTGTCCGCCCTTGCGGAGATCTCCAGAAGGTTCGGCAAGGAAAAAGTAGACCTTATGCCCCAGGAATATGTGGATCCCCAGGTGGCGGTATCTCCCCAGGAGGCTTTTTATGCGGAGAAAGAGACGGTAGAGCTTGGTGATGCGCCGGGACGGATCTCCGGAGAGTTTGTTATGTGCTATCCTCCGGGAATCCCTATCCTGGCCCCGGGCGAACGGGTGACACAGGAGATACGGGAACATATTGAGTACGCCAGAGAAAAGGGATGTACTTTAACAGGAGCGGAGGATCTGGAGATCCGCCGTCTCAATGTGCTGAAAGGAGTCTAGACATGGATTTTTGGTTTTCTGAAAAACAGACAAAAAATGTGAAGCTGTCTATCCGGGTGGA
Source organism: uncultured Blautia sp. (assembly GCA_944384185.1). Taxonomy (GTDB): domain Bacteria; phylum Bacillota; class Clostridia; order Lachnospirales; family Lachnospiraceae; genus Blautia. The sequence continues at coordinate 4,270 of CALWSM010000064.1, read as the reverse complement.
TCGCCAGCTATACAGCGGCCACAGTGATTTCCAGCGGATCGATGTGTTTGAGTCCCCGGAGTTCGGGCGCTTTCTGACTCTGGACGGCTATATGATGCTGACGGAGAAGGACGAGTTTATCTACCATGAGATGATCACCCATATTCCCATGGCGGTGCACCCCCATGTAGAGAAGGTGCTGGTCATCGGAGCCGGGGACGGGGGCGTTGTCCGGGAACTGGTCCGTTATCCGGAGATCCGGCGGATCGACCTGGTGGAGATCGACGAGATGGTGGTGGAGGTGTGTAAGAAATATCTGCCCAAGACTGCCTGCCGCCTGGAGGATGAGCGGGTAGAGATCCATTATGAGGACGGTCTGAAATTTATCCGAAGATGTAAGGACGAATACGATCTGATCATTGTGGATTCCACAGATCCTTTCGGCCCGGGAGAGGGACTGTTTACCAGGGAGTTTTACGGAAACTGTTACAAAGCCCTGAAAGAAGACGGGATCATGGTAAACCAGCATGAAAGTCCTTTTTACGAGGAGGACGCCCTGGCCTGCCAGCGGGCCCACAGAAATATAACAGAATCCTTCCCTATAAGCCGGGTTTATCAGGCCCATATTCCCACGTATCCTTCGGGACACTGGCTTTTTGGATTTGCCTCCAAGAAGTATCATCCTCTTCGGAATCTCAGGGAAAAGGAGTGGAACGACAGGGGGATCGCCACCAGGTATTATACCACCACACTGCACAAGGGAGCTTTTTATCTCCCCGCATACGTAGAGGAGTTATTGAAAGATGTTGAGAACAAACGTTGAGACTTATCTGGAATGTGACAGAGATTATGAGGATGCGGATATCGTACTTTTCGGTGCGCCTTTTGATTCCAGTACTTCTTTCAGACCGGGAACCAGGTTTGGCAGCAGCGCTATCCGCCATGAATCCTTTGGACTGGAAAGCTACAGCCCTTATCAGGATCGGGATCTGAGAGACTACCGGATCATGGATTCCGGGGATCTGGAGCTTAGCTTTGGAAATACAGAGCTGGCCCTGGCAGATATTGAAGAGCGGGCCGGAATGATTCTGAAGGATGGGAAGATTCCCTTTATGCTGGGAGGAGAGCATCTGGTGACCCTGGGAGCTTTCCGGGCAGCGGTCAGGAACTTTCCGGATATCCATATCATTCATTTTGACGCCCACGCAGATCTACGCCGGGACTATCTGGGAGCAAAGCTTTCCCACGCCTGTGTGCTGAGAAGGTGCTGGGAGCTTGTTGGAGACGGACGCATTCACCAGTTTGGCATCCGCTCCGGAGACCGGGAGGAATTTTACTGGGGAAAAGACCATGTAAAAACCAGGAAATTTGATTTTGAGGGTCTTGAGGAAACTCTGGAACAGCTGAAAGAGGTTCCCATTTACTTTACCCTGGATCTGGACGTGATGGATCCCTCCGTATTTCCGGGAACAGGAACTCCGGAGCCGGGAGGAGTAACCTTTGAGGAGCTGCGCAAAGCCGCCACTCTGGTCTGCCGGAAGGCCAATGTAGCGGCCTGCGACGTAAATGAGCTGAGCCCTCACTACGACCAGAGCGGGGCTTCCACCGCAGCAGCCTGCAAGATCGTCCGGGAGATGCTCCTGGCGCTGGGAAAGTAGAAGTGAGGGAATCGGGTATTGAATCAGGGAAAGATCTGTAATGATTTCAAATAGAACAGCCGGGAGTTGCCGGCAAAAAAAGAAATTGGAGGAAAAAAATCATGGGAAAAGCATTGATCATCGGCTGCGGCGGCGTAGCCTCGGTAGCGATTCACAAATGCTGCCAGAACAGCGAGGTATTTGAGGAGATCTGCATTGCCAGCAGGACTGTGTCCAAGTGCGACGCTTTAAAGGAAAAACTGCAGGGGACCACTAAGACAAAGATCACCACTGCCCAGGTAAATGCGGACAATGTGGAGGAACTTATCGAACTGATCAACAGGGAAAAACCGGACGTGGTGCTGAACCTGGCTCTGCCCTATCAGGATCTGACCATTATGGACGCCTGTCTGGCTACCAGGACCCACTATGTGGATACCGCCAATTATGAGCCGGAAGATACGGCAAAATTTGAATACAGCTGGCAGTGGGCTTACCGGGAACGGTTTGAAAAAGCCGGGATCACCGCCCTTTTGGGAAGCGGTTTTGACCCGGGCGTTACAGGAGTCTTTTCTGCCTACGCCCTGAAGCATGAATTTGACGAGATCAACTATATCGATATCCTGGACTGCAACGGCGGGGATCACGGTTATCCTTTTGCCACCAATTTTAACCCGGAGATCAATATCCGGGAGGTTTCCGCCAACGGCTCCTACTGGGAGGACGGACACTGGGTGGAGACCAAGCCTATGGAGATCAAGAGAGTTTATAATTTTGAAGAAGTAGGAGAGAAGGATATGTATCTGCTCCATCATGAGGAGATCGAAAGCCTGGCCCTGAACATTCCGGGGATCAAGAGGATCCGTTTCTTCATGACCTTCGGACAGAGCTATCTTACTCACTTAAAATGTCTGGAAAATGTAGGAATGACCTCTATTGAGCCTATCATGTTTGAGGGAAAAGAGATCGTGCCTCTCCAGTTCTTAAAGGCAGTCCTTCCGGACCCGGCTTCTCTGGGACCGAGAACCAAAGGAAAGACCAACATCGGCTGTATTTTCCAGGGAAAGAAGGACGGGAAAGAGAAAAAATATTATCTGTATAACATCTGCGACCATGAGAAGTGCTATGCAGAGGTAGGCTCCCAGGCTGTTGCCTATACCACAGGGGTTCCGGCTATGATCGGCGCTATGATGATCATGACCGGCAAGTGGAACAAACCGGGAGTCCATAACATTGAAGAGTTTGATCCGGATCCCTTTATGGAAGCCCTGAACAAATGGGGGCTGCCGTGGAGAGAAAGCTACGATCCGGTTCTGGTGGATTAATGAGCGGGAAAACACAGGCAGGCTTTTCTACCCCCTATTTTCTGGTGGAGGAGAAAAGCCTGCTCCACAATCTGGAAATCTTAAAAAGAGTGGAGGAAGAGGCCGGATGTAAGATCCTTCTGGCCCAGAAGGCCTTTTCCATGTTTTACGCCTACCCTTTGATCCGGAAATATCTGGCGGGAACCACAGCCAGCGGCTTATATGAGGCCCGGCTGGGCCATGAGTGTTTCGGAGGAGAGACCCATGTATTTTCCCCAGCCTACCGGGAAGAGGAGTTTGAGGAAATCCTGGAGTATGCAGATGATCTGGTATTCAATTCCCCCAGACAGGTGCGCCTTTACGGAGAACGGGCAAAAAAAGCGGGGAAATCCATAGGCCTGCGGATCAATCCTCAGTGCTCCACCCAGGAAGGCCACGCCATCTACGATCCCTGCGCTCCGGGATCCAGGCTGGGAACTACTCTGGAGAACTTTGAGGAAAGCCTCCTGCCCCTTCTGGACGGCCTTCACTTCCATACCCTCTGTGAGCAGGGTGCAGAAGACCTGGAGATCACCATCCGGGCCTTTGAGGAAAAGTTTGGGAAATACCTGCATCAGATGAAGTGGCTGAACCTGGGTGGGGGACACCATATCACAAAAGAGGGCTATGATGTAGAGAAACTGATCGCCATGGTAAGGCGGCTGAAGAAAACCTATGATGTGGAAGTTTACCTGGAGCCGGGGGAGGCGGTGGTCTTAAATGCAGGACTGCTGGTTTCTTCCGTGCTGGAAGTGGTCCACAATGATCTGGATATCGCCATACTGGATACTTCCGCAGCCTGCCATATGCCCGATGTGCTGGAAATGCCCTACCGCCCGCCGGTGAGAAAAAGCGGAGAGCCGGGGGAGAAGGCCTATACCTTCCGCCTTGCCGGACCTACCTGCCTGGCGGGAGATGTGATCGGGGATTATTCTTTTGATGAGCCTTTAAAGCCGGGAGATCAGATCATCCTGGAGGATATGGCCCTTTATACTATGGTGAAGACCAATACCTTCAACGGAATGCCTCTGCCGGATATTGTCTGGGAGAAGGCAGACGGGGAGAAGGTGCTGGTAAAGAGGTTCGGGTATGAGGACTTTAAGGGAAGACTGTCCTGAGGCGGTCATAGATAAACAGGGGATATTGCAGGACAGGACGTTCTGCAATATCCCCTTAAATCATTTTTAAAAATATGTTTCTTGCAATGTATTTATGATACATGCTACAATACACACAAAGCATTATATTTCTTAAGTTCTTATCTAGGGGACGTAATGTTCCGTCTATATTTCTTGAAAACCTGTCTGAGAA
>CALWSM010000063.1 GCA_944384185.1 uncultured Blautia sp. | reverse complement strand
GCGGCAGTAGAAGCAAGGCAGCGGCTGATGAAGATCATTGCCGGCCAGATCAGAGAGTTTTTCAAACGATAGTCCGCCGTTTACGGACTCGCAAAAAATCCCGTTTCTTTCCGGCAGACACTCTGCAAGGAAAAAGCGGGATTTCTGATTTTAATAAACTTCCGCTCCAAAAGGCATCAGGGCCAGCTTCGCCAGTTTAAAATGCTGGAGGCCGAAAGGGATTCCTATAATCGTGACGCACAGCAGGATCCCCAGCAGGCAGTGTTCGATCGCCAGAGGCAGGCCGGACAGGATCAGCCAGAGAATGTTCAGGAGAAAAAAACCTGCCCCGCCGCCGTACTGTACTTCTTTGCCAAAGGGAAAGAAGCTGAGTCCCGCAAACTTAAAGCACTGCATTCCCACAGGAATTCCGATAATAGTAATGCACCACAGGCAGCCTGCCAGACACCAGCTCAAACCGCTTAAAGCCCCGCCGAAAATAAACCATAATAAATTTCCAAGACAACCCATTTTTTATCCTCCTCTACCACTCTTTCCCGAGTTTTTCCAAAAAAGAGCGCTCTGTCTGTGAATCTTTCTTCATAGACAAGAGCACTCTTCTTTTTCTAAGAAATTCCTCTGCAGCAGGCAGGAATCCCTTCTCAGATTCCTGCGGCTTTCAGAAGATCCGGTACCTTGGACTCCCAGCCAAGGGCCATGATATGTACACCCTGGCAGTAAGGCTTACATTCTTTGATGATCCGGGCTGCGATCTCCACGCCGGTGATTCCGGCTTTGGTCTTTTCTTTATCTTTCTTCAGCTCTTCGATCATCTCTTCCGGAACATGAACACCGGCTACATTGTTGTTCATGAATTTGCACATTCCTGCGGATTTTGGAATGATGATACCCACCTGTACAGGTTTTCCGAACTGTTTTGCCTTTTCCATAAATTTGATAAATTTCTCCGGCTCAAAAACAGCCTGGGTCTGGAAGTAATCCGCTCCTGCCATTACTTTTCTCTCCATCTTGGCAAGCTGTGCGTCAACGGAATCGCTGCAGGGAGATACCACGGCGCCTTTTGCGAATTTCGGCGGTTCTCCGATCAGCTCGTTTCCGCCCAGATCCACTCCTTCCTCCAGTTTTTTCACTGCGTGGATCAGAGAAACAGAATCCAGGTCAAATACCGGTTTCGCCTGGGGATGGTCTCCCAGCTTTGTATGGTCTCCGGTAAGGAGCAGCAGGTTCTCGATGCCGAACATTGCTGCGCTTAAAAGGTCAGACTGCAGAGCGATACGGTTCCTGTCACGGCAGGTCAGCTGATAAATAGGGGTCAGTCCCTTGTCTTTCAGCGCCTTACACATAGCCAGAGAGCCCAGACGCATAACTGAGGATTGATTATCCGTTACATTTACTGCGGTGATACCGCTTAAATAGGTTTTTGCTTCTTCCAGCAGATGCTCTACATGAAATCCTTTCGGGGGGCCCACCTCCGCAGATACTACAAATTCGCCACGTTCAAATAACTCCGTAATCTTCATGATACATTACTCCTAATTCTCTAAATTTTTGCATTTTCCTTTTTAAACATCATCGTCTGTTGCAAAATTCCGCACCTGGGTAGGACATTTCAGGACATCCAGACGTCCGATCTGGGCAAGCCGTCTGTAAATACGCTCCCAGCCGCATTCCATGTCGCTGTCCACCTCGCATCTGCCGTTTTTGGCGCCGCCGCACTGGCCGTTGACCAGGCTCTTGGAGCAGGCGGTGATGGGACAGATGCCGCCGGTAAGGTTCAGATAGCACTCTCCGCACTGATCGCATTTATACTCCAGAGGAGTCACCCCCTGGAATCCCGGCAGCGGACAGGTATCGCAGGCTGCGCACACTTTTTTCTCTTCCAGATAAGCGGCTATGGTCTGAACGCCTACGCCGCAGGAAAATACAAGGACCACATCGGCGGCCTGGATCTCTTCCATATGTTTCCGGAGACGGAGCTCCATGTTTTCCTGATTGCATATGTAATCTGTGGTAAGGATACCGGTCACCTTACCCTGGGCAGTCCATGCTTTCTGGAGCTCGTCTGCTTCCTCTACCGGAAAATGGACTTCCTTGCAGCCGTGGCAGTTGATGATAAAAACCTTTTTTCCTTCTGTCAGGGCCTCGATGGTTTCTCTGGGTTTTAACTGGGTAATCAACATATCACTTCATCCCCCTTACTGCATTTTTCCCGGCTTTGATCTTCGTCACTAACGGGATCTTAGAGGAACAGATATACTCACAGCATCTGCACTCGATACAATCCATAACATTTTTCTCTTTCATACCCTGCCAGTTCTCCTCATCTGCAAATTTTGCAAAATACAGAGGAGACAGTTCCATAGGACACACGTCCATACACCGGCCGCATTTGATACAGGGCTGCTCCACCGTATGATCGGTATCCACGGCAATGATCCCGTTGGAGCCTTTCATGATCGGTACGTTTGTATCGGTAAGAAGGAATCCCATCATAGGGCCTCCGGCCTTGATGGTAACGTCGTCTCCTGTCACTCCGCCGCAGTACTCGATCAGATCTTTGGTATTGGTTCCGATCTTTACGATAAAGTTACCCGGGTTCTTCACTCTCTCACCGGTCACAGTTACTACACGCTCGATCAAAGGCATTCCGGTCAGGATCGCATCGGCGATCGCTTTGGTGGTGCTGATATTGCTGACAATGCAGCCTACATCTGCAGGAAGGCCGCCGCTTGGAACCTTTCTTCCGGTCACACGCTTGATCAGCATCTTCTCAGCGCCCTGTGGGTATTTGGTCTTGGCGGTCACCACTTCTATATTATCCAGATCCGCTGTTTTCTCAGTCATAAGCTGGATCGCATCCGGCTTATTATCCTCGATCACAATAACGCCTTTCTCTGCGCCTACTGCCTTGAGGATCGCCTGAAGTCCATAGATCACATCATCCGCAAACTCCAGGAGCACCCGGTGGTCCGCAGTCAGAAGAGGCTCGCACTCACAGCCGTTGAGAAGGATGGTATCTACCGGCTTGGCCGGTTTTAATTTTACAGATGTTGGGAAACCAGCGCCACCCATACCTACGATACCGGCTTCTTTTACGATCTCCACGATCTCGTCACAGGTCAGCTCTTCCAGGCTCTTGTGAGGTTTCACAGATTCATGGAGGGTATTCTTTCCGTCGGACTTGATCACTACGGACAGGCAGGTTCCTCTGGTAGCGTGGCCCCGCTCTTCAATAGCCGTTACCGTACCGCTGACGCTGGAATGTACGGGGCTGCTGATAAAGGCTGCAGCTTCTCCGATCTTCTGTCCCACTTTCACCGTGTCCCCTACCTGCACTACAGGATTGGCCGGGGCCCCTGCATGCATGGACAGAGGAATCACCACTTCCTCCGGATCCGGGAATCTCTGCAGAGCCATATGTTCTGTATATTCCTTCCGCTCTAAAGGATGGACTCCGCCGTAGTATCCTTCCAGACGTTCTGCCCGGATAGCTTTTACATACTCGTTTACAAACTTGAAATTGATCTTGGAATAATCTCTCAGCTGTACCGGCTGCTGGAGGAATTCCTCAAGACGGCCCTGTTTTTCCAGTCTCTGATAGATTTTCTCCCAGGCGCAGTCTTTGCTGCTGTCTACTTCGCATTTTCCGTTTTTCGCACCGCCGCACTGGCCGTTGACCAGGCTCTTGGAGCAGTCGACGATAGGACAGACGCCGCCGGTTATATTCAGATAACACTGGGCGCATGCATCACACTTCTTCTGAGTAAGCGCCATGCCGTGATAGCCTCTGTAATTCAGGGAATTACTGGCCGCATATACGGGTTTCCCCGCCAGATCCGCCACAGTCTGGATCCCCAGTCCGCAGGAGATCACGAAAACATTTTCCGTACCCTCCGGGATCAGATCCTGGAGTTTTCTCTCTGTCTGGATTTTGTTGCATAAAAAATCAACTCTCGCAGTACCTGTAACTGTCTTCCCCTGCTCAGCGGCGAATTTTTCAAACTCTGCGCATTCCGGTTCGTCCACAGTTTCAAATTCCTTGAAACACTTGTTACAGGCAATGATGAACAGATTGTCTTTATCGGCCAATACAGATGCCAGTTCATCATTGTTTTTTAACCTGTACTTCGTATAATTTTCCAATTGCTCTACTCACCTTCCTTATAGTAATATTCGGAAATTTTATCCTTGTTTTTCCTGTTATTTTCCCCCTCTGTATTTTGAAGAAAAATAATAATAATCCGCAGATCAAGTAGATTACTAAGGATACGTATCTAAGATAACACATTTTTGCCAAATTATCTAGTCTAAACCTATTTTTTATCGTTATAAACGCACAATTTTTCTGTGTCCTCACAGATTCCCGTATCTGCCTGCGATCTCCTCCATGATCTCCCGCTTTGCTTCCATATCTTCCACCAGCTTGAGCTGTGTCCTTGCTCTGTCCAGGTTATGCTCTTTTCTATGGATCTTAAAGTAATGGTCGCCCTGAAGATAATCTGTAAGGAAACGCATTCCGCTTTCATAGGTCATCACCTTCGCCCCCATCGGAAGAAGCTCCACCTCTTTTTGGGTAAGGCTCCCTGCGCAGCCTCTGAGAAAGCCTTTTACATAGATCTCAAAAAGCTCCATGCTGCAGGATACTCTGCTCAGATCTTTTTCATCTTCTGCCGCCGTGCTGGCCCCGAACCGGATAGCGTCTCCGAAGTCATTCACGGCAAGTCCCGGCATTACGGTATCCAGATCAATAACGCAGATCCCCTTCCGGGTAGTATTGTCGATCAGGATATTGTTGAGCTTGGTGTCATTATGGGTCACCCGCAGGGGAAGCTGTCCCTTCTCCTGAAGTTCTCCCAACACCCCGGCTGTCTCTTCATGGGCAAGGATAAATTCGATCTCCCTGGCCGCAGAAGCTGCCCGGCCGTATATATCCTGGGCGACAGCCTGTTTAAAGGCTTCAAGCCTTGCCCGTGTATCATGAAACCCCTGAATGGTCTCATGGAGAGTGTCTGCAGGATAATCTGCCAGGAGTCTCTGGAAATTGCCGAAGGCAACTGCAGCTTCATAAAAATCCTCCGGTCTTTCCACCCTGTCGTAGCATCTGGCGTCCGTGATAAATTTATAGGCTCTCCAGTATTCTCCCTTGGAGTCTGCATAACAGGCTTTTCCGTCCTTTGCCGGAATCATATTAAGGGTCTCTCTCTCCGGGTCTCCTCCGTTCTCCAGAATCTTCTCCCGAAGATGGGCGGTCACCCCTGCGATATTCTCCATCACCTCCACCGGTTTTAAAAAGATCTCCCGGTTCATTCTCTGAAGGATGACCCTCCTGTCCCCCAGGTCTCCCATCTCAAAGGTAAGCAGATAGGTGTCGTTGATATGGCCGCTTCCGAAGGGCCGGCAGTCTTTCAGTCTTCCTGTAAAATTAAAATTGGCAACCGCCTCCCTGATCTGCGGTTCCGATACAGGTCTCATTCCCCTTTTTTTCATTGTAATATTCCTTCACACTCCTTTTTATCTTTTCTATCCGGCAGAAGATCCCGGCGGATCTTTCTGCGGAATAGAAAATCGCCTACACTAAAGTATAGACATTTTTCCTGACTTTCACAATATGATCCTTTGATCTTTTCCGTCCTCCTGTATCTTCCCCCATATTGACGACGCCGGAGAATATGATAGAATAATTTTAATTGATATCTTTTCAGGAGTATAGAAATATGAATCTGAATTTTGAATACTATAAAGTCTTTTATTATGTCTGTAAATGCGGCAGTCTCACCGGCGCAGCCAATGTGCTGATGACCAGCCAGCCGGCGGTGACCCGCACCATCCACAATCTGGAAAGCGCCATTGGCTGCCGTCTTTTTATCCGCAGCAAAAACGGGGTGGAATTGACGCCGGAAGGCCGGACTTTCTATAAATATATCTCTGCCGCCTGCGCCCAGATCTTTAAGGGGGAAAACGAGCTGGCCGGCATGATCAGTCTGGACAATGGAACCGTCTGCATCAGCGCTACGGAAACAGCCCTCCACTGCTGTCTGTTCAAAGCAATGGAGGAATTCAACCGGTACTATCCGGACGTACAGTTTAAACTCCTGAACAACAGCACAGTCAAATCTATACAGGCCCTGAAATCCGGACGTGCGGATATGGCTGTCGTTTCCTCCGTGCCTCTGCAAAAGGAAGACCATCTGCAGATACGGTCTCTTCGGAAATACCATGATATCCTGATCGGGGGAAGCAAATTTCAATATTTAAAGGGTAAGAAAACCAGTCTGGAGGAATTAAAGGCATATCCCTGGATCGGTCTTGCTTCCGGATCCATTACCAGAACCTCTCTCGACCGGTATTTTACAGAACTGGGGCTTCCCTTTAATCCGGATATCGAGCTTGCCACTACCGATATGATCCTTCCTGCAGTGCGGCATAACCTGGGTATCGGCTTTATCCCCTCGGAGTTTGCCGCTGAGGATATCCGCAGGGGAACCGTGTTTGAGATCAACCTTAAAGAGCGGCTTCCGGAACGGGATATCCTTCTGATATACGACACCGAATATCCCCAGAGTATTGCCGCCAAGACCTTTCAGAAATACCTGATCTCCGCAGAATATCCAGAATAAAAAGGACTCTGTCCGATTCCCTTTATTTATATCAAAATTTTATGGATATGATAGAAAATGATTATTTTACCACCTATTAATTTCATGATACAATAATTGTGGTTAAATAATTAACAAAAATTTAACAGAAAGAAGGTACCTTATGCAAGAAAAAACATGTCTTGAGAAACAGCCCCTTTGTCAGGAAATGCTGGAAAAAATGAACGCTTACTGGCGGGCTGCAAACTACCTGTCAGCAGGACAGTTATATCTGCTGGACAATCCGCTGCTGAAAAAACCCCTTGCCATGGATCAGATCAAAAAGAAGATCGTCGGCCACTGGGGAACCGTACCCGGACAGAACTTTGTATACGTTCACTGCAACCGGGCCATCAAACGTTATGATCTGGACATGATCCTCCTTTCCGGTCCCGGACATGGCGGAAACTTCCTGATCGCAAACACCTACCTTGACGGAAGCTACAGTGAAGTATATCCCAACATCAGCCGGGATGAAGAGGGAATGAAGAAAATGTTCAAACAGTTCTCCTTCCCCTGCGGCGTGCCAAGCCACTGCGCCCCGGAAACACCGGGCTCCATCAATGAAGGCGGCGAGCTGGGATATTCTATCGCCCATGCTTTCGGAGCTGTTTTTGACAATCCGGATCTGATCGCTACTGTTGTTGTAGGCGACGGTGAAGCAGAAACCGGACCTCTGGCGACTTCCTGGCAGTCCAACAAATTCCTGAATCCTGTAACCGACGGCGCTGTACTTCCTATCCTGCACCTGAACGGCTACAAGATCAGCAATCCTACGATCTTCTCCCGTATTTCTCATGAGGAGATGGAGTGCTTCTTCAAAGGCTGCGGCTGGAAGCCATATTTCGTAGAAGGGGACGACCCCATGACCATGCACAAAAAGATGGCGGAAACCATGGATCTTGTCATCGAAGAGATCAAAGCTATCCAGAAAAACGCCCGTGAAAACAACGATCCGGAACGTCCTGTATGGCCAATGATCGTTCTGCGCACACCAAAGGGCTGGACCGGTCCCAAGGTAGTAGACGGACAGCAGATCGAAGGTTCTTTCCGCGCACATCAGGTACCTCTTACTATGGAATCTCCTGAGCATCTGGATCTGTTAAAAGAATGGCTGGAAAGCTATCATGCAGAAGAGCTCTTTGACGAAAACGGCCGTCTGATCCCGGAACTCCAGGAATTAGCGCCTAAGGGAGACGCCCGTCTGGGAGCCAATCCTCATGCAAACGGCGGTCTGCTGCTGAAGGATCTCCGCCTGCCGGATTTCCGCAGCTATGGAATCGAAGTAGATCCCGGAAAGACAAAAGCCCAGGATATGATCGAACTGGGCGGCTATATCCGCGACATTTTCAAATTAAACAAAGAAAACCGGAATTTCCGTATCTTCGGACCGGACGAAAGTATGTCCAACCGTCTGTATAAAGTATTTGAAGAGGAAAACCGTGACTGGAACGCCCAGCTGCTGGATACCGACGACTGCTTATCCAGAGACGGACGTATCATGGACGGAATGCTCAGCGAGCATATGTGCGAAGGCTGGCTGGAAGGATATCTTCTCACCGGACGCCACGGCTTCTTTGCAAGCTATGAAGCCTTTATCCGTATTGTGGATTCCATGGCTGCCCAGCATGCAAAATGGCTGAAGGTCTGCAACCAGCTTTCCTGGAGACAGCCCATCGCTTCTCTGAACTTTATCCTGACCTCCAATGTATGGCAGCAGGACCACAATGGATTTACCCATCAGGATCCCGGCTTCCTGGATCACATCGCCAACAAGAAAGCAGATGTTGTCCGCATGTATCTCCCGCCGGATACCAACTGTCTCCTCTCCTGCTTTGATCACTGTATCAAGAGCAAGAACTATGTAAACGCCATCGTTGCCTCCAAACATCCAAGCTGCCAGTGGCTGTCCATGGAGCAGGCTGTGAAGCACTGCACCCAGGGTATCGGTATCTGGGATTGGGCAAGCAACGACGACGGAGAAGAGCCGGATCTGGTAATGGCCTGCTGCGGCGATACGCCTACACTGGAAACTATGGCGGCAGTAACCATCCTCCGGGATGAAATGCCGGATCTGAAGATCCGTGTGGTAAACGTGGTAGACCTGTTCAAGATGCAGTCTGACCACAAGCATCCTCACGGACTCAGCGATGCGGAATACGATGCGATCTTCACAAAAGATAAACCTATCATCTTCGCATTCCACGGATATCCTACTCTGATCCATGAGCTGACCTATGAGCGGACCAACCACAACATCTCTGTTCACGGTTATGTGGAGGAAGGAACCATCACAACTCCATTTGATATGCGCGTGCAGAATAAGATCGACCGTTTCAATCTGGTAAAAGATGCGATCATCCATCTGCCTCAGCTTGGAAACAAAGGATCTCACCTGATCCAGAAAATGAACGATAAGCTGATCGAGCACAAACAGTATATCGCAGACAACGGACAGGATCTGGAAGAAATCCGCAACTGGGAATGGCATGTGCCTGAAAAATAAAAAGATCCCTGTCTTTTAAACAGGGAAAGGCGCTGTCGCCTTGGTCAAAATCGAAAATATGACCAGGGCGGCGGCGCCTTTTCATCTGATACAGCAATCTTCTGGTTTTTATGGACAAATCCCGCTGCCGGCTAAGATTCTTACATCAGGTCTTTCAGTCTTCTGTATAATTCTCTGTATTTTTCATATCCCCGGCGGTACACTTCCTGATTTTCCCTTTGGGGAAGAAATACGTCATCCTCCAGAAGGGCAAATCTCCTGCACCCTTCCTCCACCGAAGGAAGGAGGGAAGTCCCTGCACCTGCCAGGATACAGGCCCCCAGACAGGCCTGCTCTTTTACTTTGCTTACATAAACCGGCTTTTCAAAAATATCCGCCTGGATCTGAAGCCACAGCCGGGAAGAGGCTCCGCCCCCTGAGGCAATGACACCGGAAGCTTCTACCCCAAGTCCTTCCAGGATCTCCATACAATCCTTCAGGCTGTAGGTAACCCCTTCCATCACCGCCCGGAGAAAATGTCCCGGTCCATGGGCCAGCGTCATGCCGAAAAACATCCCTTTTGCTTTCGGGTCCATATGGGGAGTCCTTTCCCCGGAAAGATAAGGAAGATAGAGAAGACCTTCGGCCCCCGGTTTCACAGACCCGGCCAGCTCGTTGACCTTCCCGTAATCCTCCATGCCAAGTACCTTGTTTTTTATCCAGTTCATGGACATGCCGCTGCATAAGGTAGCGCCGAATATGGTGTAAGCTCCTTCTATGGCGTGGCAGAAAGTATTGGTCCTGAGCTTCTTATCATAAACAGGTTCTGAAAGGAAGGCGGAGATCTGGCCTCCGGTGCCGATATTAGAGATCATCTTTCCCGGGCGGATCACCCCGTTTCCTATGCTCTGGGCCTGCTGGTCTCCGGCTCCGTAAACCACCGGGATCCCCCGGGGAAGCCCGGTCCTTCTGGCACAGTCAGGGCTGATGGTCCCGGCAATAGAGGAAGACTCCGCCACAGAAGGAAACATCTCTTTAGGCAGGTCAAATCTTTCCAAAAGCTCCCAGGCCCAGTCTCTTTTGGCGGTGGAAAACATTCCGGTGGCGGAAGCGTCGGTGACCTCCCCTCCTATATTTCCTGTCATCTTAAAGCGGAGATAATCCTTTGGCGACAGGATTTTGTTTGCTCTTGAAAATATCTCCGGCTCATTCTCTTTTACCCACAAAAGGGAAGGAAAAGCAAAGCCGCTGCTGACCCGGTTGCACAACAGCCTGCCCATTTCTGCTTCTGTATATGTTCTGTAGATCTCTTCCAGCTGTTTCTCTGCTCTCTGATCCAGCCAGATGATAGCGGGACACAGAGGCTCTCCATTTTCTCCCATCAGGACCAGGCCGTGCATCTGTCCGGAATATCCCACCGCAGCTATCCTCTCATAATCTTCCGGAAAATGTATATGCAGCCAGTCCAGAATCTCCAGAAGAGAATCCCACCACATCTGGGGATCCTGCCGGGCATAGCCCGGCCGGGGGATATCCACCTCATAGGCCTTGGCATGTACTGCCGTCACGCCCTTTTCTGTATCCAAAAGCATTGCCTTGACGCTGGAGGTGCCAACATCAATCCCTAAAATCATTGCCATTTATCCGTCCTCCGTAACATAAACTCTTTGTTTATTAATCTGCGTCCACTGTAATATCCACTACCATCTCCAGGTCGATCTGCTCTCCGTTCTCCATGACAAGTTTTCCCCTGTCTGTATCTGTCTTCCGGATCTTCCCCCGGGCCCGATGGTAGGAGCCCCCTGCTTTCTTCCCATCCGGTACAAAATAAGTAACCCTGACCGCCGGTTTTTCTCCCGGAAGGGAAACTGCCAGCTGAAGCTTATAATCCAGTGCCTGCTTTTCCTCCTCCGTCAGCTCCGGTTTTCTCTCCGTCTGCCTGGCGGTCTCCTTTATCACCTCTCCGTATCCGGTCAGTGCGGCAAAGGGCGCAAACTGAGCCGCCCGGTCTGACCGGGGCATGGGAGGATGGACCGCAGATACATGATGAGGAAGGTTTATAATTTCTTCATAATTTTTCTCCGTGTCCTGTTCTTTCATGCTTTGTGACCTCCGATCTGGCTGTTTCTGTCTCTTGCCGTGGCTCCCTCTTCCAGGTTCATTCCCCGCAGCACCGCATTCTTTCCGAATTTTTTCTTGATCTCCAGCACCGCCTTCTGCATCTTACGCTCCCGTTCCAGCTTAGCAGCCTCTTTCTCCTGCTCTTTTTGCATTACGGCATAATCTGTAAAAAGGTCCATCTGGTAAAACTCCTCTTTTTCCTCTGCCTGGGATTCCGGGATCACATGTTCCGCCGACAGGTTGATACGGCGTACCAGCAGGTTCTGATCCACGATCCTGTCAAAAAGCTCCGTCACTCCCTGGAGAATCTGTCCGGAAGAACAGGTATAGCCCTTTAGGTTCCCGGTACCGTGGGCGTGCTTTGGAATTTTTCTCCCATACCTATCTGTGGTAATCTCTCCCCGGTACTGCCTCTTCCGTTCAGGATCTTTCAGATTGTCCATATCATACCCTACCGTCAGCACGATCTGGTCGGTGACCAGCCCCTTA
>CALWSM010000062.1 GCA_944384185.1 uncultured Blautia sp. | reverse complement strand
AAAAAGAACACCCTCTCTCTTCCCTGGGGTACGCCATACTCGGCTGCGTTCAAAACTCTGGCAGGCACAACCAAATATCCTCCATTACAGACGGAGGCAAAATCTTTTTCTATGATTTCTTTTGCATCCTGTAAATTCGTTAATCCTTTTACATTCTCCGCTATGAATATTTTGGGTTTTGTAATACTGATGACTTCCCTCATCCATATATACAGCTGTCCTCTATTTTCTACCGTAGGAGCGTCCGGATTTATTTTCTTTCCATTATGGGCTTTATCAGAAGCAAAACCCTTTCTTTTTCCTGCCACAGAAAAATCCTGGCATGGAAAACCGCCCGTGACAACGTCAACATTAAACGGAAATATATTGACATTATTCTCCTTTTGCAATTTTACTAGATCCACAATACTATCTAGATAATAAGAGGTCTCATCTATTCCCTTTTTCTTAAAATAATTGCACCATGCAGATTTCGCTTCCGGTTTTATATCATTCGCAAAAATCGTATGAAATCTGGTATCCGGAAGTTTCACCCATCTTTTTCCGCTTTTTGTAACCTTCCATTCCGGATGGATATGCTCATTCATGGATTCTTTCAAGATATGAAATCCACCTTCAAAACCTAAATCCATACCTCCGCAACCGGAAAATAAGGATAAAACATTAATTTTTACAGCTTTTTCTGCTTTCACGCCTGCTTTTATCCGATCCGGTTTTTTTGCATCATATGGAATCAGCCACACGCCGCTCTGTTTAATTGCTCCATTAATCCTATTTTCACTACACAATACTTGTATTCTTCGCCGAGAAACCTTCCACCTCTCTGCCATATCCAATGCTGAAATATATTTTTCCATGTCAGCTTCCCCTTTCTGCTTCTATTCTATTCGTTTTAACGAACTTTTTCAAGTTATTCTTGATATTCGTTTTTTATATCTATTATAATAGGTGGGAAAGGAGGCTCCCCAATGAATACCCGTCTCAAGCTATGGTTAATACTTATTGTGAATCTGCTTATACTGTTCTCTATTTTCTGGTTTCCACAGCTTAGTGTGATTTACGGAATCATCTATTTGTTTCTGTTTCTCTATAAAAAATTTGGCCGCAAATTAAAGATTAAATTCACTATCCGGAAAAAATAAGCCTTTTCATCCTCTCAAGGTTCTCCCGCTACCGGATTTCCAGGCTTTCCCCGCAGTGCAGATACCGGATTTCCATCTTCCCGGACAGATATTCGTAGGCTTCCTGTCCGGTGCAGTGGCAGGTGTAGAACCGGGTATCGTATTTTTCCAGTTCTCCTGCGATCCCGTCAAGGACTTCTTTGGGAACGGCTTTTCCTGTGGCGGGGACATTCAGATGAAAGCCCCCGATGCATACCTTTGGCTTCCATCCGGCAGCTTTTTCCATAATGTTTACCACTCCCTTATGGCCGCAGCCCATGATCAGCACAGGGGTCCGGCCGTGGATCAGGAGATTCTGCTCATGGGAAAAAGTATCTCTTCCATTCTCATCAAAAAGCACGTCGTTGGCCTGGGAATGACATTTTTCTTCTCCTGTCACCGTAAAAAGCTCCAGTTCCTCATCGATCCGAAAGTCTCCTTCCAGAAGGGTGATCCGGGGATCCCCGGCCAGCCTGGGATCCAGGCCAATGCTCCTGGGCTTTCCCTGGGCGGTGGAATAATAGGGGGCAAAGGCGCTTTTCTGTATATAGATCCTGGCTCTGGAATTTCTGTGCAGCAATTCTTCCAAAGCCCCTCCGTGGTCGTAATGGCCATGGGAGATGATCACTGTATCCACTTTTTCCAGATCCACCTTCCTTTTTTCGGAATTCTCAAAAAGAGTATGATCCGGTCCCAGATCAAAAAGCAGCCTGTGATCCGGGGTCTCTATATAAAGAGAAAATCCGTGGGCGGCCTTACACTCACCCACGGACTGATTTTCTACCAGCATAATTGCTTTCATTGTATTTCCCTGTAGTCCTCTTACTTTTTGGTAATATATCCCTGAGCTTTCAGAGTCTCTGCGCACAGTACAGCGCCGCCGGCTGCTCCGCGGACTGTATTGTGGGATAAACCGATAAATTTGTAATCGTAGACTTTGTCTTCTCTCAGACGGCCTACGGAGATTCCCATACCATTCTCGTAATCTACGTCTGCCTTTACCTGAGGACGGTTATCTTCTTCCATATAGCGGATAAACTGCTTAGGTGCGCTTGGAAGCTCCAGCTCCTGAGGAATACCTCTGAAGTTTACCATTTTTTCAATGAGCTGTTCTTTTGTAGGTTTCTTCCGGAACTTTACAAAAACAGCGGCGGTGTGGCCGTTTAATACAGGAACGCGGACACACTGGCAGGTGATCACCGGCTCCTGGGCAGGAACGATCACGCCGTCTTTGATCTCACCCCAGAGACGAAGAGGTTCCATCTCGCTTTTCTCTTCTTCTCCTCCGATATAGGGGATAATGTTTTCCACCATTTCCGGCCAGTCTTTGAAAGTTTTTCCGGCTCCGGAAATTGCCTGGTATGTAGTAGCTACTACTTCGTATGGCTCAAACTCCTTCCATGCAGTCAGCACCGGAGCGTAGCTCTGGATCGAGCAGTTTGGCTTAACCGCCACAAATCCTCTCTTTGTGCCCAGACGCTCTTTCTGGTATTTGATCACTTCAAAGTGCTGGGGATTGATCTCCGGCACTACCATAGGAACGTCCGGCGTCCATCTGTGAGCGCTGTTATTGGAAACCACAGGAGTTTCTGTCTTTGCGTACTCTTCCTCGATGGCTTTGATCTCTTCTTTGGACATATCCACTGCAGAGAATACAAAATCTACGGTGGAAGCTACCTTCTCTACCTCCGATACATTCATGACAACCAGCTTTTTCACTGCTTCCGGCATGGGGGTATCCATTTTCCAACGGCCCCCTACTGCCTCCTCATAGGTTTTTCCTGCGCTTCTGGCACTGGCTGCCACAGTCACTACCTCAAACCAGGGATGGTTCTCCAGAAGGGAAATAAATCTCTGTCCCACCATTCCTGTAGCGCCTAAAATTCCAACTTTTAATTTCTCACTCATATCTTAGCCCTCTATCCTTTCCCAGAAAGACATTTGTCTTCTTTCCGCATACATTTTTCATAGATTCTAATATATCAAACTTTTCAGAAAAGTCAAGAATTTTCTTTCAAATATTTTTTGTGGAGCTGGATCACCTGTTTCATGGCTTCTGTACCCGGAGCTCCGATCGTATTCCGTTTCTCCACACAGTTCTTCATGCTGATGGCCTCATAAATGTCCTCTTCAAACACAGGGCTGATGGCTTTGTATTCTTCCAGGGACATTTCATCCAGAGAAATATTTTTCTCAATGCAGTGAAGGACAAGCTGTCCCACAATGCCATGGGCGTCCCGGAAAGGCACTCCATGGTTTACCAGATAATCCGCTGCGTCTGTAGCGTTGGTAAAGCCGTTTTTGGCGCTTCTCTCCATGTTTTCTTTCTTAAATTCCATGGTGGAGACCATGCCGTTAAACAAAGCAATACAGCCTTTCACCGTATCGATAGCGTCAAAGGTAAATTCCTTATCCTCCTGCATATCCTTATTATAGGCCAGCGGGATTCCCTTCATCGTGGTAAGCATGGACATAAGAGCGCCGTAGACTCTTCCTGTCTTTCCTCTTACCAGCTCTGCGATATCCGGGTTTTTCTTCTGGGGCATGATGCTGCTTCCGGTGCTATAGCCGTCGTCGATCTCCATAAACTGGTACTCGTTGGAATTCCACAGAATGATCTCCTCGCAGAACCGGCTTAAATGCATCATGATCAGAGACAGATCTGACAAAAGTTCAATAAGATAATCCCGGTCGGACACCGAATCCATACTGTTAAGGGTAGGTCCGTCAAATCCCAGAGCTTCAGCCGTATATTCCCGGTCCAGAGGGTAGGTGGTCCCTGCCAGGGCGCCGCTTCCCAGAGGGCACAGGTTCAGCCGCTTTTTCGTATCGGCCAGACGGCTCCTGTCTCTTTTGAACATCTCAAAATAAGCCCCGAAATGATGGGCCAGGGTTACCGGCTGGGCTTTCTGGAGATGGGTAAAGCCCGGCATATAGGTGTGGAGATTTTCCTCCATGATCTTCAGAAGAGACTCCAGCAGCTCCTTTAAAAGCAGATCCGTCTCGCCGATCTCGTCCCGGACATACATTTTCATATCCAGGGCCACCTGGTCGTTCCGGCTTCTTCCGGTGTGAAGCTTCTTGCCCACATCCCCCTTCCGGTCAATGAGATTTGCCTCTACAAAGCTGTGGATATCCTCGTATTCCGGAGAAAATCCCAGCTTGCCATTCTGAATATCCTCCAGGATCCCTTTCAGTCCGTCCAGGATCTCCTCTTTTTCTTCTTCTGTCAGGATCCCCTGCTTCGCCAGCATGGAAGCGTGGGCCATGCTTCCGGTAATATCCTGTTTATAAAGCTTCTGGTCAAAGCCAAGAGAAGCGTTAAAATTATAAACTAACTGGTCCGTTTCTTTCGTAAAACGGCCTCCCCATAACTGTGCCATATCCTATCCTCATTTCTTTCGATTTTAACTTCTGTAAAATTTTATCACTTTATCGTATTAACCGCAAGTTTTTTCGCAGCCGTCTCTGGCTCCCGTCCCTGGCTCAGACACAGGGTAAAGCCTGTCAGGACTGCTGTTCCTGCCGGGCCTTCTGCCTCTCCCGCTCTCTTTTTGAGAAAACGCAGCCGCAGTAATCCTGGCGGTAAAGGCCGTATTCCCTGGAAAGCTCTGTGGAACGCTTGTAACCGTTTTTCTTCTTGAAATCCGAGGGAAGATGTTTTACATGGTAGATCTTCTCCAGTTCCTCTCCGATCTCGTTCAGCTTCTGGGCGTTTTTTAAGGGGCTGATGGTAAGGGTGGTGGTGAAATAATCATACCCGCCTTCAGCAGCCATTTTCGCCGCCTCTTCCAGCCGGAGGCGGTAGCATCGAAAGCACCGCTCTCCCCCCTCCGGCGCCTCCTCCAGGCCTTCCGCCATCTGGAAAAACTCCCGGGGATCGTATCTTCCTTCCACAAATTCCGGTTTATGGAGAAAAGGCATTTCTTCAATAAGCCGCCGAAGCTCCCCGGTCCTTTTGTCATATTCTTCTTTGGGGGAAATATTGGGATTATAGAAAAAATCCGTGATCTGAAAATACTGGCTTAAATATTCCAGCACATAGCTGCTGCAGGGAGCGCAGCAGCTGTGAAGGAACAGCCGGGGGACTCTGCCCGCCTTCTGGTTTTCCTCCAGGATCTTTTCCAGCTCTTTCTGATAATTTCGTTTATTCATTTCTTCTCCTGTAAAAAGGAGCAGGACCTCTTCTCCGCCCTGCTCCCTGTAGTATCGCTCTATTCCGTTTTTTACTGCGCCGCCACTTCGTTTCCTGTGGTCTCGCCTTTCTCGAAGGCCACTGCATTGTCCAGAGTCGTCCTGGAAATAGCCTCCAGAGCCTCCTGGGTGAAAAATCCCTGATGGGATGTGATCATTACATTGGGGAAAGAAAGCAGTCTTGCTGTGGTAGAATGCTCCAGGATCTCATCGGAACGGTCCTCGAAAACATTCTTGGTCTCCTCTTCGTATACGTCCAGGCCTACGCCGAAGAACTTTCTGGCACGGATCCCGTCGATCAGATCGTTGGTCTTTACCAGACCGCCTCTGGAGGTATTGACCAGGATCACCCCGTCTTTCATCTTGGCAATGGTGTCTTTATTGATGAGATGATAGGTGCTGTCCATCAGCGGGCAGTGGAGAGAGATCAGATCACTCTGCGCCAGCAGCTCATCCAGGGTCACATAGGTAACAAAATCCTTTAAAGAAGGATTTTCATAAACATCATAAGCGATCACCTTCATGCCGAAGCCTCTGCAGATCCTGGCCATAGCGGCGCCGATCTTACCGGTTCCCACAATACCGGCTGTTTTCTGGTAGAAGTTAAAGCCCATCAGGCCGCCCAGGCTGAAGTCATTTTCTCTTACCTTTACATAGGCCTTATGGATACGGCGGTTTACGGCCAGCGCCAGAGTCATGGCATGCTCCGCCACAGCTTCCGGAGAATAGCCAGGCACCCGCATAACCTTCATGCCGTATTCCTTTGCTTTCTCCAGATCCACGTTATTGAAGCCTGCGCAGCGCATAAGGATCAGCTTTACCCCGGCCTCATGGAGAGCCTCTATGGTTTTGGTTCCCACATCAGAACTTACAAAAGCGCATACCCCATCATAGCCTTTGGCCAGAGGAGCGGTCTTTGGCGCCAGGTCTGTCTTCAGATATTCGATTTCAATCCCCGGATAATTTACCGCCTGTTTATCAAAAGATTCTTTGTCATAACTTTTTGTATCAAAAAATAAGATTTTCATTTTCTGCACCTCCTGCATGTGATTCTTACTTCTGTTTCCAACTATGGCTGATGTCTCCGGATTTTACTCCTGTCATCATAAAAGAGGATTTCCTCTTTTTTCTATCCTATACTATAATAATTTGTACTATATTTGTCAAGTACCCGGAAATCCACATATCCTATGGTATATGATAAACAGAAACCTTGTTTTCTGACAGGAAAGGAAGTGCCTTATGACTGCACCTCTTCTGGAAATTAAAGATATCAGTTATGCCTATCACACAAAATCCGGAGAAACTCCCGCTCTTTCTCATATATCCTTTCAGGTTTATCCCGGAGAGTTCGTCGCTGTGGTCGGTCCCTCGGGCTGCGGTAATGCTACTGCCCTCCAGGGGAAACAAAAAGGTAAAGCTTCAGCACTCCTTTCTCCCAGACGATCTTCTCCGTCCAAAGCCCCAGATAAGCCCGCTTATTTGGAACAGACAAAAAGGAGGCTAAAAATTCCGGGTCCGTGTACCGGAGAACAAGGTTTTCTCTCTCCTTCCTGTTTAAAAAATTCTTTTCTCCCTTCTCCTTTTCTCTCAGATATTCTCTCCGGGTCAGCCGGCTTTGGATCTCTTCTTTTAAAAATTCTGCCAGCTCCCCATCTTCTGTTTCTGCCAGTCTTCCGGTCAGCCGCCGGGCCTCTCTCTCCAGTCCCCGGGCCTCTCTCTCCCTCTTTTCCCATTCTCCCTCCCGGGATTTCTCCTTCTTTGTTCTCCTTCTGATCTCCAGAAAGATTTCTTCCGGAGAAAGCTCTTCGCCTGTCTTTTTCATGAGAAGCTTCCACACCAGATCGTCGCAGGGATTTCCCAAAAGGGGAGCTTCCTGGCAGTCCCGTCCCCTGGTCTTATCCCGGCAGGGGCACCGATAGGAAAATTTCCGCCGTCCTTCTGCAGTGATCTGTTCCCTGGCGTAATATTTAGGCCGCATCCTGCAGCCGCAGGAGCAAAACAAAAACCCGGATAACAGACAGGCTTCATTCTGGACCCGTCCCTCTCCGGGTTTCCCCTGGCGGCGTCTTTTCAGGAGTTTCTGCACGCTTAAAAAGTCTTCCTGAGGGATCAGCCCTTCATGCTCCCCCTGGGCGATGATCCACTCCCGGGGAGTCGCCTCCCGGCCCCGGTACCCGGAGGATACCGTCCTGCCATAGCTTATAAGCCCCTTTTCCTCCCTGATCTCTTCTTTGGAAAATCCCATCCGGCAGCCCAGAGAAGCAAAATATTCATAGGCCTTCTCTCCGCTTTGGCAGTATACGGGATTTTCCAGGATTTCCCCTATGGCCTCAGGCGTATAGCTTCTGTCTCTTCTTGTAAAAATCTGCTTTTTGGCCAGCCTTTCCGCCGTCCTGGTCAGAGAATGGGAGTCCAGAAACTCCCGGAAGATGAGCCGGGGGATCTCTGCCTCTTTTTCCTTTACTTCCAGATAAAAAGCCTTTTTAAGCTTTTCCTCGCCATAAATCTTTTCCCGGACCTGAAAGCCCAGGGGAGTGTTTCCCCCCAGCCATCTTCCGCTTTTTGCCAGAAAGTACATATTATCCCGGACCCGCTCTCCGATCTGCTCCCGCTCCATCTGGGCCAGAACCCCGGAAAAATATACCATGGCCTTTCCCATAGGGGTGGAAGTGTCAAAACGTTCCCTGATACTGACAAATTCCGTATGCTCCCGGTTCAGTTTTTCTATGAGCAGGGCCAGATCCGCCAGATTCCTTCCCAGGCGGTCCAGCCGGTAACAGACCAGATACTGAAAAGGCCTCCGTTTCATATCAGCTAACATTTTCTGAAACTGAGGCCTGTTGGTATCCTTTCCGGAAAACCCCTCGTCCCTGTAGACCAGGATCTGGGCTTCCCGGGAGTTTTCTATATATTTTTCTATGTATTCCCGGCACAGAAGGATCTGATTTTCAATACTCTCCCCCCTGCCTGTCCATTTGGACTTTCTCACATAAACGGCGATCCGCACAGGAATCCCTTCTTTTCTTTGAACTCCCTATAGTATATGCAGAGGATCTTCCTTCTGCTTCTCCTTTCCCGGATTGCGGATCATAATATCAATGATCTTTTTATCGGTTTCTCTCATGCCGTCTCTGGCAAGCTGGGACACGTTTTCAATGGTTTCCTCGATGCCGGAGGCCACAATGCCGTCCCCTCCGTAAAACTCGCTGCCATACTTATACATCTTCATGCCCAGAGTACCGGCTTCTACCGCAGAAGCGATCTTGGCCGCACAACTCGCCTTGGCTCCGTCGCAGACCACCCCGGAGTTGATCGCCAGGGCGTTCACAATGGTATGGGCAATTTCTTTGAATCTTCCCCCGTAGAGGTAGGTGATCCCGGCTCCGGCTCCGCAGCCTGCGCTGATCGCACCGCAGTAGGCGGACAGGGTGCCGATGCCGGATTTCAGATGTATGGTCACCAGATTGGAAACTACAAGAGCCCGGATCAGTGTTTCTCTGGATACCTTCATATCTTCTCCGTAAACAATAACCGGAAGCGAAGCGGTCATTCCCTGGTTTCCGCTGCCGGAATTGATCACCACCGGCATATCGCAGCCGTTCATTCTGGCGTCAGAGCCTGCGGCGGCCATGGCCTTGGCCCGGTTATGGACACTGTTTCCGTAAGACAGCAGTAAGATCTTTCCGATCCCCGCCCCCCATTTTCCGCTGAGGCCTTCCCGGGCAATGGCCGTGTTATACGCAATCTGCCTCTGGATCACCTCTTCTACATGGGAAATCTCCACCTGGTCCGCAAACTGAATGATCTCTTCCACACTGAGCAGGCTTCTGTCTGTCCGCTCTCCTTCCTGTCCTTCTGCATACTCCTTATCCAGCAGGACTTCTCCGTCTTTCTCTATATAGACAACGTTTGTATGATGTCCCTGGATCCGCACAGAACACTGATGTCCCTCTCCCTGAAGCTCTACGATAAGGTCGAAAACACAGCCGGATTCCACAGTTTTCACCTCAAAAACAGCCGTTTTCAGATAAGCGCTGATTTCTTCCACTTCCTTTGGGGTAATGTCCGCCAGTACTTCCAGCTTTTTCTCTGCCTTTCCGGCTACAACTCCTGCTGCCGCTGCGGCAGGGATCCCCCGGAGACCGCCGGTATTCGGCACTACTACGCTTTTTACATTTTTAATGATATTTCCGCTGGCGCGGATGAGCACTTTCTGAGGCAGGCTCCCCAGCGTTTCTCTGGCCAGAGCTGCTCCATAGGCAATGGCAATCGGTTCTGTACAGCCCATGGCGGGCACCAGCTCTTCCTCCAGGATCTTTCTATACGCATCATAGAGTTTCTTGTCCATTTTTCTTCCCCTGTTCTTTGATTATTTTATCCACATCTTTCCATAAAATCTTTTCCCTGCAGGCGCCTACCTGCCGGACGGCCAGAGCGCCGCAGGCGTTTCCGTACAGACCGCAGGTATACAGATCTTTTTTCTCAGACAGGCCGTAAAGGAACCCGGCGCAGAAGCTGTCTCCTGCTCCGGTAGTATCCACACATTCTACAGAAAATCCGGGAATGGCAAAGGCTTCTTTACGGTTTTCTATATAACAGCCCTTCCCTCCTGTCTTGATCGCTGCACAGCCTGCCCCGCATTCCAGCAGCACACGGGCAATCTCTTCCGGTGCAGATTTTCCGGTCAGCAGCTGCCCCTCCTCCTGATTGGCGAAAAGGTAATCCACCTGGGAGAAGGTCTCCTTCATATCCCAGGCAGTCTCTCCCTTTTTCCTCCTGGTCATATCCGCACAGACTGTGAGCCCCTGTTCTTTTGCTCCGGAAAAGATCTCGGACAACTCCCGGTTTCCCAGGCAGGGAGAGACGAAAATACTGGCCAGGCAGAGGATACCCACGTCCTCCGGAAACTGCCGGGGAATGTGTTCCCTGTTCAGCTTCCGCAGAGAGCTGGCCGGATTGGTCAGAAAGCTTCTCTCTCCGTTCTCCTGGACGAGTACCACATTCAGCCCCGTAGAAATATCCCGGTCATACTGAAGGAAATCCTTCCGGATCCCTCTGGTTTCACAATGCGCCCTCACCATTTCTCCCATCTTGTCCTTGCCAAGCAAAGTACACAGGTAGGGACTTTTTCCCAGGTCCGCCAGAACTGTGGCTTCATTCAGTCCGTCTCCCCCTGTGGACAGGAGGATTTCCCCGGCGGGCCAGGAGCCTGCGGCAAAAACCTGGGGAGACGCCGGATAAACCAGCACATCTCCCACAGCCGCTCCTATGATCATAATATTTTTCATAGTTTTTCTCTCATTTCTCATGGATTGTATAAGATCATATGCAGGACCGTCATCTCCTGTCCTGTATTTCTGTAAGAATGGATCCGGTCTCCCGGAAAGCGGATACTCTCTCCCTTCCCTACGGCAAACACCCGGTCCCCGGTCCTTACCTCCAGGCTCCCTGCAAAAACTGTGATAAATTCCGCAGTTCCTTTCAGATGAGGTTCGGATTCCCAGAAGCTGCCCGGATCCAGCTCCAGATAATAAACTGCAAATCTCCGGTTCTCATCGTCGGGAAAAAGGGAATAGTTCCTGACTTTTCCCTTATCCTCCAGAATAGGCTGGACTTCCTCTGTTTTTACAATTTCATAATCGGACTTTGGCCGCAGGGTAAGAGCGTCGAAAGGCACCTTCAATCCATTGGAAATTTTCCATAAAGTAGAAATCGTAGGATTGGCGTCTCCCCTCTCGATCTGGGCCAGCATGCTTTTGCTGACCCCGCTGAGCCTGACCAGCTCGTCCATGCTCAGGTTGTTCTTTTCCCGGAGATCTTTCACGTTCCTGGCAACAATCTTATTCATTGAGTCCAAAATATCACTCCCCTGTTGACATTATATTAATATAGATGTATTATTATATTGTAATTTCGACAGTATAGTATACATTTTATTACATTATAAAATCATGCGTTCTGTTTGTAAAGATGAAAATAGGATAAGAAGGAAGGAGTGGTTTCATTGTTCCCATTATATGATTTTCTGATCTACTGTTTTATCAGCGCCTACACCCCCGGCCCTAACAATCTGCTCTCTATGAGCAATGCAGCCCGGCTGGGCTTTCGCCGCAGCGTTCCCTTTAACTTCGGGATCACTGCCGGATTCTTCTTTGTTATGAGTATCTGCACCTTATTCAGTGCGACTTTATACACCCTGCTTCCCAAAGTAAAGCTTCTCATGCAGATACTGGGCGCTGGGTATATGCTCTATCTGGCCTGGAAGGTATGGAAAAGCTCCGGCGATCTGCAGGCGGACGGGGGAAAAGAAGCCAGCTTCACTGCCGGAATGCTCCTGCAGTTTATGAATCCCAAGATCTACATCTATGCCATTACCGCCATGTCCCTTTATATCCTGCCCTTATATTCCTCTCCCCTGGTCCTTTTCGGCTTTGTCCTGGTCCTGACCCTTATCGGTGCTTCCGGTTCTTATGTATGGGCCCTGTTCGGTTCTGCCTTCTGCAGATTCCTGGCCCGGCACACAAAGGCCGTAAACCTGGTCATGGCTTTACTGCTGGTATACTGTGCGGTATCCCTTTTTCTGTAAGACCAGGGAATTT
>CALWSM010000061.1 GCA_944384185.1 uncultured Blautia sp. | reverse complement strand
CTCTGGAAGCTATGGTATTTGAATACGCCCAGTTAAAAGGAAGCCTGGACGGCATGGATACCCGGGTGATCACAGAACTGGCCGAATATTATGAGAAGGAGATCGGCTATAAGATCCCGCCTCAGACGCCTTTTGTAGGAACGGCCTTTAATGTGACAAGAGCCGGGATCCATGCAGACGGACTATTGAAAAATGAAGAGATTTATAATATATTTGATACAGGAAAATTCCTGAACCGGCCGCCCCAGGTGGCGGTCTCCAATACGTCGGGACTGGCAGGCATCGCCCACTGGATCAACAACCATTTCCGTCTGACCGGGGAGAAACAGATCGATAAGAACAGCGAACTGGTAGCTATGGTCAAAGCCTGGGTGGACAGGCAGTATGAGGACGGCAGGGTGACGGTGCTCACCGACGAAGAGCTTTTGACAGTGATCGAGGAGTGCTGCGGCCGTTTGGGAGTGAAACTGAAATAAGGACGGCGAAAAAGATGGCAGGAGAGTCATTAAGAGAAAAAGTTTTTCAGAAGATCCGTGAGGATATCCTGAAAGGAAGATACAAAAAAGGCGATGAGCTGGTGGAATGTACTATCGGGAAGGAGCTGGGGGTCAGCA
This sequence comes from uncultured Blautia sp., assembly GCA_944384185.1. GTDB lineage: Bacteria > Bacillota > Clostridia > Lachnospirales > Lachnospiraceae > Blautia. The sequence goes on along the minus strand of CALWSM010000061.1, from coordinate 11,681 downwards.
GGACTCCGGTGAGAGAGGCTGTGCGTCAGTTAGCCCTGGAGGGGCTGGTGCAGGTCATTCCCAATAAGGGAGCCTTCGTTACCGGTATTTCCGCCAGAGACGTAATGGACATGTACCAGATCAGAGCCCGGCTGGAAGGCCTGTGCGCCTCTATGGCGGCGGAGCATGCTTCGGAGAAACAGCTGGAGGGCATGGAAGAAGCCATAGTACTTTCGGACTATCATGCAGGAAAGGAAAACTACGACCAGGTCTGCCAGCAGGACAGCCGGTTCCATAAGCTTTTGTACGAAGCTTCCGGCAGCCGGATCCTGGCCCATACCCTGGGAGATTTTCACCAGTATCTCCAGCGGGTGCGCATGGCGTCAGTACAGTACAGGATGCGGGTAAGGCCCTCCAACAGCGAACACAGAAAGATCCTGGAGGCGATCCGCCGGGGAGACAGCTGCGAGGCTGAGAAGGCCGCCTATGGACATATCGCCAACACCATCGAAAACCTGAAGAATTTTGATATAGAAAAAATCCTTCGGGAAGAAATGAAATAAAGAAAGACGAGAAAGGAGATTCTCTTTATGGAAAAAATTAAAATGACTACGCCCCTTGTGGAGATGGACGGAGATGAAATGACCAGGATCCTCTGGAAAATGATCAAGGACGAACTGCTCCTTCCTTTTGTGGATCTGAAGACGGAATACTATGATCTGGGCCTGGAACACAGAAATGAGACAAACGACCAGGTGACCGTAGATGCAGCCAACGCCACAAAAAAATACAAGGTAGCGGTAAAATGTGCGACGATAACGCCCAACGCCGCCCGTATGGAGGAATACCATTTAAAAGAAATGTATAAAAGTCCCAACGGAACCATCCGTTCTATGCTGGACGGCACGGTGTTCCGGGCACCTATTGTGGTAAAGGGCATCGAGCCCTGTGTGAAAAACTGGAAGAAACCCATTACTCTGGCAAGACATGCCTACGGGGATGTCTATAAAAATACGGAGATGATCATTCCCGGACCGGGAAAGGTAGAGCTTGTCTATACCGCCCAGGACGGAACAGAGACCAGAGAGCTGGTGCATGAGTTCCGGGGACCGGGGGTAGCCCAGGGTATGCATAACCTGAATGCTTCCATTGAAAGCTTTGCAAGGAGCTGTTTCTCTTACGCCCTGGATACAAAACAGGATCTGTGGTTTGCCACCAAGGATACCATCTCCAAAAAGTATGACCATACTTTTAAAGATGTTTTCCAGGAGATCTACGACAAAGAATATAAAGAGAAATTTGAGGCTGCAGGGATCACCTATTTCTATACCCTGATCGACGACGCCGTAGCCAGGGTGATGAAAGCGGAGGGAGGCTTTATCTGGGCCTGCAAGAATTATGACGGAGACGTGATGAGCGATATGGTATCTTCTGCCTTCGGATCTCTGGCTATGATGACTTCCGTACTGGTATCTCCTCACGGATATTTTGAATATGAGGCGGCTCACGGAACTGTACAGCGCCATTATTACAAACATCTGAAAGGGGAAGAAACCTCCACAAATTCTGTGGCCACCATTTTTGCCTGGTCCGGCGCCCTGAGAAAGAGGGGAGAGCTGGATGGAAATCCGGCCCTCTGTGGATTTGCCGATAAGCTGGAAAAAGCAACGGTAGGCGTGATCGAAAGCGGAAGAATGACCAAGGACCTGGCCCTGATCACCAGCCTGAAGGATCCTGTGGTATTGAACAGCCAGGAATTTATCCGGGAGATCCGCAAAGAACTGGAAAAATAAGAAGAAAATCCTGGGAGAAAGCCCCTGGCTTTCTTGATAATGGAAAAAAGGGAGGAACCTGCCTATTGGGCAAGCTCCTCCCATTTTTCATAAAGTTCTTCCAGTTTTCCGGCGATCTCTGCTTTCTCTGCGGAAAGAGGGATACACTTGGAGGGATCTGTGGCAATCTCCGGTTTTGCCAGCTCTTCGTCGATCTCTTTATCCCGGCTTTCCAGCTCTTCAATGGCTTTTTCGGTTTTCTTCAGGTCGTTTTCCCGCTTCCGGATCCGGGCCTGCTCTTCTTTTTTCTGCTGCCAGTCCTGCTTGGTGGAAGAGAGTTTTTCTAAGGGCTTCTCTTCCTGAAGCTGCGGGGCGTAGACAGAAGTAAGCTCCTCCTTCTTCTCCAGGTAATAGTCATAATTGCCGATATAGTTTACCAGTTTGTGATTGGTCAGCTCCAGGATCCTGGTGGCTGTCCGGTTAATAAAATAACGGTCATGAGACACGTAGAGGACTGTTCCTTCATAGTTATTCAGAGCGTCCTCCAGGATCTCCTTGGAGATGATATCCAGATGGTTGGTAGGCTCGTCCAGGATCAGGAAGTTGGCCTCTGACAGCATAAGTTTTGCCAGGGAAACACGTCCTCGTTCCCCGCCGCTTAAGGCGGAGATGGGCTTGAATACGTCGTCTCCGGTGAACAGAAAGGCGGCCAGGAGATTCCGGATCTCAGTATTGGTCAGCTTGGGATAATCGTCGGAGATTTCTTCAAACACAGTTTTCTCCATATGGAGCACATGATGCTCCTGGTCATAATAGCCGATATGTACTTTGCTTCCCAACCGGAAAGTGCCTGCATCCGGAGAAAGCACATGATTCAGGATCTTCAGGATGGTGGTCTTTCCGGTTCCGTTATTGCCGATGATGGCAACCTTTTCTCCCCGTTTAATGGTAAAATTCAGGTCCTCAAAAAGGGGAAGAGAAGGGAAGGATTTGGTAAGATGCTCCACCATCAGCACGTCATTTCCGCTGGTGATCCTGGGCTTTAAGGAGATCCGCATGGCGGCGTCTGTTTCCTGGGGCTTTTCCAGAACCTCCATCTTTTCCAGCATTTTTTCCCGGCTTTCTGCTCTGCGGATGGATTTTTCCCGGTTAAACTGCCGCAGCTTGGCGATGACTTCTTCCTGATGTTTGATCTCCTGCTGCTGGTTTAAATAGGCCTGATAGGCGGCTTTGCGCAGCTGGGCTTTTTTTTCGCTGTAGGCGGAATAATTTCCTGTAAAAACCGTAGCCTTTGTATTGTCCAGCTCGATGATCTTGGTGACTACCTTGTCAAGGAAATACCGGTCATGGGATACGATAAATACAGCTCCCGGATAGTTCAGAAGATAAGTCTCCAGCCAGGCGATGGATTCCATGTCCAGATGGTTGGTAGGCTCGTCCAGAAGGATGATATCCGGACTTGAGAGAAGAAGACGGCCCAGGGCTACCCGGGTTTTCTGGCCGCCGGAAAGGGTGGAGACCTGTTTGTCAAAGTCTTTTTCCTCAAATCCCAGACCCTTCAAAACACCTGTGATCTCGCTTTTGTAAGCATAGCCGTTTTCCTGCTCAAATTTCTGGGTAAGGCGGGAATAGGACTCCATGATCCTGGAAAGAGCCTCCCCGGAGGCATGCTTCATTTCTTTTTCCAGTTCCCGCATGCCCCGCTCCATGTCCAGGACATGCTGTTTCATTTCCAGAAGGGAATCGTAAATGGAGAGATGGCTGCTGATCTCCTGATGCTGGGCCAGATAGCCGATGGTCTTGCCTTTGGCCAGGATCACCTGGCCCCTGTCTGAGGAAATCTCACCCATAATGATCTTTAAAAGGGTTGATTTTCCTGCTCCGTTGATGCCGATCAGGGCGGCTTTCTCCCGTTCTTCTATATGAAAATTTACATCCTGCAGCAGAAGCTCGCCGTCAAAGGATTTTTCAATATTCTGACATGCAAGTATCATTTTTTTGTCTCCTTTAAGGTTTCTCTTTAAGTCTGTCCCTACCATTATAGCGGAAAATCCAAATTTGACAACAGATAAAAGGAATAATAATTGACTTTATTTTAACAATTATATATAATATTTTCTAGAAATCTGCTTATCAGACAGTTCTGGTTTTCTTCTCTGATAAGCATTCTGCAATAGGCGCAGAGACAAGTTTTGAATGAAATAGGAGGGTTTGTCGTGGATGAAAAAGGTATCTCAAAGGCAGTAATAAGAAGACTACCCCGCTATTACAGATATTTAGGTGAACTTTTGGAGGAGGGTGTGGAGCGGATCTCATCCAATGAGCTTAGTGAGAAGATGCGGGTGACCGCTTCTCAGATCCGTCAGGATCTGAACAATTTCGGTGGTTTCGGACAGCAGGGATACGGTTATAATGTCTCATATCTGTATGCGGAGATCGGAAAGATCCTGGGGCTTGACAAAACGCATCATATGATCATTATCGGTGCGGGAAATTTGGGGCAGGCCCTGGCGAATTATGTACAGTTTGAAAAAAGAGGCTTTAAGGTTGTAGGGATCTTTGACGTGAATCCTGTGCTGAAAGGGATTTCCATCCGGGGAAATGAGATACGGATGATGGATGAGCTTCCGGCGTTTCTGCAGACCCATGACGTGCAGATCGCAGCGCTGACTCTGCCGAAGAATAATGCGGCGGAAACAGCGGATATGCTGGTGCAGCAGGGAATCAAAGCGATCTGGAACTTTGCCCATCTGGATCTGGAGGTGCCGGAGGACGTGATCGTTGAGAACGTACATCTGTCGGAAAGCCTTATGCGCCTGTCCTATAATCTGAACCGTTATGTTTCGGAGCATAAAGCGAAATGATAGTAAAAAGCTGCTGTAAAAGAAATTTTGCGGCAGTTTTTCTGGTTGCAGGGCAGCGGGAAGAGAAAAAAAGGCGGTGAGAATATGGAGCTTTTAGTAACAGGAGAACAGATGAAGAACCTGGACCGTATTACGATCCGGGAAATGGGAGTTCCCTCTCTGGTACTTATGGAACGGGCGGGACTTGCAGTATTTGAGGAGATGAAAAAAGAAAAGCTTCCCCTGGAAAGGACCCTGGTCCTCTGCGGAGGAGGGAATAACGGCGCAGACGGCGTGGTGATCGCCCGCCTGCTTTCTCTGGCCGGGTATCCGGCAGATGTCTGTATTTTGGGAAATCCTGAGCATTTTACAGATGAAATGAAGAAGCAGATAGATATTGGAAAAAATTATGGGATCTCCTTTGTCAATACTTTTCGGCTTCATGAATATACTACTATAGTAGATGCGATCCTGGGCGTAGGTCTGTCCAGGGAAGTATCCGGCAAATACAGGGATGTGATCTGCCGGCTCCATGGATTTTCAGGGAAGGTGGTATCCGTGGACATCCCTTCCGGGATCAGCGCAGATACCGGCGCTATACTTGGAGCGGCGGTGAAAGCAGATCTGACGGTTACTTTTGGATACAGGAAAACGGGACTTTGCTTTTATCCGGGAGCTGCTTTTGCAGGAAAGACGGTTGTTGCCGACATAGGAATTTACAGAGATAAAAAAACGTTGCTGAAGCCGGAAATCTCTGCCTGTACCAGAGACGAGCTAAAGCTCCTCAGAAGAAACCCGGAAGGGAACAAAGGGACCTTCGGCAAGATTTTTCTTGTGGCCGGGAGCAGAGATATTTTCGGGGCCGCCTATTTAAGCGGCTATGGGGCAATGAAGACAGGAGCAGGCATGCTGAAGATCTGCACGCCCAGAGATAACAGAGGAATGTTCGGGGGATTTCCGGAAGCTATGCTTCAGGTGTATGATGAAGATACCGACATAGAGGCCATGATGAAAGAAGGCATGGAATGGGCAGATGTATACGGGATCGGCCCGGGGATCGGAACCGATCCCCTTGCCCGGAAAATCCTGGAGATCCTGCTCTCCCGGGGGACGAAGCCTTTGGTGATCGATGCAGACGGCATTAATCTCTTAAAAGGACGGGAAGAACTGCTGAAGAATTATCCCGGCGGGACGATACTTACGCCGCATCTGGGAGAGTTTTCCAGACTTACGGGAATTTCTCCTGCCGCCTGGAAAAGGGATCCGGCAGGGATCACCGGCAGATATGCCAGGGAGTGGAATACAGTGCTTATATGCAAGGACGCCAGAACCGTGATCGCCCAAAATCCGGACAGGATTTTTATCAATCTTTCCGGAAACGACGGCATGGCTACCGCAGGAAGCGGAGATGTGCTGACGGGGATCCTTCTGGGCCTTCTTGCTCAGAAGATGCCTACTTTGGAGGCGGCTTATACAGGCGTATACCTTCACGGGGCGGCTGGAGACAGAGCGGCTATGGAAAAAGGCCGGGCCGGCATACTGGCCCGGGATATTGCAGATGGGACGGCCATGATTTTAAAAGAACTGTAAAGAGAGGAAAGACAGATGAAATTACCAAGCAGAATCCAGGCAGACATTAATCTGGATGCTTTTGCCTTTAATCTGGAAAGTATAAAAAATAATCTGAAAGAAGATACGAAGATCATTACGGTACTGAAGGCAGACGGCTACGGACATGGGGCGCTGCCCCTGGCCAGGGAAGCAGTAAAAGACCCCAGAGTATGGGGGATCGCCGTGGCCACTGTTGAGGAAGCGGTGGAGCTCCGCAAGGGAGGTATCCGAAAGCCTTTGCTGATCCTGGGATATACCTATGAGGAAGATTATGAGCAGATTGTCAGAGAAGAGTTCCGTCCGGCGGTATTTAAGCTCTCCATGGCCCGTAAGCTTTCTCAGATCGCTGTGGAAAATCATACCGTTGTCAATATCCATATCAAGATCGATACGGGAATGAGCCGTATCGGTTATCGGGATCTGGACACGGCGGTGCCTGAGATCCTGGAAATCTCCCGGCTCCCGGGGATCCGGATCGAGGGATTATTCACCCATTTTGCCAGAGCCGATGAGGAAAAAACGGATCCTGCTTATATACAGCTTGAAAAGTTCCAAAAATTCCGGGAGGCGTTAAAGGTTCAAGGTTTGCAGATACCTATCTGTCACTGCTCTAACAGCGCCGGGATCATCCGTATGCCGGAAGCGAATCTTGACGCAGTGCGGGCCGGAGTGATCCTCTATGGCATGTATCCTTCAGAGGAAGTGGAGAAAGAGCCGGTTCCCCTGAAGCCGGTGATGGAATTAAAAAGCCATATTGCATACATAAAGACGGTGGAAGCCGGCGTACAGATCAGCTATGGGGGAACCTATACCACCCACAGAGAGACCAGGGTGGCGACCATCCCGGTAGGCTATGCAGACGGCTACGCCAGGGGCCTTTCCAATAAAGGAAGCGTTCTCATTCATGGAAAAAGAGCGCCGATACTGGGCAGAGTCTGCATGGATCAGTTTATGGTAGATGTGACGGACATTCCCCAGGCCCGGGAGCTGGATGAGGTGGTGCTCCTGGGCAGAAGCGGGGATGCGCAGATCACAATGGAGGAGCTGGGAGAGTTATCCGGAAGATTTAATTATGAGTTCGCCTGCTGCATCAGTAAAAGGGTTCCCAGGATCTATTTTAAATGCGGACAGGTGACAGAGTAAAAATACCTTGGATAATACATGAATACACACAAAAAAAATGGGCAGAATCATAGCAGACGGCGCTGCCGCATGATACAAAATCTACAAATATTCCTGGCATAGGTTTTGCGGCAGTCCTTTAGTAAAAATCGGAGTGTGAAATCTGTGGTTATCAAACGAGGTGACATTTTTTATGCGGATCTGCGGCCGGTGGTAGGCAGCGAGCAGGGCGGCGTCCGGCCGGTGCTGATCATTCAGAACGACGTAGGGAATAAACACAGTCCCACCGTGATCTGTGCAGCCATTACTTCCAGGATGAATAAGGCTAAGCTGCCTACCCATATTGAGATCGATGCGTCTTCTTATGCCATTGTAAAAGATTCTGTGATCTTGCTGGAGCAGCTGCGCACTATTGATAAAAGGAGACTGAAGGATAAAGTGTGTCATTTGGATGCAGAAATACTGCAGAAAGTGAATCATGCCCTTTGCATCAGCCTTGAACTTCCTACATAATCGGATCCCGACGGGGTCTTTTTGACGGGAAATCTTGACGAATGTAAAAGAAAATGGTATTTTAATTGCAGGTCTGCGCAATCTGCAGACCTGTATGAAAAACATAGGAAGAAAGAAGGAATAGAAAAAATTTATGGACGACAGCAGCGGCCCTTTACGGGCTCTTATATTTTTTGTCTTGTTTATTATCATTAACGGAGTTTTATATGGATTTGGTTCTGCAGTGCAGAAGGTCAGTGAAAGCGATATTGAAAAGAGAGCGAAAGAAGAGGGAGATAAGAAATCTCTCTGGCTGTTAAAAGCGCTGAACCATCCGGTTCCCATTGTAAATACGATCCTTACAACAGCTACTTTGCTGAGTATTCTCACTGGATATGTGGGGATCAGCGCCATCAGCCCCTATGTATACGCCGGCTGCAGGCAGGCGGCCGGACTAATGGGCGCAGAGATACCGGACTGGGTCATCATGACGTTTTCTATCTTTGTGGTAGTGATCTTTGCACTTCTGTTTCTTGTCTCTTTAGGCGTAGTTTCAGCAAAAAAAATATTCAGCAGCAACCCGGACAAGTGGGTATACCGGACGGCAGGGATCGTAAGATTTTTCGTGGGGCTTTTCGGGCCTTTAACTTTTGTGATCCTGAAGCTGTCTAACGGGGTGGTCCGTCTGTTTGGCGTAGATCCACACCGCCATGAAGACCAGGTGACAGAGGAAGAAATCATTTCTATGGTAGATGACGCCCATGAAAAAGGCGTTATAGAAGAAAATGAAGCAGAGATGATCCAGAATATTATGGAGTTTTCCGAGACAGAAGCCCAGGATATCATGACCCACAGAAAGAATATCCTTGCACTGGAGGAAAATACCACTCTGGAAAAAGCCCTGGAGTTTATGCTGGACAACAGCAATTCCAGATATCCGGTGTACAAAGAAGATATCGATCACATCGTGGGGATCCTTCATTTGAAGGACGCCATGCGGCAGGCGGCGGCAGCCGGCTGCAGGGAGCTTCCCATAAAACGTATCCCAAAACTGGTCCGGGAGGCTTCTTATATACCGGAGACCAGAAGTATCAATGATCTCTTTAAAGCCATGCAGGCTAAGAAGATACATATGGCCATAGTGGTAGATGAGTATGGCCAGACTTCAGGCCTTGTTACGATGGAAGATATCCTGGAAGAGATCGTAGGAAATATTCTGGACGAATATGATGAAGAAGAACAGTTTATCCATACCCAGACCGACGATTCTCTGATCATGGAGGGATTTACCCCTCTGGAGCAGGTAGACGAGGTGCTGGGCTCGGATTTTGATGAAAGCGAGGAGTTCGATACCCTCAACGGATATCTTACTTCCGTGCTGGGCCATGTGCCGGATATGGCGGAGGATAAAGAGATCAGGACAAAAGGTTATTTATTTACCATTCTTGCAGTGGAGAATAATACAATACAAAAAGTCCGGGTAGAAAAGCTGCCCGGGGAAGAAAAAGGAGAAGAGACATGTCAGGACATTCAAAATTCGCAAACATAAAACATAAAAAGGAAAAAAACGACGCAAAGAAGGGTAAGATCTTTACCGTTATCGGAAGAGAGATCGTGGTGGCTGTAAAGGAAGGCGGACCGGATCCTGCAAATAACAGCAAGCTGAGAGATGTGATCGCAAAGGCTAAGGCCAACAATATGCCAAATGATACCATTGAGAGAGGTATCAAAAAAGCTGCGGGAGACGCCAACGCAGATAATTTTGAAAAGCTTACCTACGAAGGATACGGCCCAAGCGGCGTGGCGATCATTGTAGAAACTCTTACCGACAATAAAAACCGTACTGCCGGAAATGTGCGGAGCGCTTTTACAAAAGGAAACGGAAACATCGGAACTCCCGGTTCGGTATCCTTTATGTTCGATAAGAAGGGCCAGATCATCATTGCGAAAGAGGAGTGCGAGATGGATCCCGATGATCTTATGATGACTGCCCTTGACGCAGGAGCAGAGGATTTCCAGGAAGAGGAGGACAGCTACGAGGTTCTTACAGATCCGGATGAATTCAGCAAGGTGAGAGAAGCCCTCGAGGCTGCCGGCGTTCCTATGGCAGAGGCCCAGGTCGCTATGATCCCCCAGACTTATGTGACTCTTACAGACGAGCAGGATATCAAAAATCTTCAGAAAACTCTGGATCTTCTGGAAGACGACGATGATGTCACAGATGTATGGAACAACTGGGACGAAGAATAAAACAGGCCAGTCTACACATAATACCTCCAGAAAATGAAACTGGAGGTATTTTTATGTCTGAAGAGAAAGAAGAAAAACTGGAAGCCCTCCGGGAACAGGATCGACAGATCTGCGACCTGGGAGAGGCCATGCTGGAGGAAAATGAGAAGAAATATCACATTCAGCTTCTGACGATCATCGGCGAGGTTGAAGGGCATGAATGTCTTCCGAATAACAGCAAAACTACAAAATATGAACATATTCTTCCGAAACTTGCCATCATCGAGGACAGCCGGGAAACCGACGGCCTTCTGATCCTGCTGAATACAGTGGGAGGAGATGTGGAGGCGGGTCTGGCCATTGCAGAAATGATCGCATCCCTCAGTAAACCCACGGTTTCCCTGGTACTGGGCGGCGGTCATTCCATCGGCGTTCCTATGGCGGTATCTGCAGATTATTCTTTTATTGTTCCCAGCGCCACTATGATGATCCATCCAGTCCGGAGCAACGGCATGTTTATCGGCGTAATGCAGACTTACCGGAATATGGAAAAGATCCAGGACCATATCACCAGATTTATTGCAGAACACTCCAATATGAAACGGGAAAGGGTAGAGAAGCTGATGCTGGATACGTCTCAGCTTGTAAAGGACGTAGGGACCATGCTGGAAGGTGAAGAAGCGGTAAAGGAAGGTCTGATCGACGAAACCGGAGGGATCCGGGAGGCTATGGAGAAACTCTATGAATTGATTGAAAAAAAAAAGAACCTATGTTAAAATAAACTGTTGATATAAAAATACAAATGAAGAGGTTAAAAATATGACGATCATTGAAGCGCTGCTTCTCGGACTGGTCCAGGGGATCACAGAATTTATCCCGGTGAGCAGCTCCGGCCATCTGGCAATCATAGAAAATCTGCTGCATATAGACAGTAAATCTGCCATGGCCTTTGAGGGGCTGGCCCATCTGGCTATAATGGCTGCAGTTATCTGGGCTCTGCGCAGCGAGATAAAAAAGCTGTTTATAGAATTTTGCAGGGCTGTTTTCGATATCTATGAGAATATAAAAATTTATTTTTACAACCGGGACAAGAAAGACGCCAGAAGATATAAAAAAATCATATCTAATAATTATCGAAAATTGTTTTTGCTTGCGGTTATTGCTTCCGTTCCTGCGATCCTGGGAGACTATCTCTTTAGAAGTATAACAAAGCTGGCGGGAGAAAACCTTCTTGCGCCCGGAATGGGACTTCTCATCACGGGGATCATACTGCTGGTGGCTGATTTTTTTCCGAAAGGAAAGGAGATACCAAGAGATATCAGCTATGGGACGGCGTTGGTCATCGGTCTGATCCAGGGATGTACTATGTTCCCGGGAATTTCCCGAACAGGCGTTACTTTGGCAGTATGTCTGGCTTATGGGTTTCAGAGAAAATTTGCAGTGAAGTATGTTTTTCTCATGTCTGTGCCTGTGCTTCTCGGGTCGTTTATCACCAGATGCGGTTATCTGGCCGGCGTATCCGGCTGGCAGACCTGGGTCGGCTATGTGGCAGGAGCCGCAGCGGCGGGGATCGCAGCCTACTTCTGCATTGATAAAATAATGAAAGTATTGCAGACAAAAAAATTTTACAGAT
>CALWSM010000060.1 GCA_944384185.1 uncultured Blautia sp. | reverse complement strand
CCCACGATGATATTTTCAAAGCCTGCCCCGGTATAGGCGCAGATACTTTTCCGAAGCTGAGTGTACTCCCGGTCCGGATAGCTGGTAATAGCGTCTACGTGTTTCGCCAGGGTATCCCGAAGAAGAGGGGAGATCCCCAGGGGATTCACATTGGCGGAAAAACTGGTGATATCTTCTTTTCGGATATGATAGATCTCTTCGATTTTTTCCAGATCGCTGCCGTGGAAATGGTCTTTATGTTTCAGCATGATAGCGCCTCCCTGCAAGGTTTTTCCAAGAGCCATGTCGTGTATTCGAGTTGCACGGCAGACCTTTGTAGTGTATAATCCATAGTAGCAGAATATTGCGGAGAGTTCAATAAAAATATATAGACAGGGTAAGGGTGATAGTTTGAAAGCACGAATGGAACAACTGATAAACGGAAGATTTGAATATGAAGTGCCCGGGCTCCTTCTCTCCCAGGAAAAGCTGGCGCTTTCTGTAACGCCGGAGGAAAAATTTAAAGGGGAGCTGCAGTTTGCGGCAGAAGATAAAAGAAGGATCAAAGGAATGGCTTACTCCTCCCACAGGAGACTGCTTCTGGGAAAAGAAAGATTTTCCGGAGAACAGCCGGTACTGCCTTACGGGGTAGACGCCAAGGGATTGAAAAGCGGCGATAAGATAGAAGGGGAGATTGTTTTAAGCACCAGTATCGGGGAATACCGGGTGCCTTTTTCGATTGAGGTAAAAACCCCGGAGGTCAGAACCTCCCAGGGAGCTGTCCGGACCCTGGAGGATTTTGTAAAGCTGGCCAGAGAAGATTTCCGGGAGGCTTACCAGATCTTCGTGGAGCCCTCCTTTACAAGGCTTCTGGCCGGACGGGAAGAGCTTTTGCCCGGCTACCGGGCCATGGTAAAGACTCCGGCCCCTTATCAGAATCTGGAAGAATTTCTCATAAGCGGAAACCTGAAAGAGCCGGTGAGACTCAGCCTGGAAAGGGAGAACCTGGAGCTTTATGAGGTCCAGTCCTCTTTGAAAGATACCCTCAGGATCCGGCGCAGCGGCTGGGGATTCCTAAGAGCAGAGGTTATTGTGGAAGGGGATTTCCTGGAAGTTGAGAAAAAGAATATCTATGACGGGCACTTTATCGGCAGCGTTTATGAACTGGAATATATTATCCGCAGGGAATATCTGGGGAAAGGAAAGAACTTCGGAAGGATCCGGATAAAAACCGTATACCAGACCCTGAGCTATGAGATTATGGTTTCCAAAGGGAAGAAGCTTCAGGTAAACGTGGCCTCTTACGAGAAAGAAAAATGTCTGGAAGCATCCAGGGATCTTCTTGGGATGCGGTTGGGCAGATTGCCGGAAGACCAGTGGTGCGCCAGGACAAAAGAGCTGCTGGCAGACCTGAAAGACAAAGGCTACTACTCGGCAGAATGCCAGTTATTTGAGGCTTATGTGGCAATCCGGAACCAACAGCCTTCTGAGGCGAGACTTTTGCTGGACGCCCTGGAAGATAATCACAGGATAAAAAAGGAAGAAGTTCTGGAAGGCGCTTTTCTCTATCTCTGCCAGCTGGCAGACAGGAGCAGCCTTTCTAAACAGGAAGCAGTGGAGCGACTCCGTCAGCTCCATCAGAGGAGAAATGACAGCTTCCTGCTCCTGGCTATGCTTTTTGAACTGGATGACCAGGAGACAGGCCCCCAGTCAAGAAAAATGTTCCTTCTGGAAGAGATGTACCGGACAGGGTGCCGGAGCCCATTCCTGTATCTGGAGGCCTGCAATCTGGGCGCCCAGGACGGCTCTGTATTCCGGAAGATGAACAGCTTTACTCTCCAGGTTTATCTGTTCGCAAAGAAATACGGGATCCTTACGGAAGAGATGGCTTTCCGGGCAGTGGACCTGGCAGGACAGATGAAGCATTTTTCAAGGAACGTCTATAAAATCCTGGAATATATCTATGAGCAGTATCCCTCCTCCCATGTGGTGTCGGGAATCTGCCAGCATATCATGAAAGGAGAACCCAGACGGGAGGAATACTTTAAATGGTATGAACTGGCGGTGGAGGCAGACCTGAAGATCACCGGACTTTATGAATATTATGTAGAAACCATGAGCCGGAATTACCAGAAGGTGCTGCCAAAGGTCATCCGCCTGTATTTTGGATATAACAATACCTTAAGCGATAATAAGAAGGCCTTTGTATACAGCAATGTGATCCGGAACAAGGAGCTGGATAAGGAGACTTACAATGCTTACCGGAACAGTATGGAAAAATTTGCCTTTGAGAAGATCAAGGAAGGAAGGATCAATGAGGATTTCGCCGTAGTATATCAGGAGTTCTGCATAAATTCCCAGGACGAAAACGTAAGGGCGGCTTTGGCCAGGATCCTCTTTACTTACCGGCTGTACTGCGACGATCCTAAGATCCGGAAGGTGATCGTCAGCCACGGGGCGCTGAAGGAAGAGCAGGTTTATCTGTGCACAGATAAGACCGCTTACATCTCCCTGTATACCAGGGACGCTGCAGTGATCTTTGAAGACAGCAGCCAGAGGCGCTATGCCGGAACGGTAGATTATAATATCCACAGCCTTCTGGATATTGAGGAGCTGGCGCCGAAGCTGGCCAAAGACGGTCTCCGTTATCCGGGTATGCTGCTTTATGTCTGCGGAGAATATACCCATGAAAAACAGGTGACCGGCGAGAATATTTCCAGCTTCCAGGCAGTTCTGGGACAGGAAGCCTTCCGGGAAGACTACCGACAGGAGATCCGGAGACGGCTTCTGCTGTATTATGAGTCCAATATGGATAACCGGAACTTAAGAGAGTCTCTCCGGGAAATGGATTTCCGGGGATTTGCCAGGGTGAATAAGAGACTTCTGATCACCATTCTGGTGAAGCAGGATATGTTTGTGGGGGCCTATGACCTGATCTGTGAATACGGATATGAGGGAGTGGAACTGCCCATACTGTTCAGACTCTGCAGTCAGATGATCCTGAACCTGGAATATGAGTATGAGGAGGAACTGGTCCTTCTTGCGGAATATATTGTGAAAAACGGGATCTATGACGAAGTGCTTCTGCGGTATCTGGTGAAACACTTTGAGGGACCGGTGGAAGAAACCCTGAAGCTCTGGAAGAGAGCCATGGGATTTGGCGTGGACTGCTACCAGCTGGAGGAAAAAATCCTGGTATACAGTATGTTTACCCGGTACTATCCGGCGGAGGGGCTGTCTGTCCTGAAGGAATATATCCGTCAGGGCGGCAGGGAACAGGTGATCCTGTCTTACCTGACCTTTGAATCCTACGGATATTTTGTAGGGGGCAGACAGGCGGATCCTTTCCTGTTTGAGGCCCTGGAAAAGATCACAGAGAGAGGATGGGAGAGCGATATCATCTGCCGTCTTGCCCTTCTGAAAAACTATGCTTCAGAGAATCGCTGGGATTCTCATCGGAAAGAAACAGCAGAGAAGATCCTCCAGGAATGTGCGGTACAGAGATTGAAATTTGCATTTTTCAGAAGCCTTCCCAAGGAACTTCTCCAGTTCTGCCAGATGGAAGACAAGGTTTTTGCCCAGTGCAAGGCAGGCCCGGGGGCAAAGGTGACGCTCCACTACTTTATCCAGGGGCCTCAGGGCAGGGGCGAGGAAAAAGCAGAACCGGTAAAAGAGCGGTATCAGGGTATCTACAATAAAGAATTTGTACTCTTTTACGGGGAGCGGCTCCACTATTATTTTGTCATCGAACGTAAGGGGGAAACTGTCCGGACCGAGGATAGGGTACTGACCGTGGAAGAGGGGGAAACCTCTGGAAGGAGCAAATATCAGATGCTCAACGCCATGCTGAAGATGAAAGATCAGGGCAGGGATCAGGAGCTGGAGGCCATGGCCGCAGAATATATAAAAAAGGAATATCAGGCGTCTGTCCTGTTTCCGCTGATGGACTAAAGGAGGGGGGAGAAAATGAACGAGACAAGAAATATCATTGTAGGGCTGGAAATCGGAAAAGAACAGTCTCAGCTCTGTTATTTTGACCGGAAAGAACGGGAGCCGATCTCTGTCTCCGTAAAGGCGGGAAGCAATCAGTACCTCTTCCCCACCCTGCTGTCTAAGGCGCCGGGAAAGGAAGTCTGGCATTATGGACTGGAAGCGGATTATTTTTCCGGACAGGAAGGAGAGATTTCTGTGCCGGGACTTCTGGGGATCTGGAGTCAGGATCAGGAGATGGAAATCGATGGAGTGCAATACTCTCCGGGGAAATTAATGGAAATCTATCTCCGGGGCTGTATTTCCCTTCTTGGGATCGGAGAGCCGGCCCGGCAGATCAAAGCGGTAATGGTTACTGTTCCCAAGCTTTCTCCGGCGCTCATCCAGGCCTTATATCAGGCGGGAATGGAGATGGGATTTGCAAGGAGCCAGATCTGGATCCAGGATTATGATGAAAGCTTTTATTATTATGTGTTGAATCACCGAAAAGATAACTGGACAAGAAAGATCGGCTGGTTTCTTTTTGAAGAGGATAAGGTGTCTTTTGCCCGGCTGGTGGTGGATAATCAGAGAAAACCGGCTACAGCCTGGATCGAGCATGGGAAAAGCGCAGAGCTTTCCCAGGATCCCCTGGAGAGAGATGAAAACTTTTTCCGGCTGATCTCCCAGACCTGTGGAAATGACACTTATTCCAGCATTTATATGGTGGGAGAAGGCTTTGATCAGGAATGGGCCAGGCGGTCCACCCCTTATCTCTGCCGGAATCAGCGCCATGTTTTCTATGGAGACAATCTTTATGTAAAAGGCGCCTGCTACGGGGCAAAGGAAAAGTGCGGAGAGGAAAATCTGAAAGATTATCTCTATATCAGCCCTTCCCTGTTGAGGAAGAATGTGAGTATGGAAGTGGTCACAGGAGGCTCTCCCAAATCCTATCTTCTGGTAGAAGCCGGGAAAAACTGGTATGAGATCCATACCCATCTGGAGATCATCCTGGATGATAAAGAAGATCTGGAATTTACGGTAGTCCCTATGGAGGGAGGCGCCAGGACCAGGTTTTCCATGAAACTGCCGGGACTTCCGAAAAGACCCAATAAGACCACCCGTCTGGCCCTGACCATCTATTATGAGTCGGAAGAACTGTGTGCGATCCGGGCGGAGGATATGGGATTCGGGGATTTGTATCCCTCATCAGGAATGGTCTGGACAGAAAAGGTATCGTGGTAAAGGAGGCGCACAATGGGAAGTTATATTTTATGTCAGATGAAACGGGCCTCCATGCCCTATTACATTGAGAATATCAGCACGAATATCTACAGCATCGAGGAGCTGTGCTATTATTTTTACCATAATATCTATCTCCTTGACGAGACCATCTTAAACGAGCAGCTCTGCGACTGGATCAGGAAGGAGCTGGGGCTGGAAAGACTTTATCGGAGGCTGTATAAGGTCCTGGAGGAAGAGGAGGGAACCGCCGAGTTTATCCTGGCGGTGTTTAAGGAGATCCACTATCTTTCCCACCAGGAATTTAAGAAGCTTAACGAGGATCTGAATCGGCTCAGCCAGCAGCCTGCAGTTCAGAGGGAGAAGAAAAAAGGAGATTACCTGGTAGAGAATAAAATGTATGTCAACGCCCTGGGAATCTATGAGAACGCTTTGAAAAAGGAAGACAGAGAAGGGCTTGGACAGCAGTTTAACGGCGGGATCTATCACAATATGGGCTGCGCTTATATGCATCTGTTCCAGTTTAAAGAAGCCTCGGAATGCTTCCTGAGAGCCTACAGGCTCCTGGGGACCCGGCAGGCCCTGAAGCATTATCTTACAGCCTGCTGTATGGCGGAGGAAGAAAGCTTTTCCCGGGTATGCAGGGAAATGGAAGCGCCGGCTGAGCTGGAAGAAGAGATCCGGAACAGTCTGAAAGAGGCGGGAGAACAGACAGAGGCTCCCCGGGAAGAGATGGGAGAGCTTTTAGGGAGATTTATCCGGGATTACCACAGGAGCACTGGATTTTAGGAGCACTTTGATTTTGCTGCGGAGTGTTGTGTTTTTTCCGCTGATGATATATAATGCAAGAAGTTTTGAAAAATGAAAGCAGAGAGGTAGAGAGTATGAGTACAGACAGATATGTAAGTCCCTTGTCTGAGCGTTACGCCAGCAAAGAAATGCAGTATATTTTTTCACCGGATATGAAATTCCGGACCTGGAGAAGACTGTGGATCGCTCTGGCGGAGACGGAGAAAGAACTGGGGCTGAATATTACCCAGGAGCAGATCGATGAGCTGAAGGCCCATGCAGATGATATTAATTATGAGGTTGCCAAAGCCAGAGAGAAAGAGGTACGGCACGACGTGATGTCCCATGTATACGCTTACGGCGTACAGTGCCCAAAGGCAAAAGGGATTATTCATCTGGGGGCTACAAGCTGCTATGTGGGAGATAATACCGATATTATCGTTATGACGGAAGCGTTAAAGCTGGTTCGGAAAAAACTCCTTAACGTGATCGCCGAGCTGGCTAAGTTTGCCGATGCCAACAAGAACCTTCCTACCCTGGCCTTTACCCATTTCCAGCCGGCCCAGCCTACTACAGTAGGAAAGAGAGCCACCCTGTGGATGCAGGAATTTATGATGGATCTGGAGGATCTGGACTATGTGCTCAGCACCATGAAGCTGTTAGGATCCAAGGGAACTACAGGAACCCAGGCCAGCTTCCTGGAGCTTTTCGACGGAGACCAGGAGACCATTGACAAGATCGATCCCATGATCGCCGAGAAAATGGGCTTCAAAGCCTGCTATCCGGTATCCGGACAGACCTATTCCAGAAAAGTGGATACCAGAGTGCTGAATATCCTGGCAGGGATCGCAGCCAGCGCCCATAAGTTCTCCAATGATATCCGTCTTCTTCAGCATCTGAAGGAAGTGGAAGAGCCTTTTGAGAAGAGCCAGATCGGATCTTCCGCCATGGCCTATAAGAGAAACCCCATGCGCAGCGAGCGTATCGCTTCTCTGTCCAGATTTGTAATGGTAGACGCTTTAAATCCTGCGATCACTTCCGCTACCCAGTGGTTTGAGAGGACTCTGGATGATTCCGCCAACAAACGTCTTTCTGTTCCGGAAGGATTCCTGGCTATTGACGGTATCCTGGATCTGTGCCTGAACGTAGTAGACGGCCTGGTGGTTTATCCGAAGGTTATTGAAAAACGGTTAAGGAGCGAATTGCCCTTCATGGCTACCGAAAATATCATGATGGACGCTGTAAAAGCAGGAGGAGACCGCCAGGAGCTCCATGAAAAGATCCGGGAGCTGTCTATGGTTGCGGCAAGAAATGTAAAGGCAGAAGGAAAAGAGAACAATCTTCTGGAACTGATCGCTGCTGATCCGGCTTTCAATATGTCTTTAGAGGACCTGGAGAAGACCATGGATCCTGCAAAATATACAGGACGGGCTTCTGTGCAGGTGGACGCTTTCCTGAAGAACGTGGTAAATCCTGTGCTTGAGGCCAACAAAGAGGTCCTTGGCATGACCGCAGAGATCAATGTGTAAGGTGAGAATATGAAAGATAAAAGCAAGGGGAACCTCCGGGCGCTGCTGCCTATCGGGGTGTTCCTGGTAATCTTTTTAGGAGCGGGGATCTTATCCGGGGATTTCTATACCATGCCGGCCATTGTGGGCTTCCTGATCGCCCTGACCGTGGCCTTTTGTCAGAACCGCCGTCTGCGGTTCCCGGATAAGCTCACCATTATATCCAAAGGGATCGGGGAAGAAAACATTGTGACCATGTGTCTGATCTTCCTGGCGGCAGGAGCCTTTTCCGGCACCATCAGCGCAGCGGGGGGAGTGGAAAGTACGGTAAACTTGGGACTTTCTCTGATGCCCCCTTCGGTGGCGGTGATGGGGCTGTTTATCATCGGCTGTTTTATTTCTGTATCTATGGGAACTTCTGTGGGAACTATCACAGCCATGGCTCCTATCGGCGTGGGCATCGCACAGGAAACGGGGATTGGAGCCCCTCTCTGTCTGGGTGCGGTAGTCTGCGGAGCCATGTTCGGGGATAATCTGTCCATGATCTCCGATACCACCATTGCGGCGGTACGGACCCAGGGCTGTGAGATGAAGGACAAATTTAAGGAAAACTTTCTCATTGTCCTTCCGGCGGCTGTGATAACGGCTGCGATCTTCTTTTTCGTGGCAAGAGCCCAGTCCGGAAATCTGGTCCTGGATAAATCCGCCTATGAATATGAGATCGTGAAGGTGATCCCTTATCTGGTAGTCCTGATCGGGGCGCTGATCGGCGTCAACGTATTTGTGATCCTGATCGCAGGGACGATCCTCTCCGCCATTGTGGGAGTGGCCACAGGAGCCTTTGCCTTCGGAGAGCTGTTCCAGAAGATGGGAGAGGGAGTCACCAGCATGTATGATATCACGGTGATCTCCATTATCGTGGCGGCCATCGTGGCCCTGGTCCGGGAATACGGCGGCATTCAGTTTATCTTAAGCGTGATCAAAAGCAGGATCAGCGGCGCAAAGGGAGGAGAGTTCGGTATTTCCCTTCTGGTGTTCCTGGTGGACTGCTGTACAGCCAACAATACGGTAGCCATCGTTATGGCGGGGCCCATCGCCAAGGAGATCAGCGATGAATTCCATATTTCTCCCAAGAGGAGCGCCTCCCTTCTGGATATCTTTGCCTCTGTAGGCCAGGGAGTGATCCCCTACGGCGCCCAGCTCCTCACAGCGGCAGGAATGGCGGCGATATCCCCAGTGGCGATCATGCCTTATCTGTATTATCCCATCCTGATGGGAGTCAGTGCGATCCTGTTTATTGTGTTCAGGAGCAGGAAAAGCGGAGCCGGCGAGTAAAAGATTTTGTTTTCTACTTTATTTCTGTCGTAAAATGTAGTATGATACTGTAGTAATTGATGATATCAGGGTGAAAAATTCAGGGATTTCATGTCTCTATGGGAATGCCTGGATCTGGAACCCGTATAACAGGAGGAATAAGAAATGGTAAAAGCAGTAGTAGGGGCCAACTGGGGTGACGAAGGAAAAGGTAAGATTACCGATATGCTTGCGCAGGAGTCCGATATCATTGTCAGATTTCAGGGTGGCGCCAACGCAGGCCATACGATTGTAAATAATTACGGGAAATTCGCACTTCATACCCTTCCTTCCGGCGTGTTCTACGACCATACCACCAGTGTTATTGGAAACGGCGTGGCGTTGAACATCCCGGTACTGTTTAAGGAGATTCAGTCGATTGTGGAAAAAGGAGTTCCCATGCCCAGGATCAAGGTGTCTGACAGGGCGCAGATGGTGATGTCCTATCACATTAAATTTGACGAGTACGAGGAAGAACGTCTGGGAAAACATTCCTTTGGCTCCACAAAATCAGGAATCGCACCTTTCTATTCAGATAAATACGCAAAGATCGGCTTCCAGGTCAGCGAGCTTTTTGAAGACGAGGCGGAGCTCCGGGAAAAGGTAGAGAACGTCTGCGAGAAGAAAAATGTCACACTGGAGCATTTATACCATAAGCCTGCGCTGAAGCCGGAGGATATTATGGAGGAGCTGCGCCGGTACAGAGAGATGATCGAGCCTTATGTATGCGATGTTTCCCTGTATCTGTGGAACGCCCTGAAAGAGGGCAAGGAAATCCTTTTAGAGGGACAGTTAGGTTCTCTGAAGGATCCGGATCACGGTATCTATCCTATGGTAACCTCCTCTTCCACGCTGGCCGCTTACGGCGCTGTGGGCGCAGGGGTTCCCCCTTACGAGATCAAAAAGGTGATCACCGTATGCAAGGCTTACTCCAGCGCTGTAGGAGCGGGGGCATTTGTTTCGGAGATCTTCGGCGACGAGGCAGACGAGCTGAGACGCAGAGGCGGCGACGGCGGCGAATACGGTGCAACCACCGGACGTCCAAGAAGAATGGGCTGGTTCGACTGTGTGGCTTCCAAATACGGCTGCCGTATCCAGGGAACTACAGATGTGGCTTTTACCGTACTGGATGTACTGGGATATTTAGATGAGATCCCGGTATGTGTGGGCTATGAAATCGACGGGGAAGTCACCACAGAATTCCCAACCACACATCTTCTGGAAAAGGCAAAACCGGTGCTGGAGGTACTGCCAGGCTGGAAATGCGATATCAGAGGCATTAAGAAATATGAGGATCTGCCGGAAAACTGCCGGAAATACATTGAGTTCGTGGAAGAGAAGCTGGGCTTCCCCATCACCATGATCTCCAACGGACCAAGCAGAGAAGACATTATTTACAGAAAATAATAAATAAAAGAAAAAGTATAGAAGTTAGCGCTATCCATTTAACGGGAAGTGCTAACTTCTTTTTGTCTACAAATCGTGTCGATGTATTCTTTTCTGAGCAGTTTCATAGACCTCGCTGTCCTCCCGTACGCCAATGACTATGATAAGGATTTCAGTCTCAGTTCGGATCAGCTGATAGACAATGCGCAGGCCTGCTCCCCGCAGTTTTATCTTTAGAAAACCGGACAAATTCGTCTTGTTTTTGTTTCCCAGGATTTTGCCATAGCCGCCTTCTGTTTCCGGCAGTGGATTTTGGCGGACTTTTTCCAGAGCTTTACGTACCAGAAGCTTCTGGCTTCCGTCTAATTTCCGAAAATCTTGAAGCGCTTCAGGCAGGTATCGGATATTCCAGTTCATTCAAATTCAACCTCATCCATATTTTTGTAATCGTCAGGAGAAAATCCAAATTCTTTGTCCACTTCTTCCTGGGAAACAGTAGTGGAAGGATCATAATGCGCCATACGTTCTGCTGCACAGCTTAAAAGTCTTGCGTCGTTTAGTTCATCAAGTAAACGCAAATATTCTTCAGGAGAGAGAAGAACACATTCAGGAGCGTTATTTTTCATGACTACTTTTGCACCATAACGTTTTACTTCATCGAAAATTTTGCCGGCAAGTCCCCGGTTAAACAAGGAAATGGGCACAGTATTTTCAATAGCACTTCTGATAGAACCCATAGAATCACCTCTTTCTATTTATACTATACAAATAACTGATAGATATGTCAATAAAATTAAAGAATATATATCAGTAAAAAAACTGATAATTCGTAGCTGAAAAAATATATCCCCCTGCCGGGCTTGTGAGCCTGTTAATTTTTTGATAAACTGACCCTGTCAAATAGAAATTTATAAAATGTAAAGAAAGCTTAGAGCAGAAGATAAGGACAGAAATATGAAGGAACAGGAAATTTTTCAATTAGGAAGTTTTCATGTGAAACCGGGAGAGCGGGTCAGCGGCTTCCTCTCTCTTGCCCATGGAGAGTTTCAGCTCCCGGTTACCATCTTAAATGGAGAAGAGCCGGGAAAGACGGTGCTGATCACCGCAGGGATCCATGCAGAGGAATATGTGGGGATCCAGGCAGCCGTAGAGCTGGCCGACCGGTTAAAGACAGAAAAGATCGCCGGAACCGTGGTGATCGTGAAAGTAATAAACAGAGAAGCCTTTGAAAAGCGGAGGGGAAGCTTCGGCTGTGAGGACGGAAAAAACCTCAACCGGGTATTCCCGGGCAGCCCGGAGGGAACCCAGATGGAGCGGCTGGCCTGGGGGATCGAAAAGGAACTTTTCCCCATCGCAGATTATTATATCGATCTTCACAGCGGAGACAGCTATGAGCAGCTTGCCCCCTATGTGTATTACGCAGGACAGGCTTCGGAAGAGACAGTAAAGATCTCCAGGGAGATGGCCCGGCAGGTGGACGTCCCCTACATGGTATGCTCCACAGTGGCTAAGGGAGGCTGCTATAACTATGCGGCCTACGCTTACGGGATCCCCAGTATCCTCATTGAAAGAGGAGGCATGGGAGCCTGGACCAGAGAGGAGTCCCATTCCACCAGACGGGACGTGCGGAATATCCTCTGCCATCTGGGGGTTTACCTGGGACAGAAGGATTACCGGATTTATTATCCCCTGGAAGTAAAGGATATTATTTACCAGTCTGCTTCCCAGAGCGGTCTGTGGTATCCGAACAAAATGCCGGGAGATATGATCCGGGCAGGAGAGGTCCTGGGAATGGTCAGGGATTACCAGGGACATATCCTGGAAGTGGCTTACGGAGAAAACGACGGGGTGATCCTCTATCAGACAGGCAGCCTTCAGGTAGAAGAAAACGGCCCTATGATCGCCTATGGAAGGATCTCCAGGGAGGCGGACAGCCGGAAGGAGCGGATCACCAATTACTGGACAAAGCGCAGCAGCGGCTTTAAGGAGCAGAGAAAGGCGGAGCTCCATGCGCCCATTGCCGAAAGATGGAAGGAAGAGATCGAAAAGTATCTGCCCCAGGGAAAACTCCGGATCCTGGACGTAGGCTGCGGCGCAGGCTTCTTTACCATTCTTCTGGCGAAAATGGGACACCAGGTTACGGGAACGGATCTGACTCCGGATATGATCCGCTATGCCCGGGAACTGGCAGAAGAGGAAAAGGCCGACTGCCGGTTTCTGATCATGGACGGAGAAAGTCTGGACTTTGAAGAAGAGACCTTTGACGTGGTTATATCCAGAAACCTTACCTGGACCTTGCCGGATACGGCCGGGGCCTACAGGGAATGGCTGCGGGTGCTGAAAAAAGGCGGGATCCTGCTGAATTTTGACGCCAACTACGGGGCAGTGAATTTTGCGGA
>CALWSM010000059.1 GCA_944384185.1 uncultured Blautia sp. | reverse complement strand
GAAATCTGCAGCAGATCCTCCACCTTCTGGATCTTACTGGTGGCGTGGCGGAGAAAAGCCAGCCGGACCTGCTCCTTGGGGATTCCGTTTCCGTTGTCTGTTACCCGGATAAAGGAGACGCCGCCTTCTTTGATCTCCACAGTCACAGCCGTAGCTCCTGCGTCAATGGCGTTCTCTACCAGCTCCTTTACTACAGAAGCCGGCCGTTCCACCACCTCTCCCGCCGCTATTTTATCTATTGTGTTCTGGTCTAATACCGCAATCTCTCTCACTGTTCATCACCATCTGTTTTTCAGCTTGTTCTGAAGCCGGTACAGGACATTTAAAGCGTCCACCGGCCGCAGCTCGTCAATTTTAATGGACTTCAGTTCTTCTACTACATCATCATCTTTTACCGTATCAAAAAGGGAAATCTGTTCCATATCCACTTCATCGTAATGAACCGGCGGTTTTGCTTTTGCCTTCTTGCCTTCAGAGGCAATATCCTTCACCGTGGAAGTGATATCTGCGCTGACCAGTTCTTCTACCAGCTCCTTGGCCCGGTCGATCACAGAGTCCGGCACTCCCGCCAGCTTGGCTACCTGGATACCGTAGCTTTTATCGGCTCCCCCTTTGACGATCTTCCGCAGGAACACGATATCGTCTCCCCGCTCTTTTACAGCGATACAGTAATTGTTCACTCCCGGAAGCTTGCCCTCCAGCTCCGTCAGCTCGTGGTAATGGGTGGCGAAAAGGGTCTTCGCCCCTAAAAGCCTGGGGTTGCTGATATGCTCGATCACGGCCCAGGCAATGGACAGACCGTCGAAGGTGCTGGTCCCTCTGCCGATCTCATCCAGGATCAGGAGACTTTTGGCCGTGGCGTTCCGAAGGATATTGGCCACCTCTGTCATTTCCACCATGAAGGTACTCTGGCCGCTGGCCAGGTCGTCGGAAGCCCCCACTCTGGTAAAGATCCGGTCTGCAATTCCGATGTTCGCTTTGCTGGCCGGCACGAAAGAACCGATCTGGGCCATAAGGACGATCAGAGCCGTCTGCCGCATATAGGTGGATTTTCCCGCCATGTTTGGTCCGGTGATCACAGAAATGCGGTTTTTCCCGTTGTCCAGATAGGTATCGTTGGGGATAAACATATCGTTGGTGATCATCTTTTCTACTACCGGATGCCGTCCGTCCCGGATATCTATGACCCCTTTGGTATTGATCTTCGGCCGCACATACTGATTTCTGGAAGCGACCAGAGCCATGGACAGATACGCATCCAGCTTTGCAATGGCTCTGGCAGTCTTCTGGATACGTTCTACCTCTTTGGCGATCATATTCCGGATTTCCGCAAAACGGTCATATTCCAGAGCGTACAGCTTGTCCTCCGCACCCAGGATCATATCCTCCAGTTCCTTCAGACGGGGAGTGATATATCTTTCCGCATTGGTCAGCGTCTGTTTTCGGGTATAATAATCCGGCACCATATCTTTGAAAGAATTTGTTACTTCCAGATAATAGCCGAAAACCTTATTGTATTTGATCCGCAGGTTTTTGATCCCTGTTTTTTCTTTTTCTTCCGCTTCCAGTTCCGCAAGCCAGGTCTTTCCTTTGGTCTTCGCCTGGCGGTATTCATCGATCTGACGGTCGTACCCTTCTTTGATGATCCCGCCCTCTTTCATTGCCAGCGGAGGATCTTCCACGATGGCTTTATCCAGCACCTGATACAGATCCTGGAGCTCATCCATATCCTCGTAGACTCTTTTGAGCTCTTCACTCTGGAACTGAGCCAGAAGCCTGCGGATATGAGGGATCATTCCGATGGAGGTCTTAAAAGAGATCAGATCCCTGGGATTTGCCGACTGATAGCTGACCCGGCTGATCAGCCGCTCCAGGTCATAAACCGGCCCCAGATATTCCCGGAGTTCCTCCCGGTCCATCTCCTGCCGGTTGATCTCTTCCACAGCGTCCAGCCTCTGGTTGATCGCCTCTGCCTCGATCAGGGGCTGTTCGATAAAAGAACGGAGCATTCTGGCTCCCATAGCCGTCTTCGTTTTATCCAGGACCCAGAGAAGAGATCCTCTTTTTTCTTTCTCCCGCATAGTCTCCGTCAGCTCCAGATTTCTTCTGGTAGAGCTGTCGATCAGCATGTACCGGTCTGTGCTGTACGGCGTGATCTTGCGCATATGATCCAGAGAAGTCTTCTGTGTCTCCAAAAGATACGTAAAAAGGGCTCCTGCCGCTATCACTGCACAGTCGTAGTCCTTCAGTCCCAGACCTTCCAGAGTTCCCACATGAAAATGCTCCTTTAAGGTCCTCTGACACAGATCGTCATCGAAATACCAGTTGTCCAGAGCGGACACCGACAGATGGACACGGTTCCGCAGCTCCTCCAGGTCTACGCCGCTCATACAGAAGGCTTCGTTGCAGATCATCTCGGCAGGGGAAAATTTATAAACCTCTTCCAGAAGGTTCCGGAGCTTTTCTACCTCGGTTACCATAAAGGCCCCTGTTGTCACATCTGCCAGGGCAATGCCGAACCGGTTGGAAATATAAGACACAGACATAATATAATTATTTTTTGTCTCATCAAGAGCCTGGGTGTAGAGATTCGTACCGGGGGTGACCACCCGGATCACTTCCCGCTTTACAATACCCTTGGCTTTTTTCGGATCCTCCACCTGCTCGCAGATCGCCACCTTATATCCCTTTTCCACCAGACGGTTGATATAAGTATCCGCTGCATGAAAGGGGACGCCGCACATGGGCGCCCGCTCCTCCAGGCCGCAGTCCTTTCCCGTCAGAGTCAGCTCCAGTTCTCTGGACACGGTTTCCGCATCCTCGAAAAACATCTCGTAAAAATCTCCCAGACGGTAAAATAAAATACAGTCCCTGTACTCTTCTTTTGTTTTAATATAATGCTGCATCATAGGCGAAACCACTGACACATCTACATCTTTGATTGAAATTCCCATTCTGTTTCTTTATCCTACTTTCCTGCCCATATAATAAAATCCTCTGCATTCCAGAAGCTCCACCTGACAGAGCTGTCCGATGAGAGAAGTATCTCCGGGGAAATGTACCAACAGGTTATTGGAGAGCCGCCCGGTTACCAGATGGGGATCCTGGCTGTTCTGCTCTTCTACCAGCACTTCCTGAATAGTTCCCGTATCCCTGGAGGACATCTCTCTTCCGATCTCCTGCACCTTTTTCAGCAGCCGGTCAAACCGATCCTTCACCACTTCTTCCGGCACCTGGTCCTCCATCACTGCCGCAGGCGTTCCGGTCCTTTTGGAATAAATAAAGGTAAAGGCGCTGTCATACCGTACCTTCTCCACCACGTCCATGGTCTCCAGAAAATCTTCTTCGGTCTCCCCCGGAAATCCCACGATAATATCGGTAGTCAGAGAGATATCCGGCATAGCCGCCCGGATCTTCCTTACCAGCTCCAGATATTTCTCCTTGTCATACCGGCGGTTCATCAGCTTCAGGATCCGGCTGCTCCCTGACTGGAGAGGCAGATGGATATGACGGCAGATTTTTTTGCTGTTTTTCATAACGTCGATCAGTTCATCGGAGAGATCTTTGGGGTGGGAGGTCATAAAGCGGATCCTCTCCAGTCCTTCGATCTTCTCCACCTCCTGGAGCAGCCGGGCAAAGGTCATCGGCTCTTCCAGATTTTTCCCGTAAGAATTTACGTTCTGTCCCAGGAGCATGACTTCCACCACGCCGTCTGCCACCAGTCGCTCGATCTCCCGGATAATATCCTTTGGATTCCGGCTCCGTTCTCTTCCCCTCACATAGGGAACAATACAATAGCTGCAGAAATTGTTGCAGCCGAACATAATGTTGACACCGGATTTAAAAGGATATTTCCGCTCAACAGGAAGATCTTCCACGATTTTGTCCGTGTCCTTCCAGATATCAATGACCATACGGTCAGAAAGGAGAGCGGAAACCACCAGCTCCGCAAATTTATAGATATTGTGGGTGCCAAAGATCAGATTTACAAAAGAATAGCTTTTCTTCAGCTTTTCCACCACCTGAGCTTCCTGCATCATACAGCCGCACAGAGCGATCATCATATGGGGATTTTTCTTTTTCAGGCTGTGGAGATAGCCAAGTCTTCCGTAAACTCTCAGATTGGCGTTTTCCCGGACTGTACAGGTGTTGTAGATGACAAAGTCCGCATTCTCGTCTTCTGTCTCCACATAGCCGATCCGCTCCAGCACCCCGGCCAGCTTTTCCGAATCTCTGGCGTTCATCTGGCAGCCGAAGGTTACCGTGCAGGCCGTCAGGGGACGTCCCAGTTCTTTTTCCTTTTCCCGGACCATCTGATGTGCCTTTTTCATAAACCAGTATTGCCTTTCCGGCTCCTGGACAGGAGGTTCCTGGTTCAGATCCATACGATCTATGATCTTGTCTATCTCTGTATTAAATACCATCTCATGAGTTTCCATTCTATTTCAAAATCCTTTCCGGGCATTATCTAATTAGTATATATTAAGAATTTAATCTTTTCAACCTAATTTGTCAATTAAAAAGGCTATCGAATGGAATAGATCCGGCGACTTTGATTTATTTTTACCACTATTTTACTTTGGTCAGATTGTTCCAGAATCATTTCTATGCTATGGTGGGAATAGTTAGAAATAGTTTTGAATGATTGGTGGGAAATAAATTTTTATGAAAGGCTACGATAGAAATAACAAATTACATGATGAAAAATATGAAAGAAGGATGGCAAAATTGTTTGGCCTGTTTTTAATTGCCATAATTTTTATACCCATTACTTTCCTTGTTGTTTTAGAGTGGTTTGCCACAAGTTCCAGATTTTCAATTGGGACCACAGGATATATACAGAAAGCTATCACGAATAGCGTTATAAGTATTGTGGCCATCATCATTGCAGTTGTCTGTCTGTATAAATTGTTTCAGCCCGGTAAGAAAATTCTGCATGCCTTGGGATATTTGGCAGGCGTCGTCCTGTGTTTGACGATTACTTTTTTTCTCGTAAAACCGCTCGTTTTGGATATACCATATATTAACCATCCGCAAACAACCTATATGGAACGATTGAAGCTGGATGATGAGAGTGGAGTTGGCGATAATCCGGCCAGTTATTATCTGCGGGGTGTGGACATAAATGGCGAACGACATTCCTTTGAAATCAGTAAGGAAAGGTATGATGAAGGCCGAGTTCTCAGGTCAGATGATAAATTAATTGCCAAAGTATCTTATCTGCCTCATACTTCTACTCTGATATCCCTTGAATTTCTGATGGATTTTAATGCCGGATTATTGGAAGATTCCTATCCGACTGCTGAAAACCTCTCAGAAGATTGGACTGATTTTTCCATCCAAATTAATGATACCGTCTATACATTGCCTGTTCCTCTGGCTGTTTTTCTTGATGATGGATGGAAATTATCGGAAGAAGATGCCAATCTTCGGTTGACCGGAGCGAATGAGCCATATGCAGAATATGACCGCACTTGGATCAGCCTGTCCAATGATTCAGATCAGGAGATCAGCGTACTGGTTTATAACACAAATGAGCATTTTATAAATATTACAGATGGTACCGTTGGAGATATTTCCGTTATCTACGGGAATTATGATTTTGCAGGAACTGAGCTTCGTCTTCCCGGTGGTCTGATGCTTGGATGGTCTACCAGAGAAGATGTTCTCGATCGGTATGGAAAACCCTACACGGATTATGAGTCAGGCACCCTGAAATACCAGATAGATGATCTGTATACCGGTTATTGGAGATTGAATTTTGACGATTCCGGCTATTTGGATGGTGTCATGGTACATCACCAGGCATATTTCAGAGAAGAATAACCGCTCCAGGACAACAGATCACTTATCCGGTGGTTTTCAGAAAATCCTCTTTTCCGTGATCACCTTATCCGGAAAAACATCGGTATCTTCCGCCGGCACTTCCTCCACGATCTGAAACTCAAAGGCAATGGCCGCCGTCTTATGTTTTCTGTGAGCGGAAAGATACCGGTCATAAAAGCCCTGTCCATATCCGGCCCGGTGCCGGTTCTCGTCAAAGGCCACCCCCGGAACAATGAGAAAGGCATCTTCCTCCGCCGCCTCCGGACAGTCCTCCGGCTCCGGGATCTGGAAATATCCCGGCTTTAACTGGGAGAAATCCTCCAGATAATAATATTTCATCTCATGAGGGCCTGTCACCTTCGGCACGGCCACCCGCTTTCCCTCTTCCCAGGCTTTTCTGATGATCTCCCTGGTAGAAGCTTCTTTGTTATAATCCACATAGGCGTATACGCAGGAGGCTTCCTGGAACTCCGGAAGGCCGATCACTTTTTCATAAATAAGAAGACTGCGCCTGTCCGCCTCTTCCTGTGTAAGCTCCTTCCGTTTTGCAAAAACGTATTTTCTAATTTCCTTTTTTGAGGCCATATTTTTCTCCTAAATTTGTGATGCTGCCGTCTTTTTCCTGAATATCGATGTTATCCAGCTGAGCCCGGAGGTTCATGCGGATCACTGCAATATATTCTGTTCTGAGTTTTTTCTGTTCTTCTTTTTCTTCCGGGGTAAGTCCCACAGTTTTTGCCTTTCTGGCCAGTTCATTGATCCGGTCGATGGTTTTCTGATCCATATCTCTATGTACTCCTTTATTTATAAATTTTCAAACATTTTATGAAGAGCCTCTCTGTCTTTTCTGTCTGCCAGAAACAAGGTCCCGTAATTTCTTCCTGCCATGATCTTATGTATCACATGGAAATCCGCTCCGTTTGCAATGACCATATCTGCGCCTGCGCCGGTAGCGATCCTGGCTGCGGAAAGCTTGGTAGCCATGCCTCCGGTGCCCACGCTGCTGCCGGAGCTTTCTTTTCCCATTTTCATGAAATGATCGTCTATCTTCTCTACCACATCAATAAACTCTGCATCCGGATTCAGATGAGGGTCATCTGTGAAAAGGCCGTCGATATCTGACAGAAGGATCAGCATATCCGCATCGGTCAGAGCCGCCACCAGGGCGGAAAGAGTGTCGTTATCTCCGAAGGTATTCACAAATTCAATCTCATCTGTAGACACGGTATCGTTTTCATTGACGATCGGGATAGCCCCCATATGCAAAAGGCTCTGCAGGGTATTTCTGGCGTTATCTCTGGTTTTTGGGTTGATCATGGTATATTTGGTCAGCAGTACCTGGGCCGCCGTCTGGTTATACTCTCCAAACAGCTTCTGATAGATCATCATCAGCCTGGCCTGCCCGATGGCTGCGCAGGCCTGTTTCTGCGCCAGGGCCGAAGGACGTTCATGGATCCCCATAACCGCTCTTCCCACTGCAATGGCTCCGGAGGATACCACGATCACATCCTTCCCCTGATTGTGAAGGTCTGCCAGTTCCCTGACCAGGATCTCCATTTTGATCAGATCCAGCCGGCCGGTCTCTTTATGGGTCAGAGAAGAAGATCCGATCTTGATCACAACTCTTTTTTTATCTTTCAGTTTTTCCCGAATATTCATCTGTCCGCACCTCATGAAATCTTGTTCTTCCCAGCAATTCTCCCTGTACAGGGCTGAACTGCGGAACTGATACGGTAAATCATACACTATTTTTCCCGGTTCGTCTATACCTTCAGCTTGAGTAGTTCTCTAAAAAGCTGTAAAGCTCCTGATCTCCCGACAGAGTCTTTCCCAGAAGGACCTCGGCCTGAAGCTCCTGGGGCAGGGTTTCCAAAGGGATATTGGTATGCTCAAAAACCTCTCCGCTTTCCTTGTCATATACGGTAATACAGCCCTCCTCCACCTTCAGGAGAAATTCCCGGTCATCCCCGGTGCTCTCTTCTTCCTCCCGGCGGAGAACGATCTGCTCCGGCCCATCGGCCGTGATCCGGTAACGGTTTCTTAAAAGGCTGCCCTCCTCATAGGCTTCAAAAACCAGTTCCCGGTCTTTCAAAGATGCAAGGGCGGACACCTGCTGCCTGTCCTGGCCGCCGCTTTCCCGGAGACCGGTCATTTCCTTTCTCAGATCCGCTACCTGATAGCTTAAAAAGAACCCTGCCCCCAGAAAAAGAAGGGCAAGAAATAAGCCGATACCATAAACCATCCTTTTCATACAGAATCCTCCTTATCCGATTCCTGAAATATCTCTGTTCATAGTATCGACTGATTTTTCTTCTTTATACATCTTCCCGGTCATCCTTTTGGGGACCGGTTCACCGCAGGATACCCAGGGTATCCAGGATCTCTCTCTGTCTGCTTTCCATCAGGGCTGCCTCCTCTGCTTCCATATGGTCATAGCCCATCAGATGCAGAAGGCTGTGGGTGATGAGAAACCCGTACTCTCTCAGACGGGAATGCCCATAAGCCTCCGCCTGCTCTTTCAGCTTGGGCACAGAGATCATAATATCCCCCAGGATCAGCTCTCCGGTGTCCGGATTAAAGCAGGACTCCTCTTCCTCGGCATGGGAGAAATCTCCCGGCCGGTCATATTCCAGCATGGGAAAAGAAAGCACGTCTGTCTCCCGGTCTATATTCCGGAATTCCCGGTTGATTCTGCGGATCTCTTCATTATCCGTAAGCACCAGGTTTACCTCTGCCTCATAGGGACAGTTTTCATGATCCAGGGCTCCTTCCATGACTTTTTTCCCGGTTTCTTCCAGGTCAAAATCAAACTCTTTCTGATAGTCTCCGTCCATATCCAGATTCAGCGTCATTCTTTATCTCCTTCTGTCTTTTCTTATATATTTTTCTTTCTTCTCCGGCTTCTGTTTTTTCTCATAGTCGTCATAAGCCTGTACGATCTTCTGTACCAGAGGATGCCTTACCACATCCTTGCTGGTGAGCTGGCAGAAGGCAATATCTTCGACTTTCTTCAGTACCTGGAGGGCCACATCCAAGCCTGATCTGGCGTCATGGGGAAGATCCTTCTGGGACTGGTCGCCGGTGATCACCACCTTGGAGCCGAAGCCGATCCTGGTAAGGAACATCTTCATCTGAGCCGGGGTGGTATTCTGGGCTTCGTCCAGAATGATAAAAGCGTTGTCCAGTGTCCTTCCCCGCATATAAGCCAGGGGAGCCACTTCAATGAGCCCCTTCTCCATGTTCTTTGAAAAGCTGTCCGCCCCCATGATCTCGTAGAGGGCGTCATAAAGGGGACGGAGATAAGGATCCACCTTGCTCTGCAGGTCTCCCGGAAGAAAGCCCAGCTTTTCTCCGGCCTCGATAGCCGGACGGGTAAGGATGATCCGCCCTACCTCGTCATTTTTAAAAGCAGTGATCGCCATGGCCATGGCCAGATAGGTCTTTCCCGTTCCCGCCGGCCCCAGACCAAAGGTGATCATTTTCTTCCGTATCTCGTCCACATAGGCCTTCTGTCCCAGGGTCTTCGGCTTAATGGGACGGCCGTTCAGTGTATGGCAGATATAATCTTTGTCGATCTCTGTAATAGCGGAGGTCTTTTCTTCCGCCGCCAGAGACAGGGCATAATTAATATTCTGCTCTGTAATGGTATTTCCTCTTCTGGATAATTCTAAAAGCTGGGTAAAGATCTTCACCGCCTGCCGGCAGGCCTGCTGGGGGCCCAGGATCTTCAGCTGCCCGTCCCGGGAGATCACCGTCACTCCCAGAGAGCGTTCCATCTTTTTTACATATTCGTCAAACTGCCCGAAAACATTTCTTTCATGCTCTGCAGGCAGTTCCATTCTCTCCTCGCAAATATTACTCATCTTTCTGTCTGTTCCTTTCCGTAGGCTGTTCCAGAATTTCTGTCAGGGTTTTCTGTTCATTTTTTTCGATCACCGTCAGGGTTCCCCGGGCGGTGCAGGTTTTGCCCTGTATCCCTATTTTAACATGATTCCCTGAGATTTGAACCCCCTTTTCCTCTAAACTTTCCAAAAGCCGGCCCAGGTTCTCTTCTGCCTTCTGTCTGGCTTCCTCCCGGGAATAGATAAAGGTCTGTTTCTCATAGACATACTCTGTCACAGTTCCATAATACACAGGGAGTTTAAAGTTCTCCGTCAGCTTTATCTGACAAAGACTGGTCACCCGGTCATAGCTCTCCCGGGGACTTTTCCCTTTCAGCTGCAGATACCAGCCGCCCAGCTGGAACAGTATGCCCTTTTTCTTTTCTCCTGTATACACCGGTTTTTCATAATCCATGGAAAATTCCTGATAATATTCCAGATCGTGGCGGATATAAATATCCCCGTCTGCCTGGGTATATTCATACCCGATGATCTCTCCGCTGTCATTTTTGATATCCAGCCGGCCGCTGACCAGGATCTCTCCTGCGGTGCAGGTATCCCCCTGTTTTTTCAAAGGGGTGCCCCGGCGGGTCACCATAGATACGATGGTCCCTGTGGTCCGGGCTGTCAGATCCAGGGGCGCCGTCTCTTCCTCCTCAGGTTCCTCTAAAGCTCCGTTTTCCTTTATTTCCAGGATCAGCCGGCTTCCGGAGATCTTTACGGACACCCAGGTAATATCCGGGAATTCCTCCCGCATTCGGGCGGCTATGTATGCGCAGTCCAGATCCTTTTTCAAGGCCCCGTGGCGGACATCCAGTTCTTCCAGATAATTCAGGATCATCTGGGTGCTGTTATAGACATTCCCCTCTACATGGATATTCCAAATATGTCCGGAAAGAAGAAACAAAAGTCCCAGTCCCAGAAAAAAGCCCAGAAAAAAAGCCTTTCTCTTTTTATTCCTGTAAAAAAAGAAGGGCAGTCCATACTTTCCTATGATCTTTACTTTCACCCGGGACTTCCGGCAGATCCCTCCAAGGCGCCGGAAGCCTTCCACGGTAGTATTCATTTCATAAGCTTTGTCTATACTGATCAGCTTCCACACCGGAATTTTATGATAGGCGCAGAGGTTCAGGAAGCGCTCCGGATTTTCTCCCCAGAACCGGAGACGGACATAGCCTTTCCGGTAAAATTCCCATTTTCCCAAGCTCCAGCCTCCTTTACAAAAACAGGATCTTACAGATATTTCCCGTGATCTTCATTTCCACATCGGTATAATATACGATCATCAGTTTTGTACCTTCGATCTGGATCTTGTTTTCTTTAGAAAGAAGCAGGATACAGGTGTCCTGATACCTTCGTATACACCTGTAATTCTCGATAAACAGCTCTCTGGAGCCGGTAAGGGTCAGCACAGATTCCCGGTAGGACAGATCTTTCGGGATATCCAGAGAATCCCCGATCCTGCCTGTAAGATCTCCCAGCTTTCTTTTCACCCGGTCAGTCTCCCGCTTATGGTCCTTATCACAGCATATGAGGGCTTCTATGGAAAAATTACTTAAGAAAGATCAGGCTGAACCAGAGGATCTCCGTAGGACTTAAGGTAAAATCCATAGAAAATTTTTCCGCCAGTTCACTGACAATGATCCCGTGGCTTTCCAGACAGGGATGCATCCTCTCCGGGAACCGGCAGGGAGCCTCCGGATAAGCGCAATGCTCACAGATATCGCAGGATTCTGTGGAGAGCGCCATACAATCGCCTCCCTGGCTTCGGATAAATTTCTCGATAGAAGCGGTGACCGCCTCGTGCTCTCCCCGGGTCGCCAGGGTCTCCTCCATATTTACCACATCGGATACCAGGGCGATCGTAGAGAAAAGAAAGCATTCCTTATAGGACAGGCATTTTTCCCGGCACTCTTCCACAGTCCCCACCGCCGGGGGACAGGCCCAGGTCGTGTTGTAACGCTGGCATTCATGCTGGCAGATCCACCTTACCCGCTGGGAAAACGCAATATCCTCCGGGGAGAAAAAGGCATACTGATATATGGGATACTGACAGATAAATTCTTCGATCTGCTCATGACGGACCATCTGTATTTTCCTCCTCCCCTGTCTTCGGCTTCCGCTCTTTTCCTTTCAAGGAGGCTGCCTCCAGGCAATACACATTTACCGCCTGGAGCATTTCCGGCGAAAAGCAAAGCTCTGCCTCCGGGGCCATATGCTCCAGGACCCTGGAAAGCCCCTGTTTTTTCTCTTCCGGATCTTCCAGAAGCCGGATCTTTCCCGTACCTGTAATGCTCTGATAAGCATAGGAATAACTGCAGGTGTAGGTTCCCCGGATCACGCCACGCTCCAGATCCAGTTCAAATCCCACGTCCTCCCTGGCAGCAAAGGCCCGGACTTTTCTCCCCTCCTTTGCCGAATGGATATAAAACCGCAGAGGTTCTCCCTCTTTCCAGGTATATCCGTAATTTACCGGTACAATATAGATCCCCTCCCGGTCCATGGTGCCGATCCGCAGCACTTTTGCCTGATCCAGGATTTCCATAAGCCTTTTTTTCTCTGCAATCTCTCTCTTCGCAAGCCGCATTTGTGTCACAAGTCCTACTCCCTTTCTATGTGTATTTTACTTCCGCCCTCTCCTGCTATTGAAGGCTCTACGATCAGCCTTACCGGGATCCGGGCCTTGATCTCCTCCACATGGCTGATCACCCCTACGCTCCGCTTCCGATCCCGGATCTTCTCCAGAGCCTCCATAACGATCTCCAGATACTTTTCGTCCAGGGTACCAAAGCCCTCGTCCAGGAAAAACAGCTCCATAGGAGCCGCTCCCTTCATCTGGATCTGAGAAGAAAGAGCCAGGGCCAGAGCCAGGGAAGCCATAAAGGTCTCCCCTCCTGATAAAGTAGAGGCCGGGCGGGTGGCGCCGCCGTTTTTATAATCCCGGATAATAAACATGCCGCTTTGGTCGGTCTCCAGTCCCAGACTGTTTCCGGTCATTTCTTTCAATTTTTCATCTGCTTCCCTGGATACATACTCCATGTAATACCGGGCTACATATTCTACAAATTTCTTTCCCCGGAAAAGTCCTTCCAGCTCCTGTAAAAGATCCAGCTTGTGACGGATCTGCCCCATTTTTTCCTCCAGGATCTCTTTTTCCTTCCAGGCTTTCTCCGTCTGCTCCCTTTCCTTCCGGATCCCGCCCAGGATCCGGTTGATCTCACCCTGACGGTTTTCCAGTTCCTGTACCGCCTT
>CALWSM010000058.1 GCA_944384185.1 uncultured Blautia sp. | reverse complement strand
TTCATAAATTCCACGGTCTTCCCGGTTTTCTGGGAGCGGACCGCAATACGGATATCCGCTACCGCCACAATAGACTCTGCATAATCCTTGATGATCTTATCCTTTGCCTTCCGGCCTGCCTCATAGATAGCGTCCAAGGCCGCCCGGTCTATGATCACGTCGCAGAGCTGCCCGTCTCTGGTATGGAGAAGAGCCTCGTAAGCTTCCC
The DNA here is from genome assembly GCA_944384185.1 of uncultured Blautia sp. Classification (GTDB taxonomy): domain Bacteria; phylum Bacillota; class Clostridia; order Lachnospirales; family Lachnospiraceae; genus Blautia. The sequence continues at coordinate 12,819 of CALWSM010000058.1, read as the reverse complement.
TGGCCGCCTGGGCCATATTTTCCGGAAGCCGTGAAAATTCCTTATTCTGAATGATCTCCAGCATTTCCTCAGGGGGAATACTGGTATCCTCATAATAAATATTGGCAGGCCTGCTTCCCTCCGGAGTGCAGGCTTCTTTAACGGCAGCTTTCAGATTATGGAAAAGATTCGGATAGGACAGCACGTCAAACACAGACATATCCACTCCCATTTCCCGGATGGTCTCCCAGGTCTTTTCCTCCTCTCTGGTCAGCATCGCCTCCGGATCGCCGGAGGTTTCCTGGTCGCCCCAGCCCTTTTCCTCCAGTACCTGGATGCACTCTTCCTCGGTGGCGCAGCCGATAAGCTGGTCGATCACCGCCTGATCAAACAGCTTTGTCTCCAAAGCCCGTATCCGGGCAACCGCATAAGTATAGTTGGCATTGCTCAAATTGATTCCTCCTTCTGCGGTTCCCGCCTATGAAAATAATATCTTATGAACCTCATCTGCAAGTTCATCTTTTCTTGAATGAAACATTGCCTGAAAGCTGCAATTTTCCTCGATCCCCCCGTATACCAGGACAAATCCGCCGCTGATCTTCCGGGGCTCTTTGGAGAGGAGCAATGTGCCTCCCTTCTTTTCGGCAATCTCCTGAATTTCTTTTTCAAAGCCTTCCGGCATACGGTCCAGATCTTTTTCTGAGAAGCAGACCTCTCCCGCCTGGGCGGCTGCATATTTCCCCAGCATCTCCTTTATGATACGGAAATAGGCGTCCTCGTCAGCCTCTATCAGAGTGTGATATGCCCTGTCAAGGATCCGGGCAATGATCGCCTGCTTGGCTTCCAGAAGCACCTGCCGTCTCAGCAGATCGCAGGAAGACACTGAACGCTCCTCTGTATTCCTCACCTCTGTCCCGGATTTTTCCAGAATACGACTGCTTTTTTCCTGAGCTGCTCTCTCTGCCTCTTCCTTTATCTCCCGGGCCTGGCTTTTGGCCTGCTCCAGGATCTCCTCTGCACTCCTTCGGGCTTCATCAAGAATCTGGCTCTGCATTTTTTCCAATCCAGTCATTTTCTCAATCTCCCTTTCCTGAACTTTTCTCTTTAAAACTGTAACGATCCATTACTTAAAACTGAATGTTTGTTACAGCCAGAATGGAGATCAGAAGAGACAGGATGGCGTAGGTCTCAACCATCGCCGGGAAAAGCATAGCCTTACCGAACTGCTCCGGTTTCTTTGCTACGATACCAATAGCGGCCGCAGCAGTCTGTCCCTGGGATTTTCCGGAGATCAGACCTACGATCCCTACCGGCAGACAGGCTGCCAGCACCAGCAGTCCCTGCTGCGGGGTCAGATCCAGAATACCGCCTCCAAGAAGACCGATCTTGGACAATGTAATAAATCCTACCAGAAGTCCGTAAATACCCTGGGTACCCGGCAGAAGCTGGATAACCAGCACCTTGGCAAATTTTGAGGGATCCTCAGATACCACTCCGGAAGCCGCCTGGCCGGCAATACCTACGCCGATAGCAGAACCGGCTCCTGCCAAAAATACCGCTAACGCAGCTCCTAATAATGCATAAACAATTCCTAACTGACTCATAAGTATGTTTCCTCCTTAACATCAACATATTTTGTATTTGCCCAAAACGGTTCAAAGGGTTTTCCGCCGCCCTCATAAAATTTTCCGAAAAATTCCACGTACTGAAGACGGTTTGTATGCACATACGCCCCCAGAAGATTAATCGCCAGATTCATGGCGTGTCCTATGATAAAGACCAGTATGAATACGATAGCCCCCGGGATACTGTCTCCCATCATGCTTCCCATCTGGTTTACCACAGAAGCAATAACTCCTGTGGCCAGTCCCAGAGCCAGAAGACGGGAATAGGAAAGCACATCGCTGAGCCAGCCTGTTACGTTATACACGTCATACAGCCCCAAAGCCAGCCGCAGCACCATATTCTTGCTGGACCGTCCCGACATCAGCACCAATCCTATAAGCCCGATCACTGCCAGCGCCTTCCCTGCTGCGCTCATAGCCGGCGGAAAAGCACTTGGATCCATCTGGGAAATCGATGCAAACAAACTGCTGGGTATCAGCATAAGAAGCAGACCGATCAAAAAGACATACCACAATACCACATCGCAGAAAAAATCCAGATATTTCTTATCCCGCACAAGGAGATACCCTTTGATCCCCAGTCCGGTGAAAAGATGGATCAGCCCGAAAGCCATCGAATACAGAAGAAGCTTCATCGGGTCGTTTAAAGGTACAAACCATAACGCCTTTACCAGTCCTCCCTCCGGAACATTTACATGGAAAAAGGTCCTTGCCACTACGTCAATGGCGTCTCCGAAATACCCTCCGAAAAGGATTCCCCAGATCAGTGTGGACAATCCGCCGTACATAAACAGCTTCAGGGATTTCCGCATGGAACTGTCCATTCTGGGAAATTTCTTCACCAGGATAAAACAGACCAGAAATACCAGGATCCCGTAGGCCGCATCGGAAAGCATCATGCCAAAGAAAAACACATAGAAAAAGGACATGATCGCCGTTGGGTCGATCTCCCCCTTAGCAGGCAGGCCAAAGGACGCCACGATCCCCTCTACAGATTCTGTAAACTTATTATTCTTCAGCAGGACCGGGGCTTCTTCTTCCTCCGGCACCTCCTCCACCTCCATGTTCAGCACAAATCTGTCAAGAGCCTTTTCAAGAGCAGCTACCGCTTTCTTTGGCACATATCCGCTGATCAGAAACGCCGATCTGGACTGGGGCAGAGTCCCCAGGACTTCATATTTCCGGGCTCTGGCCCTGAAATAGTCCGAAACCAGTCTGAGATTTGTTCTCTCGTAAGCGTATCGGCTGATCTCCTCCTGGCATTTTCTTATTTCTTCCTTCAGATCCTGTATCTGATTCTGAAGACTTTCCTTCGCCCGGGCGGGAATCTGCGCCGTCAGCTGGGAAGGCCTGGAAAATCCGCCTTTGCGCAGGGCTTCTTCTATTTTTCCCTCATCTTCCCTGAGACAGAGTACCGCTACATAAGTACCGTCTTTTCCCGATGACAGGACCGTCACATCTGCTCCCCCAGCTTCCTGTGCGTCCTCCAGGATCATCCCGTAAATATCCTCCAGGGTCAGTTCCTGAGAAAAGCTCCCCGGCAAAAAAGCGGTTTTGTCTGTACCCCGAAAGGCCATCGGCACATCCAGCTTCATCCACGGCTCCAAACTCTCTATCTGGTTTTCCAGCTTCTGGATATTGGCCCGATACTCTCCGATCTTCTTTTGCTGGCTGATCACAGAAGCGGCCACACCCATGACCTTATCCTTTCTTTCAACAGCCTGGTCAAAACTTTGCCGGTCAACCAGCTTTTTCCCTTCCAGCCCGGCAAACATAGAAGTCTTCTCCGGCACATATTCAGCCAGGATCCCCAGCGCCGTGTCCGCCGAAGCCGCATTTTTTTCAAACATACTTCTGGCAGTCTGGGTATTCATCTTTTCCAGTCCCGGTATATCCTCCCGGATCTGAGACACTTCCATGATCCCCATAGACTGGATCTTTTCCAGAACCGCTTTTCTGTCTCTTTTCAGTGCGCAGATACTTACCTTTTGCATCTGCATAACTGCCATACCTGCATCCCTCCTTTATCTATGGTCTGTCTCTCACAGCAGCTTCTGGATAACACCTTCTACTGCTCTTTTCTCCAACTCTGCAGCCCTGTCTCTGAGCAGAGCAGCTTCTTCCTCCGCTGCCTGCCTTGCCGCCTCCAGTTTCCGGCCGGCAGCTTTCTGGGCCTCCTGCAAAGCTTCTTCTGCCCTCTCCCGGGCTTTCGCAATCCTTTCATTTTCGATCTTCGCAGCTTCTTTTTTGGCATTTTCTATTATTTCAGCAGCTTCTTTTTTCGCATTTTCTGTCAGCTCCTCTGCCTTCTGCTCCGTATCTTTGATTGCCTGGATCGTGTCTTTTACCAAAATATCACCACCTTCATATAATTTGATATTACTATGGATCCATCATTTTGTCAATTTATTAACAAAATTTTTTATATTTTTCGCTATTATTATGCCTTTTTTTCGGCTTTTTACACATAAAAAAGGAGAGGCCGGGGGATATCCGCCAGTCTCTCCTGGTCATTCTGCATATTTTCTGTATCAGCCGTAAAAATAGCTGCCGTAATCTTCATTCTCAATATTACTGCTGTCGATCCATTGATAGCTGGTATTAACAAACGTATCCACGGCCAGTCCCAGATCAGCCCGCACCCCGGCGATCACTGCCGCATATCCCATACCATACGGGTTCTGGGCAATAAATCCCACCTCCGTACCGTCTTCTACTGCCTTTCGCTGTTTCTCTCCGGAATCAAATCCCACTATGGCAAGCTCCTTCCCTGCAGCCTCCGCCGCAGCCAGCACAGCCTCAGAAGCCTCTTCATTGGTGCAGAAATATCCTTCCACCTCCGGATACAGAGTAAATACAGCATCTGCCAGCTTATCCATCGTAAACTCCTCATTCTCATGAGAAATATTCACGATTTCTATGTTCGGATGATTTTTTGTGATCTCATCTGTAAATCCTCTTTCCCGGTCCTGACTGGTCTGGGCGCTCTGTGTATGAGCCATTACCGCAACCTGTCCCTCATCCCCCACAGCTTCCGCCAGTTTTTTCCCGGCCTCTGTTCCTGCCTTATAGTTATCCGTAGCGCACAGTGCACGGGCAGGTCCATTCTCCACACCGGAATCTATCAGAACTACAGGAATGTCATTTTCTGCCGCCATCTCCAGCTGTGCCTCGCAGGACTGGCTGTCAATCGCTGCAATACAGAGAATCGAAGGGTTTTCGGAAAGCACCGTATCGATGAGATCGATCTGCTTCTCCACATCTGTATCCTCTGCAGGTCCGTCAAAAGATACGGTAACCTGGTCTTCTCCGGTATAGCCCATCTTCTCGTTCAAAGCTTCCACACCGTCCTCTATCCCGTCACGAACAGCCGTCCAGAAGTCATCCCTGGTACTTTTCAATACCACGGCAATCCTGCTCCCCGGTTCCGGCTCCAATTCCTCCAATGAAGTATAATCCACGGTTCCCGCCTGATCTTTCAGCACGGACATAGCCAGATCCTCTGTCATATCCCGGTCCTGCTCTTCTTCCTTTTCAGTATCCGGTTCTTCCTGACCGCTCTCCTTCGGATCCTGAGCTTCCTCTTTCTGACCGGTTTCTTCTTCCGTTTCCTGGTTTTCTGTCTCCGGATCCTCTGTCTGGGTCTCCTGATCTGTTTTATTTTCTTGTCCCGCAGTTTTTTCTTCCGAGCTGCCCGTTCCATCTTCCCTTCCTGCGCAGCCGCTGATCAATCCTGTGGTCAGCATGATACACAGAAAGAATGCTATCGCCTTCTTCATGTTATGATCCTGCCTTTACATATTTATCCTTAAGTTCAACTACGACTTCATTATACACGAAACATTTTATTAGTCCAGAACATTTCACATTGTTTATAAAATTTTATGAAAGTCTTAGAAAAGTTTTGGTAATAGATCAGCTCAAGAGTAAATCCCAGTTTTTAAAGATACCATATAAAAGCAAAGCGGATAAAGGCCCTAAAAGAAACCCAAAGCCCCCGTATATAAGCAGTCCGAGATATACGGAAAGCAGAAACAGAAGAGGAGAAATCCCTATATGATCCCCTACCAGCCTGGGTTCCAGAAACTGCCGGATTCCTGCCGTAACTGCATATAGAAGAAAAAGGCCCGTTCCCGTAAAGGTATCTCCCCGAAAAAGCAAGACGATCCCTGCCGGGATAAGGAAAGTCCCTGTTCCCAATACCGGCAGTGCGTCCAACACCCCCACCGCCAGTCCCAGCCACAGAAAGTGGGGCAGTCTTAACACCCAAAGTCCTGCGGCACACAGTATACAGATCAGCCCGGTAATCTTGGCCTGAGCTTTCAGGTAACCCTTCACTCCCCCCAGCAGTTCTTTCCCCAGGCTGCCCGCCTTCTGATATAGCCTGAAGCGGCTCAAAAATTTTTGTATTTCTTCTCTTTCCTGGAGAAACAAAATAGAAGAAACAATTCCTATGATACATATTCCAAGAATTGCAGCAAAGCCCTTTACAGAATCCACCGCCCGGCTCATGCTGAGTCCATCTTCCAGCAAATATTTCTGAAATTCCCCAGCCTGTCGGAAAATATAGGTTTTGCTTTCTGCTGCCGGTATCCCTGTGATCCGCTCTACTCCCTGACAGCAATATCCCACCATCTCCGCCGCTTCTGCTTTTATCTGCGGATAATACTTTACACATGCTCCGATTTTTCCGGTTAAATATTCCGCCCCTATAAGAAGCCCTCCGATCCCCAGAATGGTAAACAGCAGAATAAAAAATGCGCCAAATCCGCTTTCCTTAATATGCAGCTTCCTGCTCCATTTTCTATCTGCCATATAGCGGGCCAGGGGATGGATTCCTTCCGCCAGGATCCAGCCCATCAAAAAAGGGAGCGTCACAGGAAAGATATATTTCATCCCTAATATAACTCCTGCTATGACTCCCATCTGTAAAATATATTTTTTTCTATTCATCCGGCCCTCACCCCATTTCTTTTTTCTTAGTATAGGGAAAGGCAAGATACTTATACTATAGGAAAATTTCCATCCGGCTTTACCTGAAATTCCATCTTTTTCCCCGTTGTCGGGTGGTAAAAAGATAATCGGCTGGCGCAAAGCCCCAGCTCTTCCCATTCTCCTTTTGGGGATTTTTCATTATATTTCGTATCACCCAGGATCGGCCAGCCTGCGTGGGCAAGCTGGAGGCGGATCTGATGATGTCTGCCTGTCTTTAAATGGATCTCCAGCAGACTGCAGCCGTTTTCTTCCTTCAGTACCTTATATTCCAATACAGCCTTTTTGCTGTTTTTTGTCTTTTTTTCAACGATTCTGGAAAGGTTGCTGCCCGGAACCTTTTCTATCTGGTCTTCCAGCGTTCCTTCCTGGTTCTCAGGAATTCCCCGGACGCATGCCAGATAAATTTTTCTCATCTCGCCCTTCTGCATTTCTTCACTGAGCCTGGCTCCGCTTCTCTGGTTTTTCCCAAACACCAGAATTCCCTGGACCGGCTGATCAAGCCGATGGATAACTGCCAGATAAGGATTTTCTCCCTTTGCTGCCAGATAATTTTTCAGCATGCTTTCCATGTCCATCATTCCGATCTTTCTCGTCTGTACCGGCAACCCTCCCGGTTTCCTGCATACAAGAATATCTTTATCCTCATATAATATAGTTTCTTCAATCTTTCTTTTTTCTGTTCCCATAGTTCCTCTTACATTATCTTTTTTCACAAAGGAACAACCGTCATATCATCAAATTTTCCGATACAACGGTTGTCCTAATGATCTTCTTTATTCAATTTTCAAACCTCGTTTTCTTGTTTTTTTGTTGATAATTATTCCTAAAGATATTTTTTATTCAGTATCAATACAGTTTCGATCGATGCCTTATGAAATTTTCTTTAAGATAATTACGTTTCCTAATGGTTTTTTGTTTCCATTTGTTTATCTTTGATGCAATCCCCTTTATTAAATTCTATTCAGAATTTATTGAAAGTTTTATATCAATCTCTATATAAGATAATAAAAAGTTTCCAACAAATAGTTCGGGCTATTTTGTTTTTCAAGTATTTCTTTATATATTTCTTATCAGTATATCGAATCTTTTTCCTCAAGATTCTCGAATACAACAGGCTTATTTCTACGAATACAACTCATCATATTTTATTATCTTCTCAACTTCTATATACTTTCAAATAATATATAAATACTTTACCTTTTTAAAATATATTTCTTTACATATATTTTAAAATCTTTCTATTATTTTTGTGGTAAATATTCAATATGAGGACATCCTTGATATATTTACCTGAAACCTTTATCCTATTATCTTAATGGATCTTCTTTCAATCTTTATTTCAGGTCTTTCTTAGGGGAATAATGTCTTACCACTCTCATATTGATAATTTGATTCATCCGATCCCATTGGACTAAACCTCCTTATCAAGATTTCAAAAAACCTTACACTAAAACGTCTAACTTTGTTTCCTTGGAAGATTAACTTTTAATTATCATTTACAGGTCTTATTTTGTATTCTCCATACACCTAAAGTTCTATAAATAACAATTACTTTTTAATCTTATTCCTTGTGGCCATCTTCAAAATTGATTTCTCGTTTCGAATTTTGAAATGGTTATGAAGTTTTATTGATTTAGTGTTTTGTTTTTTGTTGATATTATAATACAACACCCCTCCAGATTTGTCAACCTATTTTTTAAAAAATCTTTTATTTTTTTATTTTACTTCTTTCTAATTAATTTATGCTGTAAATTAAATATAAATTTTATAATTATATATACAATTATATCATTTCCTACAATACGACCTTCCTGCTGTACAGGATTTCCTTCGCCAGTATCCTGCCCTTAACGGAAAAAGACTGCCGCCGCTCAGGCAGGTCAAAGGGCAGTCCTTTTTCCGTCCCGATCGGCGGCTTTTCCAGCGCCGGCGATCCGGCAGCTTCTTTCTTGTTCAACGTAAAGTTTATTTCCCTGATCTGTAGTAATTGATCAGACAGCCTTCCAAAATGATCTCTCTCTCATCTTCTGTCATATCACCCAGACCTAAGGTAAACTCTTTCAGAGTATCTCCTACTGTATAGGCTTTGATCTCTTTTCTTCCTTCTTCCACAGCTTTGCGGATATCGGGAACAAACAGATAATCCCCCTTCTTAAAGGGAAGCTCTCCTTCCCGGATCAGGAAAGGAAGCATGCCCCAATTGATCAGATTGGAGCGGTAACGTTTTGTGGCGTATTCATTGGCAATGTTTGCCCAGCCTCCCAGTACCTTCTGGCAGGAAGCAGCCTGCTCTCTGGCGGAACCGTCTCCCGGCTTCACAGCGAAGATGGTGCTTCCCACTCCGGTATTCTCCCTGTTCATATCCGGGTAGGCTTCTTTGATCTTATCCCATACCGGCTTCAGTTCCGTCAGAACACATGTCGGGCACTCTCCTGCTTCTCTGGCCTTTTCAGCCTCCTGCACCTCTTTGGCAAGTCCTACATAAGCCGGGTCCTTCCTGGAAAGAGCGAACTCTGCCAGCTTCAGCGGATTAGAGCGGTAAGAGGATGTCTCTCCTGACGGGATCAGCTCGTCTGTGGTGGTTACCGGATCATGGATCTCAGATACCACCTTCAGCACCAGATTGTCTGTAAGTCCCGGCATCTCAGGCCAGTCCTTAATATTGGGGCCAAACTGGATCTCCACGGCGGGGTCTGCTTTTCCTTTGCTGTCAAACACACGGTTCTCATAGATCGTCTTATCAAAGTAGTACTGGGGATGTCTGTATTCTCCTGCAAAGTCTGTAGCCGGCGTCAGCTGTCCTTTATTTGCTGCCGTAGCGGCAATGGAACGGGCGTCCATAAGGGCCACAGAAGAAATCTGTCCGTTCTGGATCTTGGAGCCTTCTCTGTTGGGGAAGTTTCTGGTTGAATGGCGGATACTCAGAGCATTATTGGCAGGCGTATCTCCCGCTCCGAAGCATGGGCCGCAGAACGCCGTCTTTACTACAGCGCCGGTCTCGATCAGATCGGCCAGCACCCCATTTTTTGCCAGCTCCATATAGATCGGAGTACTGGCCGGATAAATGCTCAGGGTAAATGCATCATAGCCTATGCTGGAGCCCCGGAGGATATCTGCCGCATCGCAGATATTTTCGAATCCGCCTCCGGCGCAGCCGGCGATGATCCCCTGTTCTACATAAAGCTTTCCGTTCCGGACTTTATCTTTCAGAGTATAAGGGATCTTGCCGTCCAGGCTGACCTGCGCCTTTTTCTCCACGTCATCCAGGATGTCCATAAGATTTGCATTCAGTTCTTCAATCGTATAGGTATTGCTTGGATGGAAAGGCATAGCGATCATCGGACGGATCTTGTCCAGCTCCACATGTACCAGTCCGTCATAATAAGTTACTTCTCCGGAATTCAGCTCCTTATAATCCTGGCTCCTGCCATGAACGGCATAAAAATCTTTAATTGCGCCGTCTGTTTTCCAGATGGAGGAGAGGCAGGTAGTCTCTGTGGTCATAACGTCCACGCCGATCCTGAAATCAGCGCTGAGATTCTCTACGCCGGGGCCTACAAACTCCATGACTTTGTTCTTCACATAACCATTGGCAAAAACTGCTCCGATAATGGCCAGGGCCACATCCTGAGGGCCTACGCCTGGAACCGGTTTTCCTGTCATATAAATGCCCACTACCTCAGGGCGCTTAATGTCGTAAGTTCTTCCCAGAAGCTGCTTTACAAGCTCCGGTCCTCCTTCTCCCATAGCCATGGTTCCCAGCGCTCCGTAACGGGTATGGCTGTCGGATCCCAGGATCATCTTGCCTCCCTCTGCCAGCATTTCTCTGGCAAACTGATGGATCACCGCCTGATGAGGGGGAACATAGACGCCGCCGTAGCGTTTTGCACAGGTCAGTCCAAACATGTGGTCGTCTTCATTGATCGTCCCTCCTACTGCGCACAGAGAGTTATGGCAGTTGGTCAGCACATAGGGGATCGGGAATTTCTCCAGGCCTGAAGCTCTGGCTGTCTGGATGATCCCTACAAAAGTAATATCATGAGAGGTCAGCTTATCAAATTTGATCTTCAGATCCTCCATATTCCCTGATGTATTATGTTCTTTTAAAATGGAATAAGCAATGGTATTCCTGGCAGCCTCCTCTTTTCGGGGAGCTTTCCTGCCATATTTATTCTGAATCGTTTCTACGGCCTGAGGACTGTCGGGAAGCACTTCTTTGCCGTCGATCAGCCATGCGCCGCCGTCATATAATTTTATCATGGTGGTTTCCTCCAATTTCACAGTTTTCTACTATTATAAAATCTATTGATTTAAAAAGCAAGCAATTTACCGTAATAAATTATTTGTATACAATAGTACAATAGCTGATGAATGAAGCTCTTATCCCTTCTCCCCGCCCGGAGGGCTTTTTTGTTTAGCAGGGAGCGAAGTTCCTGTTAAACAAAAAATATCCCGCCGCAGCCCCGGTCTTTGGCCGCAGCAGGATATCTCCTGTCTTCTCTTTATTCCTGACTTTTCATAAATTCCATGTAGCTGGATACCATAAGGGCGATCTTGAAAGTAAGGGCGTCGTCAAATACCCGGATATCCAGTCCTGTGCTCTTCTGGATCTTTTCCAGACGGTATACCAGGGTGTTTCTGTGAAGGAACAGCTGTCTGGAAGTCTCTGAAATATTCAGGCTGTTATCAAAAAATTTGTTGATCGTGTTTAATGTTTCGTCATCCAGCGTATCCGGCAGCTTTCCTCCGAACACCTCTTTCATAAACATTTCGCACAGAGGCATGGGGAGCTGATAGATCAGCCGTCCGATCCCCAGATTATTATAACCTACAATGGTCTTATCTGCATAAAAGATCTTGCCCACGTCCATAGCCATCTTGGCTTCTTTGTAGGATCTGGACACATCTTTGATCTCCTGGATAATATTTCCGTAAGAAACACGCACCTGGGACATGGCCTCCGCATTCAGCATGTCTACGATCGTATTGGCAATTTTATTGATTTCGTCGTAACCGTCATTTTCCTCCAGGCTGCGCACGATAATGATATTTTTCTCATCAATGGCCGTGATAAAATCGTTGGCCCTGGATACAAAAAGATTCTTCAGGATTTCCATGGAGTCCTGATCCTTCTCATTTTTGGTCTCGATAAGAAGCACCACTCTCTTAGCCTCTACTGCAATATGAAGCTTCTTTGCCCGATTATAAACGTCTACCAAAAGCAGGTTGTCCAGTATCAGGTTCTGGATAAAATTTGATTTATCAAAACGCTCCTTATAAGCCACGATCAGATTCTGGATCTCCGCCACCGCAACTCTTCCGATCATATAAGCGTCTTCATTGCTTCCTTTTGCGATGAGGACATATTCTACCGTCTGGTTATCATAGATCTTAAAGAAATGGTAGCCTCTCATGACCTGACTGTCCGCCATAGAATCTGCAAAGGCCCGGACATCTCCGAATTCTTCATTCTCTACAGGGAAGGTAGAAGAGTTTACCTTGCCGTCAACATCCAGAACGCACAGGTCGATTCTGGTAATCGTCCGTAATTCGTCTAATGTTTTCTGTATAATCTGACTTGAAATCATATTTTTTCTCCTTTAATTGGCTTTTCACGAATCTTTTTACATATTATAATACCGTATTTTCTTTAAATTCGCAACAACGCTAAAAAGAAAAAATCTCCTTCTGATGAAAAAACGGACCATGAAGTCCACCCTGATTTCTACAGGCGGCCTCATGGTCCGGATATTGCCTTTGATCAGATATTCAGCTTGAAAGCCGCTGCGTTCCAGCGAAGTTCATTCTTAAGGCTGCGGATATCGGTATCCTTGTCAATATATACTGCTTCAATACCCATAGCTGCCGCCCAGTCTCCCATCTGCTCTGCAGTCAGGTCATAGCTGAAGGCTGTATGGTGAGCGCCTCCTGCCAGGATCCAGGCCTCCGCTCCTGTCTGAAGATTTGGCTCAGGCGTCCAGAAAGCAGTTGCCACAGGAAGCTTGGGCATCGGTTTTTCTACCTTCTTGCACTCTACATTATTAATGATCAGACGGAAACGGTCTCCCAGGTCGATAAGGGAAGTAGCCACCGCCTTTCCTGTCTTGGAGGTAAACACCAGTCTGGCCGGATCTTCCCTGTCTCCCATAGAAAGGGGCTGGCACTTAATGCTGATCGGTCCCTCTGCGATAGTGGGGCATACCTCCAGCATATGAGCCTC
>CALWSM010000057.1 GCA_944384185.1 uncultured Blautia sp. | reverse complement strand
CCCTATGTACCTCCGCACCAGTACCACCCCACCTACTATCACCCCCACTCCCAGCACGATCTTGGCTGCCTGGGTGTAGCTGCCGAAGTATTCCACGGCTTTCTGCCAGGAGGATCCGGCGGCGGCGCCGGCGCAGATCAGCGCCAGATTCCAGAGGAAGCTGCCGGAGACGGTCATCCAGAGGAAGCGGCCAAAAGCCATGTTGGACATACCGGCGGGGACAGAGATCAGGCTTCGGACGATGGGGATGAAACGGCAGAAAAATACCGTATAATTTCCCCTGCTGTCAAACCAGTCTGCGGCTTTTTGGATATCTTCTTTTTTCAGATGAAGGAGTCTTCCAGGTCTGCCGGAAAGCAGAGCGTCAAGATTGTCGGGAGAGAGGAAGCGGCCTGCCTGATAGAGCACAAGAGCGCCTCCTACGCTGCCTGCGGTAGCGGAGAGAACAGCGCCGGGAATGTGCATTGTTGTATAGGTGGTCATAAAGCCTCCGAAAGTAAGGATGATTTCTGAGGGGAGGGGAGGAAAGAGATTTTCCGCCATGATGAGGAGCGCCAGGCCTAGGTAGCCGTAGCTGCTCATGATATCCAATATCCAGTGATCCATAAAAAAAACCTGTTTTTTACTAGCTTATGCAGTAAAAAACAGGGTATTCGTCTTTTTCACCGTGCGCCGCCCTTTGAAATACTGCCATGGACGTTACCTCTACAGTTAACTCGGCCCAGGCGCCCTTACGGCACACAGAAGGTTCCGCTTAGTGCTGCTGCATTCCTGCCCTGACACGGTTCACAGATTCCTGTTGCGTAAGACCCAGACGTCAACGCCACTTATAGAGGGCAGCTCCACAGAAAGAAATCCCTCAGTTTGGCATCACCCCTGCTGTAGCGGATTGCAGGTACAGGGCACCGCTATCTCCCCGGCTGCACGGTGTTTACAGTATAGCGGTTTTCAAAAAGGTTGTCAACACAGGGGCTGGAAAAAAATCGCGAAAATTAAGTTGAGCCTCCTGTGAAAATATAATATAATAGGTTTAGCCCAGCGGACGAAGGATTTTTTGGCCGCAGTGCGGATACTATATTATGAAGATGGGATGTGGAAAAAATGAAAAGAATCGGTTTGCTTACAAGCGGCGGCGACTGCCAGGCGTTGAACGCAACCATGCGGGGCGTGGTAAAGGGTCTCAGCACAAATCTGGAGGAGCTGGAAGTCTATGGGTTTGACGACGGATATAAGGGTCTGATCTACGGAAACTACAGAATGCTCTCTTCAAAAGATTTTTCAGGGATCCTTACCAGGGGAGGTACGATCCTGGGAACTTCCCGCCAGCCCTTTAAGCTTATGAGGGTTCCCGATGAAAGAGGACTTGATAAAGTAGAGGCTATGAAGCAGACATATTATAAGCTGCGTTTGGACTGCCTGGTGATCCTGGGAGGAAACGGAACCCAGAAAACAGCCAATCTCCTCAGGGAGGAAGGGCTGAATGTGATCCATCTGCCCAAGACGATCGACAATGATATCTGGGGTACGGATATGACCTTCGGCTTCCAGAGCGCTGTGGATATCGCTACCAATGTTATCGACTGTATCCATACAACCGCCGCTTCTCACAGCCGCGTGTTTATTGTTGAGATCATGGGCCATAAGGTAGGCTGGGTAACCCTTCATGCAGGTATTGCAGGAGGCGCCGATATTATCCTGATCCCGGAGATCCCTTACGATATTGATAAGATCGTGGACGCCATCAACAAGAGAAATAAAGCCGGGAAAGGCTTTACGATCCTGGCCGTGGCGGAGGGAGCCATCTCCAAAGAAGACGCAAAGCTTTCCAAGAAAGAACTGAAGAAAAAACAGGAAGAAGATAAAAAGAAATATCCGTCTGTGGCTTATAAGCTGGAAGACGAGCTTCAGAAGAAACTGAACCTGGATATCCGTATAACCATTCCGGGGCATACACAGAGAGGCGGCAGCCCCTGTCCTTATGACCGGGTCCTTTCTACCAGACTGGGCTCCGAGGCAGCCAAGCTGATCCTGAACGACCAGTATGGATATATGGTAGGCATTGTCAATGGCAAAGTGAAGAAAGTGCCGCTGGAAGAATGCGCAGGAAAACTGAAGACGGTTTCTCCGGATGAACAGCTTGTACAGGATGCAAAACGTATCGGGATCAGCTTCGGCGGCTGATCGCTGACATGACCACAGGCAGCAAAAAGGAGAATTTACATGAGCTATACTGCTCTTTACCGTAAGTTCCGTCCCCAGAACTTTGAAGACGTCAAGGGACAGGAACACATTGTGACAACATTGAAAAACCAGATAAAGGCTGACCGGATCGGCCACGCCTATCTTTTCTGCGGGACACGGGGAACCGGAAAGACCACCATCGCAAAGATATTGGCCAAAGCGGTGAACTGTGAACATCCCGTAGACGGAAGCCCCTGTAATGATTGCCCTGCCTGCAGGGCGATCACTGCAGGCACTTCCATGAATGTGATAGAGATTGATGCGGCTTCCAATAATGGCGTGGACAACATCCGGGAGATCCGGGAAGAAGTCGCCTATCGTCCTACCCAGGGACGCTATAAGGTATATATCATAGACGAGGTTCATATGTTATCCGCAGGAGCCTTCAACGCCCTGCTGAAAACACTGGAGGAACCTCCTTCTTATGTAATCTTCATTCTGGCTACAACAGAGGCTCATAAGATCCCCATTACTATCCTTTCCAGATGTCAGAGATATGATTTTAAGCGGATCACTGTGGAGACTATCGCAGACCGTCTTATGGAACTGATGAAGGAGGAAGGAAACGACGTTGAGGAAAAGGCGATCCGCTACATTGCCAAGGCGGCAGACGGATCTATGCGTGATGCCCTGTCCCTTCTGGATCAGTGCATAGCCTTTTATCTTGGAGAAAAGCTGACTTATGAAAAAGTCCTGGAAAATCTGGGCGCTGTGGACACCGAGGTATTCAGCGGTCTTTTAAGGGAAATTTTGGCCCAGCATACCTCCCAGGCGATCCGAATCCTGGAGGAGCTGATCATACGGGGAAGGGAGCTGGGACAGTTTGTCACAGATTTTATCTGGTATCTGAGAAATCTGCTTCTGATCTCCGCCTCGGATAATCCAGAGGAAGCGGTAGACGTGTCAAGAGAGAATCTGGAGCGGATGAAGGAAGAGGCCCGGATGGCAGATACAGAGACCCTTATGCGGTATATCCGGATCTTTTCCCAGCTTTCCAATGAGATCCGCTATGCTTCCCAGAAGAGAGTTCTGGTGGAGATCGCCCTGATAAAACTGTGTCAGCCGGTGATGGAGACAAATCTGGATTCTCTCTTTGACCGGGTTCGGGTGCTGGAAGAAAAGCTCAGCGATCCGGCGTTTCTGGCAAGACCCCAGGTTCAGGGCAGAAACGGAGAGGCAGACGCTTTTGGGGGGATTGAAGGAAATGGCGATCCCAATCCTTTAAAGGCGGATAGCCAGCCAACGCCAAAACCGGCAAAGGCGGCGCCGGAAGACCTGCAGTATGTGAAAAAAAACTGGAATTCCATTATCCGGGAGACAAAGGGCCTGTTCCAGCAGATGCTTCTGGAATCTGTGCCCAAGTATGACGGAAATACAGGAGAGCCGGTTTTGTATGTGGAGTTCCGGAATTTTCTGGCTCAGACCTGTATCGACAATCCGGAAAATACAGAGGTCCTGAAGCAGGCAATACAGAAGAAGATCGGCAAGGAGCTGGAGGTAAAGCTGATCCTGAAAAAAAATGAGCCGGGATCCGGAAACGGAAATCTGGCGGAAATTTCTGTGGACGAGATGCTCCAGCAGAATATCCATATGGATGTAACTGTGGAAAATATAGAGGATGATGACTAGGAGGAATGATTAGAATGGCAAAAAGAGGAGGATTTCCCGGAGGCATGATGCCGGGAAACATGAATAATTTAATGAAGCAGGCCCAGAAGATGCAGCGCCAGATGGAGGAAAACCAGAAAGCTCTTCAGGAAAAAGAATTCACTGCGGCTGCGGGAGGCGGTGCTGTGGAGGTCACCATTTCCGGAAAGAAAGAAGTGACTAAGGTGAAGCTGGCGGAAGAAGTGGTAGATCCTGATGATATCGAGATGCTGGAAGATCTGATCATGGCTGCCACCAATGAGGCTCTCCGCAAGGTAGAGGAAGAGTCTGCGGCAGTGATGTCCAAGCTTACAGGCGGCCTGGGCGGCGGATTTCCTTTCTAGGTGAGGAGATAAAAAGTTGGAATATT
Organism: uncultured Blautia sp.; assembly: GCA_944384185.1. Taxonomy (GTDB): domain Bacteria; phylum Bacillota; class Clostridia; order Lachnospirales; family Lachnospiraceae; genus Blautia. The sequence continues at coordinate 8,875 of CALWSM010000057.1, read as the reverse complement.
ACAGCAGTCATATCAACAAATTAATAGAAGAGTTTTCCAGATTGCCGGGCATTGGTGCAAAATCTGCACAACGCCTGGCGTTCCACGTTTTAAATATGCCCAGGGATCAGGTGGAAGGCCTGGCCCATGCCATTGTAGAGGCAAAGGAGAATGTGCAGTACTGCAAGTGCTGTTATACTCTTACGGACCAGGAGATCTGCCCTATCTGCAGCAATCCCAAAAGAGACAAAAAGGTGATCATGGTAGTGGAAAATACCAGAGATCTGGCGGCCTATGAAAAAACAGGGAAGTTTGACGGGGTGTACCATGTGCTCCACGGTGCGATCTCTCCCATGCTGGGCATCGGACCGGACGATATCAAGCTCAAGGAGCTGATGGAACGGATCTCCCAGCAGGATGTGGAAGAAGTGATCATTGCCACTAATTCCAGCCTGGAGGGGGAGACCACAGCCATGTATATCAGTAAGCTGTTAAAGCCTGCCGGGATCAAGGTTACCAGGATCGCCAGCGGCGTGCCTGTAGGGGGAGACCTGGAATATATTGATGAAGTGACCCTCCTTCGGGCTTTAGAGGGAAGAGTGGAATTGTAGAAACAGCGGGGAAGATAGAATGAGGAAAAAAGTAACTTCCACAGACATTGCAAAAGCAGCGGGAGTTTCCCAGGCTACGGTGTCTATGGTGCTGAATAAAAAGTATAATGTGTCTTTTTCCAGAGAAACGGTGGAAAAGGTAGAACAGGCTGCCAGTGAACTGGGCTATGTTCTGCCGAAAAGACGCAGCTCAAAAAACAGTAAGAACAACCGGCTGATCGTTGTGTTCTGTCCTACCCTGACAAACCCTTATTATGTCATGCTCCTGCAGGGGATCGAGACCGTGGCGAAGGAGAAAGGTTATGGAGTATTTACCTGCAACACCCAGAGAGAATTAAAGCTTGAAGAACAGTATCTGCGCATGATGCCCGGGGTGGCTCCCGCAGGGATCATCTATACCTGCAATCCAAGCTCTGCTTTTATGGATCAGGTGGAGGAGCTGGCTGAGAGGATCCCTCTGGTGATCATCAGCAACCGGGAGAGGGTGAAGGTAGACGCTATCAATCAGGACAATACCAAGGTGGGCAGCCTTATGGCCAGGCACCTGCTGGACCTGGGACATCGGAATGTGGCCTTTATTGCCCCTCCTCTTACCAAAAGACAGCAGCAGCGCTCCAGAAGAGTGGAAGGCTTTGTGAAAGAGTATGAGAGGGAAGGGCTTACCGATTCTGTGATCATAAAAGCAGCGGACGACCGATGGGACGAGGTGCTTCCCAGCATCGATTCCGAATACCGGATCGGTTATAATCTTACCAAAGAGCTCCTCTCAGAGCGCCGGGACGTGACAGCCATCGCAGGGCTGAACGATATGATCGCATTTGGGATCATTGACGCCCTTCAGGAGAAAAAGCTGAAGGTTCCGGGGGACGTGTCGGTGATCGGCTGCGATAACATTATCTTTTCCAGAATGTCTCATATGTCCCTGACTACCATCGAGCATTTTGTACCGTTAAAAGGAAGAGACGCCTGTGATATCATCATGCGGAAGATCGAATCTGCCCGCAGCGCTTACTCCGATTCCCAGCCTACCAGCATCTATCATATTGAATATGAACCTAAGCTGATCGTGCGGAAAACAACCGGGTACGCCAGGCAGAAAAATAAATAAATTAAATGAAATGAAGAGAATTATTAATAATAAATATTTTCCGGAATTGAGGAAATTCGTGGGAATCAGAAGGCGTATTTCCATGAGACATAAAAAAGTATTAATAAAACATAGGATTATTAATAATTTTACATATTTATAACAGAAAGGCCTCTTGCAGAGAGTTAGTTTAAAGAGTAAACTATATTCAAGAAAAATAAAGCGTGAAAAACGCAGACGGAGGTAAAAGTTATGAAGTTTTTTATTGACACAGCGAAGGTGGAGGATATCCGGAAAGCAAATGATATGGGCATTATCTGCGGCGTTACCACAAACCCATCTCTGATCGCAAAAGAAGGCAGGGACTTCAACGAGGTTATCAAAGAGATCACTTCTATCGTCGACGGACCGATCAGCGGCGAAGTAAAGGCAACTACCACAGATGCTGAAGGCATGATCAAAGAAGGACGTGAGATCGCAGCCATCCATCCCAACATGGTAGTAAAGATCCCTATGACCACCGAAGGCTTAAAAGCTGTGAAAGTACTGGCTTCTGAAGGGATCAAGACCAATGTGACACTGATCTTCACAGCAAACCAGGCGCTCCTGGCTGCAAGAGCAGGGGCAACCTATGTATCTCCATTCCTGGGAAGACTGGACGATATCTCTACAGACGGCGTGGAGCTTATTGAAACCATCGCAGATATCTTTGCAACTGCTGATATTTCTACAGAGATCATTGCCGCAAGCGTTCGTCACCCCATGCATGTTACCCAGTGCGCTCTCGCAGGGGCTGATATCGCTACCGTTCCTTACAAGGTACTGGAGCAGATGACACATCATCCGCTGACAGACGCAGGTATCGAGAAATTTAAACAGGATTATATCGCTGTATTTGGGGAATAATCGAATTTCAGGAGGAAAATAAATGAACAAGTTAGAACTTCAGAAGACGGCTAACGAGATCCGTAAAAGTATTGTTACAGCCGTACATTCTGCAAAAGCGGGACATCCCGGCGGTTCCTTATCCGCAGCAGACGTATTTACTTACTTATATTTTGAAGAAATGAACATTGATCCAAAGGATCCCAAGAAAGCAGACAGAGACCGTTTTGTCCTTTCAAAAGGACATACAGCTCCCGGCTTATATTCGACTTTGGCTCACAGAGGTTATTTCCCGGTAGAGGATCTGAAGACCCTTCGTCATCTGGGCTCTTATCTTCAGGGACATCCGGATATGAAGCATATTCCCGGCGTAGATATGTCCAGCGGTTCTCTGGGACAGGGAATCTCCGCAGCAGTAGGAATGGCTTTAGGCGGTAAACTGGACGGCAGCTCTTACAGAGTATACACACTTCTTGGCGACGGAGAGATCGAAGAAGGACAGGTTTGGGAAGCTGCTATGTTTGCCGGCCACAGAAAGCTGGACAACCTGGTTGTGATCGTAGATAACAACGGACTGCAGATCGATGGAAAAATCGAAGATGTATGTTCCCCATACCCCATTGACAAAAAATTTGAAGCCTTTAATTTCCATGTGATCAATGTGGAAAACGGAAATGATTTTGATCAGCTGAAAGCGGCCTTTGACGAGGCAAAAACAGTAAAAGGAATGCCTACGGCCATCGTTATGAAGACGGTAAAAGGAAAAGGCGTTTCTTATATGGAAAATTCTGTGGATTGGCACGGAAAGGCTCCAAACGACGAGCAGTATGAAATCGCAATGGCAGATTTGGAAAAGGTAGGTGAAGCATTATGTCAGAAGTAAAGAAGATCGCAACAAGAGAGAGCTATGGAAACGCTCTGGTAGAACTGGGTAAGAAATATGAAAATCTGGTAGTTCTGGATGCAGACCTGGCAGGTGCTACCAAAACCGGTACTTTTAAGAAGGCTTTTCCGGACCGCCATATCGACTGCGGTATCGCAGAGTGTAACATGATGGGGATCGCAGCCGGACTTTCTACAACAGGCAAGGTTCCTTTTGCAAGTACCTTTGCTATGTTTGCGGCAGGACGGGCTTACGAGCAGGTCCGCAACTCCATCGGCTATCCTCACTTAAATGTGAAGATCGGCGCAACCCATGCAGGTATTTCTGTAGGCGAGGACGGCGCAAGCCATCAGTGCAATGAGGACATCGCATTAATGCGCACTATCCCGGGTATGGTGATCCTGAACCCTTCTGATGATATCGAGGCCAAGGCTGCAGTGGAGGCTGCCTACAATTATCAGGGGCCGGTATACCTTCGTTTTGGAAGACTGGCAGTGCCGGTGATCAACGACAGACCGGATTATAAATTTGAGATCGGAAAGGGTATCGTCCTGAGAGAAGGAAAAGACGTAACCATCTTCGCTACAGGATTATGTGTAAACGAGGCCCTGGCTGCAGCGGAAAAACTGGCTGCCGACGGCGTTGAAGCGAAGGTGATCAATATCCATACCATCAAGCCTCTGGACGAGGAGCTGGTAGTAAAAGCGGCAAAGGAGACCGGAAAGGTTGTTACTGTAGAGGAACACTCTATTATCGGCGGCCTGGGCGGCGCCGTTGCAGAGGTTCTTTCTGAAAAAGCGCCTACAAAGATGCTCCGCATCGGCATTAACGACGTATTCGGAGAATCCGGCCCGGCTGTGCAGCTTCTGGCTAAATACGGAATTGACGCAGAAGGTATTTACGAAAAAGTAAAAGCTTTTGTATAAATTTGTATAAAATAGAAGTGTATTGAAAAAATAAAAGAGACGCTGTCATTTACCCGGCAGATTCAGAAATTTCTGGGAAGGGTTAAAAGACGGCGTCTTTTTTGCAGGAAAAGCCTTTTGGAATAGGGCGGCCCCGGGCTGCTTCAGCGAAATCCAAACCTGGGCCATTGGCATGCCGGGTCATCCAGGGGATATGGCTGCGTGTCCACCTGGCTTGCGGCCCATGGGAAAGAAGCCATGGGAGTTGTTTGCCTGGCTCCACAAAAGTAACGGCGGTAGGCTATGAGGATCCCAAAGACAATGGCGTCAGCCATTCGTACCACAGTGGAAAGCTTTGTTGTCTGAAGGGTAAAGTGGTCGAAATTTCCGGCTGCGTTTACGATCCCTGTAATAGAAATGTCACCTACTGGAGGAAGCTTTTTACGGACACCTAATCCCGGTTCAAGAGAACCTTTGGAGATAGTGAGATAGCCGGTATGCTTTCTGGCGCCAAGGGAAGCGTCGATTGCGATAAGCAGACTATCCGGATGCCGCAGCTTTATTTCGTCGATGGTCTCCCGCAGATTTAATGCATGAACAGGCTGTGACAGGGTTCCGTAAACATATGCGAAGGTAAGTCCTTGCCGGGAGAGACTGTGCCCGACTAAAGGCCCCAGACTGTCCCCGGTGATCCGGTCGCTGCCGATACAGATAAATACAAGCTCCCGAAAAGGGCTGTCGCAGGAACTGAGAAAGTCAAAAAGAAGCGCCCCCAGCTTTGCACCGGCGCCTCTATGATCAATGTAGTAGGTAGAACTTTTTTTTCTGGACATATCTGCCGATCCTTTCTAAAACTGAATTTATGCTTATATTCTGTCCGTTTTTCCATTCTCTTATCCCCGTATAATTTGTCGTTAAAAAAATCGGATGCCCCACTAAATATGCTAAATTTCGCAGAAGTTCTGTGCTATCCTTTTTTTCAAAAAGGGGTGAAGATTACATGATAGAAATTGTCTATGAAAAGGAAAAACAAAGGTCTGAGGGGAACGAAAGCTTTTTCCGCATTCCCAATAATATACGCCAGATAGGAGACGCAGGAGGAGCGCAGAAAATCTATATAGAAGATTATGCATATACCTATCTTTGTAGAATCTCTTCGGAAAATTTAACTCAGGGGATAGGCGCTATACTTTTGGGGCAGGTTAACTGGAAGGATGGGGTTTCCTATTTGTTTGTAAAGAGCGCAGTAGCTCTGCCGGATATGGAGATCAGCGAGGAACATCTGGGATTTACCCAGGAGATCTGGAATCATGTATATGAAAAGAACAGAGAATATTTTCCGGATCAGGAGATCGTGGGATGGTTCCTGTCTATACCAGGGTGTTCCATGGAGCTCCATCAGGTGATCTGCCAGACGCATCTGGATCATTTTGGAGGCAGTGATAAAATTTTATTTGTCATGGAACCGCTGGAAAAGGAAGAAGCTTTTTATCATTATGAAGATGGACGTATGTCCAGACTGACGGGTTTTTATGTCTATTATGAAAAAAATGAACCTATGCACAATTTTCTTATTGTCCAGAATCAGAAAATGGAGAAGAAAACGGAAGAGGTGGACGATTCTGCCGTCCGTAATTTCCGAAAGAAGGTGGAGAAGAACAACAGCCAGGAACAGGGAAAAAATAGTTTTCCGGTAATGAAAGCTGCCGGTATTTGCGCAGCAGTAGCTGTATTGGCGGTGGGAGTGCTTTACCTTAACGATTATAAGAAGCTCCAAAGCGCCCGGGAGGTGATGGCGGACATTGACCAGATACGGCGGGGAGCCGAAACAGAAGAAACCGTACCGGTAAACGGCGGAGGAGAAGAGCCGGCGTCCGAGGAAAAAGAGGCCCGGGAAACAGAGACAAAGCAGGAAGAGCAGGAGCAGACATCCCAGGGAGAATCCATTGCCGATCATGCAGAACAGGAGCAGACAGAGCAGGAACAGGCCGAGACAGACAACACCCAGGTTTCTGAAGAGATCCATCCTTCCTATACCATACAGCGGGGCGATACCATAACAAAAATCAGTATAAAGACTTATGGAAATACAGAAAAAGTCCGGGAAATCTGCGAGCTGAACCATCTGTCGGTGAATGATTTAATTTATCCTGGACAAAAAATTTTACTCCCGTAGACTTTTGTGTTATACTAACCCTGAATCGGTACATCGGGAACAGATATACATTAGGAAAGAAATATATGAATTTAAAAAACATAACTAATTTTGTAAAGAAAGATCCGGGAGAGAATAAAATTGCGGATTTCTGGCATTCCCTGAAAGAAATCCATTTCAGCAGGACGCCTTTGATCCTGGGAATATTTATTGTGGCAGCGGCAGCAGGGACTTTTTTTGTCCTCAACCATGCAGATCAGAACTATAATGTGCTTTCCACTATAGAAAATGAAGATACCCAGTCTTCAGAATATATACAGATGCGGGACGACCTGCTGAAATATGGCAATGAAGGGGTTTCCCTTCTTTCCCAGTCCGGAGATACTTTGTGGAATCAGGCATATGATATGAGCGATCCGTCTGCCAGTCTCCTGGACGATACCGCTGTGATATACGACAGGAGAGGGACTTCAATGTATGTGGTGAAAATGGACGGCCCTGTAGGCGCTATAGCTACAGACTTTCCCATTGTGAAAGCAGAGGTAACCCTCAGCGGATCCGTAGCGGCTATTCTGGAAGACGGGGAAAAAACCTGGGTAAATTATTACGCTTCTGATGGAAGTCTGATCGTGGAAAATCAGACCCGGATGGAAAACAATGGATATCCGATGGATCTGGCGGTTTCTCCGGATGGGACAGTGGTGGCAGTCAGTTATCTTGTGGTGGAATCCGCCGCAATCTCCAGCCGTGTGATCTTTTATAATTTTGGCCAGGCCGGACAGGGACAGGTGGATAATGTAGTGGCTGAGTTTACATATGAAGATACGGTAGTGCCGGATCTGGTCTATTTTGGAACAGGTACCTGTGTGGCTTTCAGAGATGACGGATTTTCTGTTTTTCAGGGGGAGGATGCTCCGGAAGAGAGACAGAATACAGAGATCAATACCCAGATGGTCAGTCTTTTCTATAACGAGGATTATTTTGGCGTCGTTACAGAAGGAGAGGAAGAATCTTACCGTATGGCTTTATATGAACCTGAGGGAAAAGAGTGCTGTTCCCGGGAATTTGATATGGAGTACCAGAATATTTCTGTCAGTGGAGAGCGGATCATCTTATGGGATAATACAAAAGTGGAAATGTATGACTTAAGCGGTAAGCTGAAATTCCAGGGAGACGTCCTGGAAGGAACTGTTAGAAATTTATTCCAGATGTCCAGAAACCGGTATCTGTTGATCTCAGATGAGGGGATTAAAATGATACGACTGGCCTGGTAGCATAAGATATACACGAAAGACAGGTAATGACATGAATTGGGTTTCTATTATAATACTGGCAATTCCAGTGGCATATATTTTTGGCGGCCTGCAAAAAGGAATGGTCCGCACGGCCTTTTCTTTTCTTTCGGTTATCCTGACCCTGGTACTGAGCTTTGCTTTGAATCCGCAGATCACAGAGCTTGTCCGGGAAAATACGCCTATCTATGATATGATCCGGGACAACTGTCAGGAGAGCTTTGCCGAGGAAATGGAAACGGCTCTTGGGGAAAAAATGGATCCGGGACAACAGAATCAGTTTATCCAGGGCCTGCCGCTTCCGGAAAATCTGAAAGAACTCCTGGTGGAAAATAATAATGCCCAGGGATACCAGCATTTTCTGGCAGAAACATTTTCTGAATATATTTCAGGCAGTATAGCAGCTATTGCTGTCAGTATACTTGGGATGATCGTGACCTTCTTAGTGATCAGTATCCTTCTGCATATAATAGGAGGGATTCTGGACGGAATATTTTCCCTTCCGGTTTTAAATCTCTTTAACAGAGTGGGAGGTGCGGTTTTAGGAGCTGTCCAGGGGGTTTTTGTGGTTTGGATCATTTTTCTGGCTTTGTCCCTGTTCTGGGATACTGGATGGGCGCAGAGCGCAGTAGCTATGGTGAAAGAGAATCCTATGACCGGTTACTTATACGAGAATAATCTGCTGGAAGGATTTTTGTCAGGAATTTTATAAAAAAGTTGGTTTTCAAAGAAAGATCTATAAAGAGCCATCCGGTTTTACGTTTGTAAAAAGAGATGGCTTTTTATTTTTTATAAGGCGCTCTCTATATTCATGCTTTATATTTATGGGAGCAGGAACCGGAAAAATAAATCAGTTAGAAAAAACAGAAGAAATTTCAAAAAATCTGTTGACAAAGAGAAGACGTCGTGCTATCCTAATATAGCTGTCAGCGAGAGCCTGGCTCTCAGGAACTTCTGAAAAAGAAAAAATTCAGGAAAATAAAAAAGTTCTTGACAAGCCAGTGGAAGATGTGATAATCTAACATGGCTGTCGCAAGACAGGGACCTTGATAACTGAACAGTGAAACACATGAACTGA
>CALWSM010000056.1 GCA_944384185.1 uncultured Blautia sp. | reverse complement strand
TTCCAGATGATAGAAGATCAAAGTACGATAATGCATGGATAATAAGAAAGGATTTTAGAATGAGAGAAAAGTATGAATCCCTGTCGTTGGGAGCGTTAAAAGAGATTGCGAGAGCAAGAGGAATGAAAGGGATCTCTTCATTAAAAAAGAGTGAATTGGTGGAACGTATGCTCCAGGAAGATGAGAAAGATAAAAAGCTGGCTGAGAAGAAGGAAGTCAAAGCTGAGGCAAAAAAAGAGGAGTATAGAAAGGAAGAAAATAAGAGAGAAGAACATAAAAGGGAAGAGCATAGAAGAGAGGAAGGACAGGAAGGAAAAGCTATGCGGGCGCCTATGGAGCAGTCTGAGCTTGACAGCGGACAGAGCGTAACAGGGATCCTGGAAGTGCTTCCTGACGGATACGGCTTTATCCGAAGCGATAATTATCTTCCGGGAGACAATGATGTTTATGTATCGCCTTCCCAGATCCGGAGGTTTAATCTGAAAACCGGAGATATCCTGAAAGGAAATACCAGGGTAAAAAGCCAGAATGAGAAATTTTCCGCACTTTTGTATGTGACCTATATTAATGGGTTTAAGGCAAACGAGATGCAGAGGATGAATTTCGAGGACATGACGCCGATCTTTCCAAACGAGAGGCTATATCTGGAACGTCCAGGCGGAAGCATGGCCATGAGGATCACCGATCTGGTCAGCCCTATCGGAAAAGGACAGAGAGGTATGATCGTATCTCCGCCAAAGGCCGGTAAGACTACCCTTTTGAAGGACGCAGCAAAATCTATCCTTCGGAACAACCCGGAAATGCACCTGATCATTCTGCTCATTGATGAGCGTCCGGAGGAAGTAACGGATATGAAGGAGACCATCAAAGGAAAAAATGTAGAGATCATCTATTCTACCTTTGACGAGCTTCCGGAGCATCACAAGAGAGTGTCGGAGATGACTATTGAAAGGGCGAAACGTCTGGTAGAGCATAAGAAAGATGTGACCATTTTTATCGACAGCATTACCAGGCTGGCCAGAGCCTACAACCTCACGGTTTCTCCCAGCGGCCGCACCCTGTCCGGAGGTCTGGATCCGGCAGCCCTCCATATGCCTAAGAGATTTTTTGGAGCGGCAAGAAATATGAGAGAAGGGGGAAGCCTGACAATCCTCGCCACGGCGCTGGTGGATACCGGCAGCAAAATGGACGATGTGGTTTATGAAGAATTTAAAGGAACTGGAAATATGGAGCTGATCCTGGACAGAAAGCTCCAGGAAAAGAGAGTATTTCCGGCTATTGATATCGCAAAATCAGGTACCAGAAGAGAGGATCTTCTTCTGACTCCGGAGGAGCTGGAGGCGGTGGATATCATGCGCAAAGCATTAAACGGCATGAAGTCGGATGAAGCCACAGAGAATATCCTGAATATGTTTGCAAGGACCAGAGACAACCGGGAATTTGTCCAGATGATAAAGAAACAGAGAATCCTGTAAGTTTTCCATATTAGGTCTTGCAATTAAAACAAATATATGCTACAATTTATAAGCTGTTTGAAATTGATAAACGCATAAAACCATATAAATCATAAACTTATAGAAGAGGTGAAAAACATGAAAGAAGGAATCCATCCAAACTATCAGGAATGTACAGTGACATGCAACTGTGGAAATACATTTAAGACAGGTTCTACCAAGTCTGAGCTGCGCGTAGAAGTTTGCTCCAAATGTCATCCTTTCTATACAGGACAGCAGAAAGCTGCACAGGCCCGTGGACGTATTGATAAGTTCAATAGAAAATACGGCATTAATAAATAAGATGTATGAAGAGGTTGAGGTTTTCGGACTTCAGCCTCTTATTGTGTTTGGAGGAAAGAATGAAATCATCGAATATCGGCGGACAGGCGGTAATGGAAGGCATTATGATGCGCCATGGAGATGTTTATTCTGTAGCTGTGCGCAAGCCGGATAAAGAGATCGAGATTAAAGTGGAGGACTATAAGAGCATTATAAAGAACAAGAAGATCTTAAGTCTTCCCATTATAAGAGGCGTATTTAATTTTATAGATTCTCTGGTGGTGGGAACAAAATGTCTCATGTATTCCGCCACTTTTTTTGAGGAGGAAGAGGATTACCGGAAGCGGAAAGAACTTCAGGGAGAAGAAAAGAAGAGGGAAGAGGCAAAAAAGGAAAAAGAGGATAAGGTCCTGATGACTCTTACGGTCTGCTTTTCTGTAGTATTTTCTGTGGCTCTGTTTATGGTGCTGCCTTATCTACTGGCCAGCCTTCTCCACCGTGTAGGAGCTACGGAGACGCTGGTGACCATTGCCGAGGCAGGGGTGAGGATCCTGCTGTTCCTGTTCTATATGATCCTTATTTCCAAGATGGAAGATATACAGAGGGTGTTTATGTATCATGGAGCCGAGCATAAGTGTATTAACTGTGTGGAGCATGGACTGCCTTTGACCGTAGAGAATGTGATGAAAAGCTCCAGGTTCCATAAAAGATGCGGGACCAGCTTCCTGTTTTTTGTGATTATTGTAAGTATTATTTTTTTTATTGGATTTTTTGCCCTGGTCCCGGTTCACACGATGTGGCTGCGGGTGGTGATCCGCATCCTTCTGGTGCCTGCTATTGCGGGAGTTTCCTATGAGTTTATCCGGCTGGCGGGAAACAGCGACAGCGCTGCCGTGGCTTTTCTGTCTAAGCCGGGACTGGCTCTTCAGAAGCTGACCACCAAGGAGCCGACGCCGGATATGACGGAAGTGGCCATCGCCGCCGTGGAGGCTGTTTTTGACTGGAAAGCCTATCTCAGAGAGAATTTTCCGGATACCGGGATCCCGGAGGAGCCCTGATGATGAAAACCTACAGAGAATTACTGGAATATGGCAAAAGCTGTCTGAAGGAGAATGGGATAGAGACGCCGGAGCTGGACGCCTGGCTCCTGATGGAATATGTGTATCAGGTTTCCAGGACCTGGTATTTCCTGCATGAAGAGGAGAGACCGGGAAAAGAAGGAGAGGAGCGGTATACAGAGCTGATCCGGAAAAGAAGCCGGCATATCCCACTGCAGCAGCTTACCCATGAGGCTTATTTTTACGGACTGAAATTATATGTAGATGAAAATGTGCTGGCTCCCAGGCCGGATACGGAAACCCTGGTAGAAGAGGTGCTGGGGAAGCTTTCTGAAGAGCAGGAGCTGGAAATCCTGGATCTGTGCACGGGAAGCGGCTGTATTCTTTTAAGTATCCTGGCAAACCGGCCAAAGGCCAGAGGTGTGGGCGCAGATCTGTCGGAAAAGGCTCTGGCAGTGGCGCAGCGAAACGGCAGAAATCTGGGCGCAAAGGCCAGATGGGTCCGCAGCGATCTTTTCGAGGAAATCCGGGGAAGCTATGACGCTATTGTCTCCAATCCTCCCTATATCCGGACAGAGGAGATCCGGGGATTGATGGAGGAGGTTCGGCTCTATGAGCCTTATATGGCTCTGGACGGCCATGAGGACGGCCTTTATTTTTACCGGAAGATCGTTGCCCAGGGGGGAGCGTATCTGAAGCCGGAGGGGCTGCTGGCTTTTGAGATCGGCTGCGACCAGGGAGAGGCGGTAGCTTCTCTTATGGAAGAACAGGGATACAGACAGGTGCAGGTGGTCAAAGACCTGGCTGGCCTGGACAGAGTAGTAACAGGAAGAAAAAATCAGGAGGAATAATATGTTTGATAAATTAGATGACATTTTAGTACGCCTTGAAGAAATATTAAATGAGCTTAATGAACCTACTGTGGCCAATGATACGGCAAGGTTCCAGAAGCTGATGAAAGAGCAGAGCGAGCTCCAGCCTATTGCAGCGGCTTATAAAGAGTATAAGGACTGTAAGCAGACGGTGGAGGACAGTCTTGCTATGCTGGAGGAAGAATCTGACGAAGAGATGCGGGAGATGCTGAAGGAAGAACTGGCCGAGGCCAGGAAACGGATCGAGGAGCTGGAACATGAGCTGAAGATCCTTCTTCTTCCAAAAGACCCCAATGATGAGAAAAATGTTATTGTGGAGATCCGGGCCGGCGCCGGCGGAGACGAAGCCGCCCTGTTTGCAGCGGAGATCTACAGGATGTATGTAAAATTCGCAGAAGCCCAGCGCTGGAGGACAGAACTGCTGACTTTAAATGAAAACGGCATCGGAGGCTTCAAGGAAGTCACCTTTATGATCTACGGACAGGGAGCTTATTCCAAGCTGAAGTACGAAAGCGGCGTGCACCGCGTCCAGAGGGTGCCGGAGACAGAAAGCGGCGGCAGGATCCATACCTCTACTATTACGGTGGCGATCATGCCGGAAGCGGAGGAGATCGACTTCCATCTGGACCTGAATGACTGTAAGTTTGATGTTTTCCGGGCTTCCGGAAACGGAGGGCAGTGTGTAAATACTACAGACTCTGCGGTGCGTCTGACCCATATCCCTACGGGGATCGTGATATCCTGCCAGGATGAGAAATCTCAGCTTAAGAATAAGGATAAAGCGCTGAAGATCCTTCGTTCCCGTCTGTATGATATGGAACTGCAGAAGCGCCATGACGAAGAGGCAGAGGCCAGAAGAAGCCAGGTAGGGACCGGAGACCGGTCTGAAAAGATCCGGACTTATAACTTTCCCCAGGGCCGTGTGACTGACCACAGGATCAAGCTGACCCTTCATAAGCTGGATTCAGTTTTAAACGGCGATCTCCAGGAGATCATTGATAATCTCATTGCCGCAGACCAGACGGCAAAACTGGCGAATATGAACGAATAGGCAGACATGGAAGAAAAGGAGCTTATATGGGAAAGTCATTATTTATAGCGGAAAAGCCCAGCGTGGCCCAGGAATTTGCCAAGGCGCTCAAGGTCAATACCCAGAGACATGACGGTTATCTGGAATCAGAAAATACGGTGATCACCTGGTGCGTGGGACATCTTATCACCATGAGCTACCCGGAAAAATATGATGAAAAGCTGAAAAGGTGGAGCCTGGAGACTCTGCCTTTTTTGCCCGGGGAATTTAAGTATGAGGTGATCCCGTCTGTAAAAAAACAGTATGATATCGTCAGCAGCCTTCTCAACCGGAAAGATGTGGAAACCATTTATGTATGTACGGACTCCGGAAGAGAGGGAGAATATATTTACCGTCTGGTAGCTATGATGGCCCATGTAGAGGAGAAAGACCAGAGACGGGTGTGGATCGATTCCCAGACAGAAGAGGAAATCTTGAGGGGTATCCGGGAGGCAAAAAATATCCATGAATATGATAACCTTTCTGCCTCGGCCTATCTCCGGGCCAAAGAAGACTACCTTATGGGTATTAATTTTTCCAGGCTTCTTTCTCTGAAATACGGGAATGCAGTGTCTTCCTATCTGGGGACAAAATATCAGGCCATATCTGTGGGAAGGGTCATGACCTGTGTCCTGGGCATGGCGGTACGCCGGGAACGGGAGATCCGGGAATTTGTAAAAACCCCGTTTTACCGGGTCCTTGGAAAGTTTGAGCTGGGAGGCAGGAGCTTTGAAGGAGAATGGAGAGCGGTGGAAGGGAGCCGGTATTTCCAATCTCCACTGCTGTATAAAGAGAACGGCTTTAAAAAGGAAGAGGACGCCCGGCAGCTTCTGGATATCCTGAGGACAGATCCTCCGTTTACTGCAGCGGTGGAAAAAATTGAGAAGAAGAAAGAAAATAAGAATCCCCCTCTTCTGTTTAATCTGGCAGAGCTGCAGAACGAATGCTCCCGGCTTTTCAAACTGAGCCCGGATGAAACCCTCAGGATCGTGCAAGAGCTGTATGAGAAAAAACTGGTCACCTATCCGAGAACAGACGCCAGAGTCTTATCTACTGCTGTAGCAAAGGAGATTTCCAAGAATATCCGGGGACTTAGAAGCTACGAACCTGCAGGCGGATTTGCAGGCGAGATCCTGGAGCTGGGCAGCTATAAAAATATCGGGAAGACACGATATACCAACGACAAACAGATCACAGACCACTATGCTATCATTCCTACCGGTCAGGGTTTAGGCGCCGTAAAGGGGTTGAACGCCCAGTCCCAGAAGGTTTATGAAGTGATCGTAAGGCGGTTTTTAAGTATTTTTTATCCTCCTGCAGTTTACCAGAAAATCAGTCTGGTGTCTTCTGTGGAAAAGGAACGGCTGTTTTCTTCCTTTAAGATCCTGGTTTCCGAGGGATATTTAAAGGTTACCGGTTATTCCTTTGGAAAGAATAAGAAAGAAGAGACAGGGAGAAAGGGACAGGAGGAGGAACAGATAGAAGACGCAGCTTTCCTGGAACTGATCCAGAATGTAAAAAAGGGCAGCATGCTTCCTGTGAAAGAATTTTACATAAAAGAGGGAGAGACTTCTCCTCCGAAAAGATATACCTCAGGATCTATGATCCTGGCCATGGAAAATGCAGGACAGCTTATCGAGGACGAGGAACTGAGAGCCCAGATCAAGGGCAGCGGTATCGGGACCAGCGCCACCAGAGCGGAGATCCTGAAAAAGCTGATCACCATCAAATATTTGGCTCTGAATAAGAAGACCCAGGTGATCACCCCCACACTTCTGGGGGAAATGATCTTCGATGTAGTCAATGCCTCTATCCGTTCTCTTTTAAACCCGGAGCTGACAGCCAGCTGGGAAAAGGGATTGACTTATGTGGCGGAGGGAAGCATCACCTCCGACGAATATATGGTAAAGCTGGAGGATTTTATCAGGAAGCGTACCCAGGGAGTTATGGAGCTGCGGAACCAGCTTGCCCTGCGCCAGTATTTCGATAAAGCGGCGGCGTATTATAAGAAACCCAAAACCGGCTCGGGGAGGAAAACGTCCAAAACGGTTTAAAATAGTTCGTTCTGAGAAAGATAACAGGAAAAAACGGTTGGAAAAATCCTTTTTCCATAGTAAAATATTAGAGAAAAGTTAAGGAAGAAAGCAGGTAGAGAAATGGAACAGTTGAAGATCAGCGAGCTTTACAGCGATTTAAGCAAGACTCTGGCGAAGGAGCTTTTAGAGAGCAAAACCTATCCCTGGGAGGTGCTTCCCTGTATCAGCCAGTTTATTGTAAAGCTGGGCAATACCTTAAGTGAAGAAGAGTATGAAAAAAAGGGAGAAAATGTGTGGATCGCAAAATCTGCAAAGGTAGCTCCCACGGCTTATATTAACGGGCCGGCGATTATCGGAAAGGATGCGGAGGTACGCCACTGTGCTTTTATCCGGGGCAACGCCCTGGTAGGAGAGGGAGCAGTTGTGGGAAATTCCACAGAGCTGAAAAACGTGATCCTTTTTGATAAGGTACAGGTGCCTCACTATAATTATGTGGGAGACTCTATTCTGGGATACAAATCTCATATGGGAGCAGGCTCCATTACCTCCAATGTGAAGTCTGACAAAAAGCTGGTAGTGGTTAAAGGAAAAGAAGCCCGCATAGAGACCGGATTGAAGAAATTCGGCGCAATGCTGGGAGATGAGGTGGAAGTAGGCTGCGGTTCCGTGCTCAATCCGGGAACAGTAGTGGGCAGCCATACCAATATCTATCCACTTTCCTCTGTGAGAGGAGTCGTTCCCTCCCACAGCATTTATAAGAACCAGAATGAAGTGGTAGATAAGATTTAAATCTGAAAAATTGCATAACGGATACCAAAAAGTATCAGCAGATGGACAGGGTAGAAGAGATAGAAAAGATATTTCATACCCTGTCCTTTTTGGTGGTTATACATGTTCAGAGGGATAAAAGCCAGACAGGCCAGGGGCTCCCACAGGAGACAAAGACAGCCTGCGATGGTTTTTTCCAGAGGATACCGGTAGAAAACATAAAGGACGATGATCAACAGAATACCTCTCCAGTCATAGTCTGCCTGAAAAAACCATCCCACAAGGAGTCCTGCGGCAGCGGGAAGGAGAGACAGGAGAGGGTGGAGCAAACGGGTGCGTTCCATCCCCCATATGGCGAGGAGGCCGAAAAGCAGGGTAAACATCACGTTCTGATAGGAAAATTCCAGGAGGCTGCCGCTGAAAGCAAGGTCAAAAGGAATTTCCGAGATCAGGGCAAAGAGAAAAAGGCGAAAAGCGTATTTCTTTTTGTCAGAGGTATGGAAAAAGCCTTCCACCAGCAGAAAACAGAAGATCGGAAAGGCCAGCCGTCCGATCCCCCGGAGTACCTGATCAATCTGAGAACAGAAAAGGCTGGCAGGATAGGAAAGGGCGGCAGGCAGCTGCTGGTTATAGGAACGGATCACTCCCTGTTCCAGGATCACCGCTCCAATGTGATCGATGAGCATAATGATAAGAGCAGACAATTTCAGAGCACTGCCGGTAAACATTGGAGGGAGAAGGCTTTTTCCCCGGTAAATGGATTTATAAGAAAGCATAGAGATCCTTTCCGGAGCTTTCCGTACAAATTTTGGAAAGTCCTGTAATATTTTTATAGAAGTATAGCACAGACGGCTTTTGTATGAAATAAAATACCTGCAATTTGTTGCAAATTACAGAAAATCTGGGTATCATATCAAACAAAAGCATATCGACAAGCAAACGGAAAGGGAGATTGAAACCTATGAGAGGACTAGACACAAACGTAAAAAGGATCCGCAGAAAGGTATTTAAAGAAATTGCCCGGGTAGGGTTTGAATCAGAATCGGAAACACTGGTGGCGGATATAGAGGCCATTCCTTACCATATCGTCCGGGAACGGGCCACTTACAGAGAAAGTATTTACAGGGAACGGGCGGTTGCCAGCGAACGGGTGCGGCTGGCTATGGGTATGTCTCTGCGCCCTGAGAATACAGCGGTGCATATTACCGCAGGCCTGGAGGCCAGCAATATTGATGAGAAATACTATGAGCCGCCTCTTATGCAGGTGATCCCTTCCGCCTGTGATGCCTGCGAGCCGAAAATGTACGAGGTGTCTAATATGTGCCGGGGCTGCGTGGCCCATCCCTGCAAGGAGGTGTGCCCGAAAGGAGCCATCTGTATCGTAAAGGGAAAATCGATCATTGATCAGGATAAATGTATTAAGTGTGGAAAGTGCAAATCCGTATGCCCTTATGACGCCATCGCAAAGAAGGAGCGGCCCTGCGCCAGAGCCTGCGGGGTCAATGCCATTGAAAGCGATGAGCTGGGGAGAGCAAAGATCAACAATGATAAATGTGTTTCCTGCGGCATGTGTATGGTAAGCTGTCCTTTCGGCGCAATTTCCGACAAGTCCCAGATCTTCCAGTTGGCCCATGCCCTGAAGGAAGGTAAACAGATCGTTGCCGAGGTGGCCCCTGCCTTTATCGGGCAGTTCGGAGGAGACGTAACGCCCAGAAAGCTGAAGGCAGCTCTCCGGGAAATGGGGTTTGCAGAGGTGTATGAGGTAGCCCT
The DNA here is from genome assembly GCA_944384185.1 of uncultured Blautia sp. Taxonomy (GTDB): domain Bacteria; phylum Bacillota; class Clostridia; order Lachnospirales; family Lachnospiraceae; genus Blautia. Next base: position 3,860 of record CALWSM010000056.1, on the reverse strand, counting down.
GGGAGCAGACATCGGCGCAGCTTCAGAGGCCCACCATTATGCGGAAAAGGTCAGCACCGGGGAGCTTCCCTTCCTGCTTACTTCCTGCTGTCCTTCCTGGATCATGATGGCGAAGCATTTCTTCCCGGATATGGCGGACAATATCTCCCAGGAGCTGACGCCTATGGTGGCTACCGCCAGGACCATCAAGAAACAGTATCCGGATGCAAAAGTGGTCTTCATCGGCCCCTGCGCTTCGAAAAAGCTGGAAGCTTCCAGGACAGACGTAAGAAGCGATGTGGATTTTGTGATCACCTTCGAGGAACTGGCGGGAATGTTCGAAGCGAAGGGTATCGATCCGTCCAAGTGTGAGGGCGAGTCTTCCTTTCACAATGCAACGGCGGCAGGAAGAGGCTATGCTGTGGCAGGCGGGGTATCCAGCGCTATTGAAGCCTGCCTCCATGAGTATTATCCTGAGATAGAAGTCCATATTGAGCATGCGGAAGGCCTGGATGAATGCAGGAAGATCCTTATGCAGGCAAAGGCCGGAAAGCTGAAAGGCTGTATGATCGAAGGCATGGGCTGCCCCGGGGGCTGCATGGCCGGCGCAGGGACCATAGCGCCTCTCAATAAAGCGGCGGCAGAACTGAAAAAGTATAAGGCCAATTCCTCCAGACAGCTTCCGCCGGCTGAACTGGCAGAGATTGAATTAGACTGACCCGCAGGATCAGGCATATATTTATAAAAGAGGACAGGAGCCTGGATAGCGTAAGGATTCCTTAACGGATTTCTTACATTATCCAGGCTCTTTCTTTTAAAATCTTTAGAAAATCTTTAAGTTTGGGAACCTGTTTTCTTTAAGTCTGTGCTTTACCATAACAGGCAGAATAAGGAAAAGAAAAGGGGGATCCTTTATGAAGATATTATTGACAACAGATTGGTACAAGCCTGTAGTAAACGGGGTGGTGACTTCTGTGATAAATTTAAAGAAAGAGCTGGAGATGAGAGGACATGAGGTAAGGGTTCTGACTCTGTCCAGAAGCTTTGTATCTTATGCAGAGGAGGGGGTCTATTATATCAAATCCCTGAATCTGGAGAAGATCTATCCCAACGCCAGGGCTGTGATACCTCATGGGGAACCGCTGATCCGGGAACTGATAGAGTGGGGGCCGGAGGTGGTCCATTCCCAGTGTGAATTTATGACGTTTTCTTATGCGGCTAAGATCGCCAGGAAATGCGGCTGTCCCCTGATACATACTTATCATACGGTATATGAGGACTATATCCATTATCTGCCCGGAGGCCTTTCCCGGTATAAGACCGGAGCAGAATTAGAGAAAAAAGCAGTGGCATGTTTTTCCAGAATGGTGCTGGGAAAGACCAGCCAGGTTATCGTTCCTACGCAAAAGGTAGAAAATATCCTGAAAAGGTACGGGGTGGAGGAACCGGTGGCCGTAATGCCCACAGGGATCGAGCTTGGGAGATTTCAGGAGAAGCTGTCCGGACAGGAGAAGGCCCGGATGAAGAAAGAACTGGGGATCCCTCCGGAGAACAGGATCCTGGTCAGCGTTGGGAGACTGGCCAGGGAGAAGAACCTGGAGGAGCTGTTGGAATATTTTGCAAGACTCCGAAAAGAAGAGCCGGAGAAAAAGCTTACTCTTCTTATTGCTGGAGACGGGCCTGACCGGGAGAATCTGGAAAACTTAGCCGGAGAGCTTCAGATCAAGGAGCAGGTGGTCTTCACCGGTATGATCTCTCCAGGGGAAGTGGGCAGATATTATAAGCTGGGAGATGTGTTTGTATGCGCCTCCAGCAGCGAGACCCAGGGGATCACCTATATCGAAGCTCTGGCCTGCGGACTTCCGGCTCTGTGCAGAAAGGATGCATGTCTGGATCAGGTGATCACAGACGGCTATAATGGTTTTCAATATGAAAATTATCTGTATTTTAAAATGCATTTAAATTATATCCTGGAAGATGAAGAACGGAGAATGGAGATGGGACGCAGAGGCCGGGAAATTTCCAGACTGTATTCTACATGGAATTTCTGTACGGCTGCAGAAAGGATTTACAGAGAAGCCATTAAGCGGCAGGAACAATCTTATCCGGTCATGGAAGGGAAGAAAAAGGCGGAAAGCCCGGGAGGAGGATGGAGAGTTCTTCCTCATGGACTGGTCAGAGGGATCTTAAAGAGAGGAGCCTGATAAGATGAAACGGATCAATATGTTGTCAAAGGCAGATATGGTAAAAGGACAGGGAGTCCTTTCTGCTCATGACGAGCAGGTGGAACTGGCCAGGCAGGTGATGGAACACCGGGCAATGGTACTGGAAAATGCACCGGGGCCCAGCGATATTACCCATTATCATTCCATAAACCCGGAATTTTATCTTTCCGCTTTCAGGAGAAGAAGACAGGGCGCCCTGGTGGGATATGTACATTTCCTGCCGGAAACTGTGGAGAACAGCATTCACCTTCCCGGACCTGTGAAAAAGCTGTTTTACAGGTATATGCTTTCTTTTTATAAAAGAATGGATTATCTGGTAACGGTAAATCCTGTGTTCATTGATAAGCTGGAAGCTTATGGGATCCCCCGGGGAAAGATCACCTATATTCCCAATATCGTGTCGGAAAAGAATTTTTATCCTCTTGGAAAAGAAGAAAAGAGAAAAATCAGGGAGAAGTACGGGATCCGGCCGGAGGCCTTTACAGTATTCTGCGCCGGACAGCTCCAGAAAAGAAAAGGAGTCTTTGACTTTCTGGAGACGGCGGAGAAAATGCCAGAATGTGAATTTGTATGGGCGGGAGGCTTTTCCTTTGGAAGGATCTCGGAAGGATACGAAGAGATCAGGGCGCAGATGGACCATCTGCCGGAAAACGTCCGGTTCCTGGGGCTGATCGACAGAAAAGAGATGAATCAGATCTATAACATGGCAGATGTGATGTTTCTTCCATCTTATGAGGAGCTGTTCCCCATGACCATACTGGAGGCTATGAACTGCAGGCTTCCTATCCTGGTAAGAGACCTGGATATCTATCGGCCGATTTTGTTCGATTATGTTCAGAAGGGCAGAGATCAGGGGGAATTTGTAAAGATCCTGAAAAAGCTGAAAGAGGATCCTGAGTTCTACAGGGAAAGCGCAGACCGAGCCTTTACAGGCCATAAGTTCTACAGCAGAGAGCATGTGGGAAGCATGTGGAAGAGCTTCTATGAAAGAGTTTTTCGGGAAACAGAGAGGGTTCCGGACAGGAGTGGGATTTTATGGAAAGACAAAAAACAGCAGTATATTTAAATATATGCACAGCAGCAGGGCTGATCGCAATGGCTCTGTTTATCTGGTACGGGATCCGCACAGGGATCTTTGTCTCCCCGGAAGCTCTGGAAAAATTTCTGGGAAGGTTCGGACTGCTGGCTCCGGTACTTTTTGTCCTGATCCAGTGTATCCAGGTAGTGATCCCCATCCTTCCCGGGGCTGTGGGCTGTCTGGGAGGCGTGCTGATCTTTGGCCCCGTATGGGGCTTTGTATATAATTACCTGGGCATCTCCATGGGCTCTATACTGGCTTTTCTTCTTTCTAAAAGATACGGAAGGTCCTTTGTCCGGAACATGATCGGGGAGAAAAATTATAAAAAGTATATCGGCTGGCTGGATAAGGGAACCGCTTTTGACAAAGGGTTTGCCGTAGCGATTTTCTTTCCGGTGGCCCCGGATGATCTTCTGTGCTACATCGCAGGGCTGACAAAGATGAGCCTGAAGAAGTTTGTCCTTATCATCCTTTTAGGGAAACCGGGATCCATCTTCCTGTACAGCCTGGGACTTACCGGTATAAAGCAGCTTTTACAATATCTCTTTTAAATACATAGAAACGGCCGGGTACTGCTT
>CALWSM010000055.1 GCA_944384185.1 uncultured Blautia sp. | reverse complement strand
CGAAATTAGTTGTGTTGTCCTTAAAATGATGGTATAATATATCAGAATATCTGTTAATGGAGGACTGTTAAATAGCATTTAAAAATGCAGGCAGGTGAAGTTATGGACGGAAAAATAAGGATTAAAGGCCAGTTGAAGTTTTATATGCAGTGGCCTCTGCTGCTGACGATCTTGCTGGTGCTCATGGACATTCTGGTATTTACAGTTAATAGAAAAGCGGGAGCCCTGGTGAGCATTTTTGTCGCAATATACATTCTGATCGTCGTCTTTGTGTATTTCCACAGCAGAGCCGTCATTATGAATGAACTGATTTCCTTTGCTACCCAATATGGACAGGTGCAGAAAACTCTGTTGAAGGAATTCATCGTTCCCTATGCGCTGCTGGATTACAATGGAAAGATCCTGTGGATGAATGATGCTTTTGCGGCTGTTTCCGGAAAAAACCGGAGATATCGGAAATCTGTGACCAATATTTTCCCGGAGCTGACGAGGGATTGTCTGCCCAGCGAGAATGAAGCGGAGACGACTTTTCGATACGAGGAAAAAGATTACCGGGCGGTAATGCGCTCTATATCCATCCAGAAGCTTTTGGAGGAATCCGGTCTGGTAGAAACAGAGGGGCATAATAATATGACCGCACTGTATCTTTTTGACGAGACGGAATTGAACCGCTATATCCGCCAGAAAGAGGATGAGAAGCTGGTAACAGGTCTGCTGTACCTGGATAATTATGAAGAAGCCCTCAACAGCGTAGAAGAAGTAAGGCGGTCGCTTCTGGTAGCCCTGATCGAGAGAAAGCTGAATAAGTATTTCGGCGAGGTAGACGGGCTGATCAAGAAGCTGGAAAAAGACAAATTTATACTGGTCATGCGCCAGCGCTCTCTGGAGGAATTGAAGGAAAAGCGGTTTAATATCCTGGAAGATGTTAAGACGGTCAATATCGGAAACGATATGGCGGTGACCATCAGTATCGGTATCGGGATCAATGCGCCGAGCTACGCCCAGAATTATGAGTACGCCCGTATTGCCATTGACCTGGCTCTGGGCCGGGGCGGAGATCAGGTCGTGATCAAAGACCGGGAGCAGATGATCTATTTCGGCGGTAAGTCCCAGCAGATGGGCAAGAGTACCCGGGTGAAAGCCAGAGTAAAAGCCCATGCCCTCAGAGAATTTATGGTGGGCAAGGATAAGGTCGTGGTCATGGGGCATAAGATACCGGATGTGGATTCCATCGGCGCCGGCATTGGGATTTACCGGGCGGCGAAATCTCTGAATAAAAGGGCCCATATCGTGGTGAACAACCCCACGATATCGGTGAGACCGATCATCCAGGCGTTTCAGGATAATCCGGATTATGATGAGAATATGTTTGTCAACAGCGACGAGGCCAGAGATATTGTTGACGATAACACGGTAGTGGTAGTGGTGGATACCAATAAACCCAGCTATACCGAGTGCGAGGATCTGCTCCATATGAGCAAGACCATCGTTGTCCTTGACCATCACCGGCAGGGCAGTGAAGTGATCCAGAATGCAGTGCTTTCTTATATAGAACCCTATGCGTCTTCTGCCTGCGAAATGGTTGCAGAGATCCTTCAGTATTTCTCGGATGATATCCGTATTTATAACATTGAGGCGGACGCCTTATATTCGGGGATCATCATTGATACCAACAATTTTACTTCCAAGACGGGAGTACGTACTTTTGAGGCGGCGGCTTTCCTGAGAAGATGCGGAGCCGACGTGACCAGAGTGCGGAAAATGTTCCGGGACGATGTCCAGTCTTACCGGGCCAAGGCGGAGGCTATCCGCCATGTGGAAACTTACAAAGGGATCTTTGCCATAGCGGTCTGCCCGGCAGAAGGGGTGGACAGCCCTACGGTGGTGGCCTCCCAGGCTGCCAACGAGCTGTTGAATATCGACAGTATTAAGGCGACCTTTGTTTTGACAGACTATCAGAACAAAATTTTTATCAGCGCCAGAGCGATCGATGAAGTCAATGTCCAGCTGATCATGGAGCGTATGGGCGGCGGCGGACATATCAATATGGCGGGAGCCCAGCTTCCCGGCGCTACTATTGAAGAAGCTGTTTCACAGCTGAAGATCACGCTGGATCAGATGATTGATGAAGGAGACATAGTATTATGAAAGTAATTTTGCTGGAAGATGTAAAGGCACAGGGGAAAAAGGGAGATATTGTAAATGTAAGCGACGGCTATGCCAGAAACATGCTGTTTCCCAAAAAACTGGCCGTAGAGGCTACGCCTAAGAATATCAATGACCTGAAACTCCAGAAGGCTCATGAAGAAAAGGTAGCCAAAGAAAATCTGGAAGCTGCCAAAGCTTTTAAGGCGGAGCTGGAGACAAAAGAGGTAACGGTAAGCATCAAAGTAGGGGAGAGCGGACGGACTTTCGGCTCGGTATCCTCAAAAGAAATTTCAGAAGCGGCCAAAGCTCAGCTGGGATATGATATTGACAAGAAGAAAATGCAGCTGGCTTCTCCTATCAGGGAGCTTGGAACCGCTATGGTGCCTGTAAAGCTCCATCCCCAGGTGACCGCCCAGCTGAAGGTGATCGTCAGAGAAGCTTAGGAGAAGGGAGTTTCTTCAATGGAAGAAGCATTAGTAAAAAGGGTCATGCCTCACAGCCGGGAGGCGGAGCAGTCTGTCATCGGCGCCATGATCATGAGCAGAGACGCTATTGTGGAAGCTTCGGAGATCATTACCGGGAATGACTTTTATCAACAGCAGTTCGGCGCTGTGTTTGAGGCTATGGTAGAGCTTCATGATGAGGGGAAGGCGGTAGATCTGGTAACGCTTCAGGAGCGCCTGAGAGAAAAGAACCTGCCCCCTGAGATTTCTGATATGGAATATATGCGGGATATCCTTTCCTCTACCATTACTTCTGTAAATGTGAAGTATTATGCAGAGATCGTGGCGGAGAAATCCATGCTGCGCAAGCTGATCAAAACCACAGAGGAGATCAGCAATGTGTGTTATCTGGGACAGGAAAAGACTCAGGATATTCTGGAGGTTACAGAGAAGAAGATCTTTGACCTGATCCAGAACCGGGGAAGCGGCGACTTCGTCCCTATCCGGCAGGTTGTATTAAATGCAATAGAAAAGATAGAGAAGGCCTCCAGAAACCAGGGGAGTGTTACGGGGATCCCCACAGGCTTCATTGACCTGGACTATAAAACCTCCGGATTCCAGCCATCGGATCTGATCCTGGTGGCCGCAAGGCCGTCTATGGGAAAAACAGCCTTTGTTCTGAATATTGCCCAGTATATGGCTTTCCATGACAATGTGACAGTGGCGGTCTTCAGCCTGGAGATGTCTAAGGAACAGCTGGTAAACCGTCTGCTGGCTCTGGAGTCTAAGGTGGATTCCCAGAATATCCGTACAGGAAACCTGGAGGATGAGGAATGGGCAAAGCTGATAGAAGGAGCCAATGTTATCGGAAATTCGAATCTGATCATAGACGACAAGCCGGGGATCTCTATTTCAGAGCTGCGCTCGAAATGCAGAAAATACAAGATGGAACATAATCTGGGAATTATCTTTATCGATTATCTTCAGCTGATGACCGGAAGCGGCAGAAGCGAATCCAGGCAGCAGGAGATCTCGGAGATCTCCCGTTCCTTAAAGGCTCTGGCCAGGGAACTGAATGTTCCGGTGGTGGCCTTATCGCAGCTCAGCCGTGCAGTGGAGCAGCGTCCGGATCACCGGCCTATGCTCTCGGATCTTAGAGAATCCGGAGCCATCGAGCAGGACGCAGACGTGGTGATGTTCATATACCGGGATGACTATTATAATAAAGACTCGGAAAACAAAAATATTGCGGAGATCATCATCGCAAAACAGAGGAACGGCCCTATCGGTACGGTAAATCTGGTATGGATGCCAAATTATACTAAGTTTGTAAATATGAAAAAATAAAAGAGAGACTTTTCTGACAGCTCATGAACAGACATGGCTGGGGAAAAGTCTCTCTTTTATTTCCAGGGGTAATATGGCGTTGCCCTGGCCGGTATTTCCATCGGAAAGGACCCAGGGCTTTACCATCATTCATCGTAGATGCTTACGATCTCGCCTTCCAGGATCCGGTTCATATTTTTTACTGCACAGAAGTTTCCGCACATGCTGCAGGTATCTTCTTTTTCAGGCTTGGCCTGAGCCCGGTAGCGTCTGGCTTTATCCGGATCAATGGACAGACGGAACATTTCCTCCCAGTCCAGATTTTTCCTTGCGGTACTCATCTGCCGGTCCCAGTCGGCGGCGCCTTTGATCCCTTTGGCGATATCGGCGGCATGGGCGGCGATCTTAGAGGCTATGATCCCTTCCTTTACATCATCTACATCCGGAAGCCTTAAATGCTCCGCCGGGGTCACATAGCAGAGGAAGGAGGCTCCGTTGGCGGCGGCAATGGCGCCTCCGATAGCTGCCGTGATATGGTCGTAGCCGGGAGCGATATCTGTTACCAGGGGGCCTAATACATAAAAAGGCGCTCCCTGGCAGATGGTCTGCTGGATCTTCATATTGGCTTCAATCTGATTTAAGGCCATATGTCCGGGGCCTTCAATGATCACCTGGACGTCCTTTTCCCAGGCACGTCTGGTCAGTTCACCCAGGGTGACCAGCTCTTCGATCTGGGAGATATCCCCGGCGTCTGCGATACAGCCCGGCCTGCAGGCGTCTCCCAGGCTCAGGGTTACGTCGTATTCCCGGCAGATATCCAGGATATGATCATAGTGTTCGTAGAAAGGATTTTCTTCTCCGGTCATTTCCATCCATGCAAAAATAATGGAACCGCCCCGGGAAACAATGTTGGTAAGGCGCTTGTTTTTCTTGAAACGTCCGGCAGTGGCCTTATTGATACCTACGTGGATGGTCATAAAATCCACCCCGTCTTTGGCGTGCATTTCCACAATGTCGATCCACTCCTGGGAGGTGATCTCTTTCAAAGGCTTGTGATAATAGACTACGGCGTCATAGATGGGCACAGTACCGATGATAGCCGGGCATTGGGACGTGAGCTTTCTCCGGAATTTCTGCGTATCTCCGAAGGAGCTGAGATCCATGATAGATTCAGCGCCCATCTTTACGGCGTCATTTACTTTTTTCAGTTCCATGTCCAGATCCTTCCAGTCTCTGGAAGTGCCCAGATTTACATTGATCTTGGTCTTCAGCATAGAGCCGATGGCGTTGGGCTCCAGACATGTGTGAAGCTTGTTGGCCGGGATCACCGCCTTTCCCTGGGCAATGAGGGCCTGAAGCTCCTCCGTATTCATCTGTTCCTTTTTTGCGGCGGCTTCCATCTGAGGGGTGATGATCCCCTGGCGGGCAGCCTCCATCTGTGTTGTGTAGCGCATAGGATTTCCTCCGTAAAATAAAAATAACTGTGCCGGACGCAGGCACAGTTTACAGATACATACGGTATGTAATGCAGTATAACGCTCCCTACGTTGGCATGATCCAAATCAGGTAATACAGGTCGAAGCCTTTGCTTCCTCTCAGCCCTTCAGGGCTCCCTGGCTGTTTTTCCTAGTGTAACATTCCGGATAGGACTTGTCAACGGTTTTTGTCGAACGTATTTTCTTGCAATCCGGGACAGGTCTGCTATAATGGGTGGAGAGGAAATGTGAAAGGGGTTAGTATATGGAGGACACCATTTACTCCGTTTCTCAGGCGGTAAAACTTTTGGAGACGCAATCCCATGTACTGCGGTACTGGGAGGAGGAACTGGAGCTGCCGATCCAGAGAAACGAGATGGGACACAGATACTACACCCGATGGGATATTCAGATATTTCTGAGTATAAAGGAACTGAAGAAAAGGGGGTACTCTCTGAAGGAAATCGGAGAACTGACGCCTTTTTTTTATCCGAATCCGGTTTCGGACAGGAAGAAGACCGGGATAAAAAAGAAAAAAACGGAGACTGGCAGAGAGAAAGAGGGGACTCCGGAAAGGATGCCTTCAGAATTTATGGATATTATAAGCAGGCTGGTAACACAGAGGCTGAAAGAACAGGATTCCGAGGAAGCCCGGTATAAACGTCTGGATCAGCGGATCCGGGACTGCCAGCAGTCCAGAAGAGAAGTGGCGGCTTCGTCGGAGAAAAAGAACCGGGGCAGGAGGATAGGGCTCCGTGGAACTGGAAAAAAGGGCTAAAAATCAAACAGGCCGGCATATAGCTATCAACTATATGTCAGCCTGTTTTTATAAGTCCGATTAGCCTTCTACAATAGCTTCTGTAGGACATACACTAGCGCATGTTCCGCAGTCAACACATGTATCAGCGTCGATTTCATATTTGGAATCTCCCTCAGAAATAGCTTCTACTGGACATTCACCTGCGCATGTTCCGCAGCTTACACATTCGTCTGTGATTACGTATGCCATGATCGTATCCTCCTTTATGATTCTGAATAAGTAATTCAGTTACTATGCTTATTCTAATATATTTGTTTCCATAATACAAGTCTTAAATTTGATACAATCCCCAGGCCCCAGGCGGCTGTTCCCAGTGGAAAATGGAGAAAAGCAGTTGAATATCCCAGGAAAAGAGATTATAATGAAACAGAAAATAATTTAAGGAGGAATCTATCCATGAAAGTAACACCAGAGATGACAATCGGTGAACTGATCCGTTTAGATGAGAATATCGTTCCAATTTTAATGAGAGCAGGTATGCATTGCATCGGCTGTCCTTCTGCGCAGGGAGAATCTCTTGCAGAGGCGGCTATGGTCCATGGGATCAACGGAGATATGTTAGTTGCCCAGATCAATGATTATCTGGAAAATAAATAATATCATTATGCATACAGACATGCAGGGCGCTCCTTAGGTCCGCTGTCTGAAGGACGCACAAGGCTCCGGGGGGATTTCCCCCGGAGCCTTGTGCGTCCGGAAAACAAACATCTTAGATCTGTGCCAGTTTATTCAATGCGGCTTCCGGAATCATGCAGCCGCCGTGTTCCATTAAGAATGCTTCCTTAGCGGGGGAAGAGGAACGGCCCTTTCCATATTCAGAAAGCATGTTGCAGACTTTATTGAAATCTTCCGGGGAAGTCTCCGACTGGTGAAGGATCAAAGAGTAAGTGCCGTTTTTTTCATCCTTGTACAGTGCGCTTTCGCCTGTGAAAAAATTGTTCAGGCCATGAGCAGCATCGATCACTGCGTCCAGAGTGGGAAAAGTATATTCCCGCATAAGGCTGACGGAAACTCCAGGAGTGGAAGTCTGGGCCGAAGATAGGGCTTCCGGATCTTTTTCCTTCTTCTGACGTTCCATGGCTTTGGATTTGGCCTCGTAGATCTTACGGAAGATATCCAGGATATCATCTGCACCCTCCAGTTCTATGCCGGTTCCCTCAAAACTGCCGCTGCCGGAACTGCCGGAAGGCGTAAACTTGGAAAATCTGGTATCCAGTTCTTCCGGATCTTCTACTTTGGAAACTATTAAGATAATGCTGTCTGCCGAAACAGGGATCGCTTCGATCATCAGCGGAATATTGTCAGCTTCAAATCCAAATTCGGTGTTCGCCTGCTGCATCATATCTCGAAAGAGATCTTTTGCTTTATCGCTGCCGTAGGCCAGTTCGCTGAGTCTGATATGTCTCTCCTCAAGGTCCGTCTTTGTAAGCGTGCAGCGGATCTGGTTTTCGTTGATTTTTTCTATTTTCATATTCACTCACATCCTGTCTAATCTGATTCTTAAGATGCTATTTTCCTTTGTATATTATATACTATAGGGCATGGCCTTGTAAAGAAGGAAATACTTGCCATTGCCGGGGGATAATGGTATAATGGCTTTCAGATAGAGAAGGCGGTTCTGTAGCATATACAGAAAGGGGTGAAATCTTCAGCAGCCTTCGGGAATTTCAGATTAGTCTTTTCAGATTCATTGTCGCAGCGTTCTGCTGCAGCCGGGATAATACGTTCTGTATTGCCTCGTATTCCAAGTGTAAAAAGTAAGCGTTATAATTATGTCATCAGGAATCAGACAGGGAGTTTTGCAAGGAGTGATTTTTAGCAGGGACGCCTCCTCTATCAGATAAGAAGCTTTAAATGGAGATGATTTTGCGGGAAAGGAGCTGCAGGGAAATAATATATCACGGGAAAACCTGCATCGGGAATATGACAAAAAGAGAAAGAAAAAGCCTCCATCAGGAACTGAAAAGCTATCGTCGGGAAGGGATCCCGCTGCTTTTAAACGGGAGACAGACTACAGTAAAACAGATCGAGAAAGCCTGCCAGATCGCAGAGACAGGAGAATATATGCGGGATTATATACAAGACGACCAGGGAAAAATCAGAGGGCTATCCTTTGATTTTATAGAGGATATAAGGGTTTGACTGCGCAAAAAATTAAAAAAAACAGAAAAATTCATGAAATCCTGGAAGAAAATAATGACGAGAGGAAAAAATATGCTATAATACACATGAGCCAAAAAAAGTGCTTGGCATTCCTGAGTGAAGAAAAGGAGCTGAAACATGGCAAAAAAAAGAAAAAAAAGGAGAAGAAGGCGCAGCGGCCTGACTTCGGTCCTGGTGGCTTTGCTTCTGATCATATTGGTGGGAGCGGCAGGGATTATTACCAATGCCATGCGCCGTTATACTCCTACAGACGCCAGAATGGATCTGGCGGATTATTACCAGCAGAGCTCAGGGGATGAAATCTCCCTGATCTTGCAGGATACCATTGCTGAGGCAAAAGGAAAGCTGGAGGATGGAGTCGCTTATCTCCCGTATACCATGGTTACCCAGGAGCTTGAGGGCAGATTTTACTGGGATCAGGAGACACAGCAGATGCTGTATACCCTGCCGACAGAGGTCCTTGAGATCCAGCCGGAGAGCGGCACCTATCAGATGGGAGATGAATCTGTTACAGAGGATTATCTCATAGTACGACAGATAGATGGAGAATATTATATTGCGCTGGATTTTCTGGAGCAGTATATGGAGATCCAGGGAACGGTCTATGAAAACCCGGCCAGAGCCGTGATCCTCTATAAGTGGGATACTGTCAGGACTGTGGAAGCCAGTGAAGAGACTCAGATCCGCTATCAGGGCGGGATCAAAAGCCCGATCCTGAGAGATCTGGAACCGGGGGAGCAGATGCTCCTGCTGGAGGAACTGGATGACTGGTCAAGAGTCATGACCCAGGACGGAATTGACGGTTATGTGGAGAACAGTGCGCTGTCTGCCCCAAAGGAAACAGAATACGCCTATACAGGCAGTTATGAAGAAGATTTTTCCAGCCTGACCAGAGACCATAAGATCAATCTTGCATGGCATCAGGTGACTTCGGAGAGTGCAAATCAGGCTTTTGCCGCAGATACCCAGAAAATGACAGGGGTGAATGTGATCTCGCCTACATGGTTTTCCATCGTCAGTACCCAGGGGAATATCTCATCCCTGGCAAGCAGTGATTACGTCAGCCAGGCCCACGCCAAGGGACTGGAGGTATGGGGCCTTATTGATAATTTTAACGATGAGGTCAGTACGTTGGATACCCTGTCTGTCCGGAGCGCAAGACAACATATGATCGAAATGCTTCTTGCTGAGGCGAAGCGGGTGGATCTGGATGGGATCAATGTGGATTTTGAAGCGCTGACAGAGGAGGAAGCCCCCCATTTTATCCAGTTTATACGGGAGCTTTCCGTAGCCTGCAGGAATAACGGGCTGGTGCTTTCTGTGGATAATCCGGTTCCCCAGTATACGGCTTTCTATAACAGGAAAGAGCAGGGGATCGTGGCGGATTATGTGATCATTATGGGGTATGATGAACATACGTTAGGCTCGGAGACGGCAGGTTCGGTAGCCTCTCTTCCCTTTGTGGAAGAAGGGATCGTCCAGACCCTTTCGGATGTGCCTAAGGAGAAAGTGATAAACGGCATACCTTTCTATACCCGTCTGTGGACCGAAGCCAATAATGGAATGGTGACCAGCGAAGTATGCAGCATGGATCAGGCGGACGCCTATGTGAAAGAATATAATATGGAAGTATACTGGAATACCGACGTATCCCAGAACTATGCAGAAGGGATCACAGACAGCGGCACTTTAAAAATGTGGCTGGAGGATGAAAAATCTCTGGAAGAGAAAATGAAGCTGATCCAGGAATATGACCTGGCAGGCGTGGCTGAGTGGAAGCTTGGATTTGAACGGGCGGACGTCTGGAAGATCATCAGCAGTTATATACAATAAGAAAGATAAGAGGTGGAGTGCTATGGCAGAATATGAAATGTTTAAAACAACCCTTATGGGAGGTTACGACAAGGAGGAGGTCCAGGAACAGATCCAGAAGCTGAAAGATGAGATCGCAGAAAATCAGGAAAGCTATAAAAAACAGCTTGCGGAAAAAGACGCCAGGATCGCCGAACTCCAGAAGCGTATTGAACTGAAGGAAGAATATCAGGCAAGGCTGGAGGAAGATATCAAAGAAAAATACCAGAAATATATCGATAACTATGAAAGCATCGGTAAACTGGTGTTTGATGCACAGGTAAGGGCGGATACTCTGGAAAGAGATACCAGAGAGCAATGCGAAAAGATGCTTCAGGAGGCAGAAGAAGAAGCGAAGCGTAAAGTGGAGTCCGTACAGTCAGAGATTGACGACAAATTGATGGAAGGCAAAAAGAAATACCTGGCTGTGCAGGAAGAAATGAATGGGATTGTGGAACTGATCAACCAGGCCCAGAAAAGATTCATGTCTTCTTATAAGGAAGTGCATCATATTATCAACAGCATGCCCACCTCTTTAAATGACCTGGAGGAGGACGTGGAGCTGGAACTGCACGAGATGAAAGAAACTGCGGAAAAGAATCCGGTAAAGGAAGAACTCCATCTGGGAGACACTCAGGAATTAGATTTTCTGGATGCACTGGAGGATATTGCAGAGCTGGACGAGTTTGACGAGGAGGATGACGAGGAAGACAGCAAGATTGCCCTTCAGATTTCAAAACTCCTCAGCGAAGAAGACGAGGCTATGCTGGAAGAGGAACTGGAAGAACTGTAGAAAACAGAACAAGAACGTACAGGCTGCTTTTAAGTCGGGGAATAAAGCCGGGGACAGACGGGCTTTCTTCCCCGACTTTTCTGTAAAAGACAGTATATGTTATAGTGTTGCCTGAATATGGATATATTTGATGAAATGCTTGAATTTATCTATGTATTTCTATAAAATGATATTGGAGATTTCTGATCCCATACATTATTTTATAGTTAACCATAACAAAAGGTGGATGCGTATGATCACGATCAAGGAAATAGCAAGGCAGTTGGGGGTCAGTCCTACAACCGTGTCGAATGTAATAAACGGAAGAACGGAAAAAATGTCTGAACAGACCCGTATGAAAATAGAAGAAATGCTGGTTAAGAACCACTATGTTTCGGATAACCGGGGAGGAAGGAACAGCCAGAACGAGCTGAAGCTGGTGATCCTGGAGTTCTTTTTTGGAGTAAGGGAACATATTTATACAGATCCCTTCTGTGCAGAGCTTCTGGAGGCCATAGAGAAGGAACTGGAAAAGACAGGGAGGAATGTGGTCTGCAGTACGGTTTACAGTGAGGAGGAGTTTCTGAAAAAGCTTTCCGCACATAATGTGGAAGGAAGTATTATCCTGGGATGCGATCCGGACAGATGTGAGGCTCTTTGCAAAAGAACCCCCAAGCCCCTGGTTTTCGTAGACTGCGGGGAAGGCGAGTATGACAATATCGGCCTCCAGGACAGGGAAGGCGCCAGGGAGCTTACCTCTTACCTGATCAAGCAGGGACACAGAAAGATCGCTTTTTTCTGTGACCAGGAGGAGCCCCTTGCCAGCAACCGTTCCCGGCTGCTGGGATATCAGGAGGCCCTGGAAAAGCATAAGATTTCTTATTCCCAGGAGGATTTTTACTATATTCCCCAGGAAAAGAATTCCCGTTATGAGGTGCTCAGAAGATTCGCAAAAACAGCAAAAGCGAAGGGATATACAGCGGCATTTTTCGTTGCGGATCTTTACGCAAATGAGGCAGTGAGCGTATTTTTCTCGAAAAATCTCTGGGTGCCGGAAGATATTTCTGTTGTAGGATTTGACGATAATGTTTACGCCCGGCTGTCCAGACCCAGTCTTACCACAGTCCGGCAGTCGCCTGCAGATAAAGGAAGGGAAGCCGTAAAGCTTCTTTTGAAAAGGATATATGGAGAGAAGGTTACTATCGGAAATATGGAACTGCCCACAGAGCTTATCGTGCGGGAAAGCGTGAGAAATATCTGGAAACAGCGGAATCCTATATAAAAGAAAAGAGGATCTACAGCCGTCATATTTTATGGATATCAAAATCGCCCTTAACGGGTTATTTTGGTCTTTGATAAAATATGGCGGCTGCTTTTTGTGCAAAATATATAAAAACACAACGAAAAACTTGTAAAGTAATGTGGTTTTTCAGAACACTTATTGAAAAACCTTACAAAACTAATTAGGATTAAACACAGAAAGTAAAACATGAAGGAGAAGGCTATGGAAAAAATGACTGGAAAATGGTGGAAAAACTCGGTGATCTACCAGATTTACCCAAGAAGCTTTAAAGACAGCAACGGAGACGGGATCGGAGATATACAGGGAATTATCCAGAAACTGGATTATCTGGAAAAACTGGGGATTGATGCGGTATGGCTGTCCCCTGTGTATAAATCGCCCCAGGATGACAACGGATACGATATTTCCGATTACCAGGATATAGACCCGATCTTTGGGAACCTTAAAGACATGGAGGAACTGATCCGGAAAGCGAAGGAAAAAAATATCCGGATCATTATGGATCTTGTGCTGAACCATACGTCGGATGAGCATCCCTGGTTTCTGGAAGCCAGAAAAGGCAGGGACAATCCGTTTCACGATTATTATGTGTGGAGAGACGGGGTAGAAGGAGAATATCCCAATGAATTGAAATCTGCCTTCTGTGGACCGGCCTGGGAGTGGGTGCCGGAGTGCCGGCAGTATTATCTCCACCAGTTTTCCGTAAAACAGCCGGATCTGAACTGGGAAAATCCCAGGCTCCGCCAGGAAATCTATAAGATGATCAACTGGTGGATGGAGAAAGGCGTAGGCGGCTTCCGTCTGGACGTGATCGACCTGATCGGAAAAGAACCGGATAAAATGGTTATGGCAGAGGGGAAAATGCTCCACCCCTATCTGAAGGAAATGAGCAGGGAAACTTTCCAGAAAGGAGATCTGGTAACAGTAGGAGAAGCCTGGAGCGCTACGCCTCAAAGGGCTATGCTGTACAGCAATCCGGACGGCTCAGAGCTGTCCATGGTATTCCAGTTTGAACATATGGTGCTGGACCAGGTACCGGGAAAAGAAAAATGGGATCTCAGAGAACTGCCCTTTGTGGAATTTAAGAAGGTTTTTGAAAAGTGGCAGACAGAGCTCTTCGGCAAAGGCTGGAACAGTCTGTTCCTGAATAACCACGATCTGCCAAGAGC
>CALWSM010000054.1 GCA_944384185.1 uncultured Blautia sp. | reverse complement strand
CAAAACTCCTTTCCCTATATCCTATGATTTCCACAGTGAAAAGGTCATGTATCCTAAACTGGAGGATATGGGGTCATACATTTTTCTTTCCCGGCATATAATGGAGCAAACTGTGAAAAGAGAATTATATGGATAATCAGTCTCTTCTTGACGAAATGGTAAGTGAAGATTCTATAGAAATGCTGAAGGCGGCTCTGCCCTACCTGCCTCCTCAGGGACAGTCCTGCATCTCTGTCTTTGCAAAATTTCTGGAGTTAAAAAATACACTCCGGTTCTTCAGACCTGCATCCGGTTCCGCTCAGATCTGCGCCCAGTCCCGGGAGAAAACAGATCCCCTGGAAATGCTCTCCGCCTGCAGCAGCGTCTGCCATGGCCGGACCAAAGAGCAGCTTGACAACATAATCCAGACCCTGACTATGCTTCAGATGTTTGAGTTCAGTCAGAAACCCGTCCCCCGGGAACCTGTGGAAAAGGAGGCAGATATCCGTGGATAACCCTTCAAATGGATCCGGCAGAGAAAAAAAGGCCCGGGAAAATACTTCCTGGACCAAAGATCCCAGCCTGGCCGGGCTGGATCCGGCCAAACTGGCAATGTTAAATTCTTTTGCCAAACAGGGCGCAGGAAAAAGTCCTCAGGAGCTTCTTCCCCTTCTTATGGCGGCGGCCTCCCAGAGCCGGGCAAAGGGCACCCGTTTTTCCAGGGAAGAAATGGACGCTGTCATCCAGGTCCTGAAGGCCGGAAAATCCCCGGAAGAAACCGCCCGCATGGATAAGATCATTCAGATGATGAAGATGTTTTCCTGATATCGGCAGGGCTTTCCTCCAGAATACATTGCCGGAGCAGCACAAGAGCGTTGACTACCGCCTGCTCTCTGACGCTGCTTCGGTCTCCATTAAAATGACATTCTTTTACTTTTGTCTTTCCTTTAAAACAGCAGCCGATAAAGACCGTTCCTACCGGATATTGATCCGTTCCACCCTGGGGACCTGCGAAACCTGTAACTGACACAGCGGCCTCTGCGCCTGCCGCTGCAGCGCCTCCTTCCGCCATTTCTTTTGCACATTTCCGGCTGACGGCCCCCTGCTCCTTTAAGGTGCTCTTCTTTACCTTTACCAGTTTTCTTTTTGCTTTATTGGAGTAAGTCACATATCCCTGTTTCAGCACATCGGAGGCCCCCGGCACATCTACGAGCCTGGCGGAAAGGGCTCCGCCTGTGCAGGATTCTACTGTAGTCACGGTAAGTCCCCGCTCTTTCAGAAGCTCCACTACTGCTCCTTCCAGAGTCATTTCTTCCCTTTCTGTATACAGGGCGTCTCCAAAACGGCGCCTCAGCTCAACGGCCACAGGTTCTATCAGCCTTTGCGCTTCTACCTCATCGGCAGCCCTGGCCGTAAGACGGATATGGACTTCCCCGGGTTTTGCATAAGTGGCCACTGTAGGATTTTTCTGCTTCCGGATCAGATCCTGGATGTCTGTTTCCGCCTGGCTCTCTCCTATACCGCAGATTTTCAGGGTTCTGGAGGAAATGATCTCCGGCTGTCTTTGGTGGAGATAGGGATAAATCTTATTCTCAAACATCGGGATCAGTTCTCCCGGAGGACCCGGAAGGAGGATGGCCACTTTCTCCCCTTCTTCCACAATGATCCCCGGAGCCGTGCCATTGTCATTCTCCACTGCTATGGCGCCCTCCGGTATCAGGGCCTGTTTCCAGTTGTTCCGGGTAATGGTCTTTCCCGGAGTACTCCTCAGATACTGTTTCATGAATTTTTCGATATGTCTCCGGCTCTTCTCATCCTCTACCAGCTCCCGCTTCAGGACTTTTGCCACCGCTTCCTTGGTAAGATCGTCCCGGGTAGGTCCCAGACCGCCGCACAGGATCACTACGTCGGACCGTTTCATGGCCGCCCGGAAGCATTTGCACAGCCGACGCATATTGTCCCCCACTACGCTCTGGTAGTACATGGACAGCCCCAGATCTGCACATTTCCGGGCAA
This sequence comes from uncultured Blautia sp., assembly GCA_944384185.1. Lineage (GTDB taxonomy): Bacteria > Bacillota > Clostridia > Lachnospirales > Lachnospiraceae > Blautia. The sequence goes on along the minus strand of CALWSM010000054.1, from coordinate 11,590 downwards.
TATAGGCGCCGTTAGTATTCACAATATTTCCTAAGAGCAGTTCGGTACCTACACAGATCAATTCTGCCGTCATTTATTTTCCTTCTTTCTTAATCCTGCATACTCAGCACTTTTTTGTTTTTTACAATATAATCTGCCAGAGAAATAATGGTCAGCGCTACTGCGATCACAATAAAGGCCGTGATCAGTGTCTGGAAGATGGTATTCCGGATATCCATGATCATCAGGATGATCAGGATCATCTGGGATACGGTCTTAAATTTCCCCCAGTAGCTGGCTGCGATCACGATGCCGTTATCTGCCGCCACCAGACGGAATCCACTGATGATAAACTCTCTGGCAATGATCACAATGACGATCCACGCCGCCAGTTTTCCCATAGCGGTAAAGCAGATCAGAGCAGAACATACCAGGAGCTTGTCCGCCAAAGGATCCATAAACTTGCCGAAATTCGTTACCAGATGATACTTCCTGGCCAGGTAGCCGTCTAAAGTATCCGTAAGGCTTGCCGCTACAAAGATCGCCAGAGCGATCCACTTATCTGCCGCTCCTGTGATATCATACATTAAAAAGGCTACAAAAAAGGGGATCATGATCACCCTTGCGATTGTCAGTTTATTCGGTGTATTCATCTCTCAACTCTCCTATCAAATCATATTCCAGGGCCCCTGTCACATGGACCATGGCAAAATCTCCTGACATCAGTTCCGTGTCTGTATTGATGAACAGATATCCGTCCACTCCCGGCGCATCTCCGTAGGTCCTGGCCACATAGGCGTTCTCGTCCGCCACTTTTCCTTCTACCATGACTTCTACTTCCCCGCCGATCCTGTCATTTCCCTTATCAATGGAAATCTCCTGCTGGAGCTCCATCAGCTCCGCCTGGCGCCTCTGCTTTTCTTCCTCGTCAATCTGATCCGGCATTTTAGCCGCAGGGGTGTCCTCTTCTGCGGAGTAAGTGAAAACTCCCAGGCGGTCAAATTCCATAGCGTCGATAAACTCCAGCAGTTCCTGGTGTTCCTCCTGGGTTTCTCCCGGGAATCCGGTGATCAGTGTAGTCCTGAGAATAATATCCGGGATCTCTTTTCTTAAGGTCTCTACGATCCGGACCAGCTCTTCTTTGGTGGTCCTTCTTCCCATTCTCTTCAGGATCCGGTCATTGCAGTGCTGAATGGGCAGATCCAGATAATGGCAGATCTTTCTTTCTTCCTTCATCGTCTGTATCAGCTCCGGATAAATTTCCTCGGGATAGCAGTAAAGGATCCGGATCCAGCGGATCCCCGGTATCCGGCAGAGCTTCCGAAGCAGGATATGAAGAGATTTCTCTCCGTAAAGATCCTGTCCGTAAACGGTAGTTTCCTGGGCCACCACGATCAGCTCCCGGACTCCCTGGGAAGCCAGATACTCTGCCTGGGCCACCAGCTTTTCCATAGGAATACTCCGGTATTTTCCCCTGAGCTTGGGAATGATACAATAAGTACAGCATTTATCGCAGCCTTCTGCGATCTTCAGATAATCATAATGTCCCCCGGTGGTGATCACCCTTTTGCCTTCTGCCTGGGGGAGCCTGTCAATGCTCTGGAAGTCCAGATATTTTTCCCCTTCAAACACTTTATCCAGAGCCTGGGTCAGTTCATCCCAGCTGCCGGTTCCCAGAACTGCGTCAACCTCCGGGATCTCTTCTGTGATCTCCTTCTGGTACCTCTGTGCCAGACAGCCTGTGACCAACAGGGCTTTCAGTTTTCCAGTCTCTTTATATTGGGCCATTTCCAGGATACTGTTGACGCTTTCCTCTTTTGCATCATGGATAAAAGCGCAGGTATTGATAACGATCACATCTGCTTCCTTTTCCTCATTTGTGATCTCATAGCCTTTCTCCACCAGCATTCCCAGCATTTCTTCTGAATCTGCCAGATTCTTGTCGCAGCCCAGAGAAATAAAAAGTACTTTTCTCATGAAACCTCCTACTTGGATTAGCACAAAGGACCGCCGGCAAGAAGCTGTCAGCAGTCCCTGTACATGATACTTATCTCTTTAATTTTCTTCCTCTTCCGCCTCAGTCTCTTCCGGCAGGATATGGACTTTTCCTTTATAGATCTCATCTACCGCAGTAGACAAAGGTTTCTTTCCTTCGGCAGGAACCAGCGGTTCTCTTCCTGCGATCAGCTGCCTTGCCCTCTTGCTTGTGGCAAGAACTACCGAATAACGGCTGGTTACTAATGGCTGGTCCTCCATCTCGGACCCTTCGTTAATGGCCTCCATAAGTTCTGTGTAAGACGGATGTATCATATCTGTTCTCCTTTCTGAAATACAGCAATTTCCTCAGTTATCTTTTCAATAAACTCCTGACAGTTCTCTGCCCTGTCATGCTGGCTCCGGATGATCTCATGCATGCGGTCCACACATTCCTCCAGCCGGTCGTTGACCAGGATATAGTCGTACTCCGGCATTCCCTTTGCCTCTTCACAGGCCCTGGCCAGCCTGGATCGGATCACTTCCATAGTCTCTGTTCCTCTGCCCACGAGACGCCGTTTCAGCTCCTCTGCAGAAGGCGGAGTCACAAAAAGGAGGAGTGTCTCCGGCAGTTTTTCTTTCACCTTTAAAGCTCCCTGGATCTCAATCTCCAGGATCACGTCTTTTCCGGCGTTTAACTGCTTTTCCACATAAGCCTTGGGAGTACCGTAATAGTTCTCCACATATCTGGCATATTCTATGAGGGCGTCCTGAAGGATCAGCTCCTCAAATTCCTGTTTTGTATGAAAAAAATATTCTCTTCCGTGTTCTTCCCCCGGTCTGGGCGCCCTGGTGGTGGCAGAAATGGAAAGGGCGTAATTATCATACTTTTCCATCAGCCTTTTGATCAGGGTTCCCTTCCCGGCTCCCGAAAATCCGGAAACCACAACTAAAATTCCTTTTTCAGCCATCATTTTCCCCTTTTGCTTCATTCTCCGGAAATGTACCGGACCTTTTGGATATGGTTTCCGGCTGCAAAGCCGAAAGCACCACCATATCGCCGTCGGTAATGAGGACGGCCTTGGTCTTTCTTCCCTGGGTGGCGTCCACAGCTTTTCCTGACTCTTTAGCCGCCTGTACAAGACGTTTGATAGGCGCTGCGTCGGGACTGACCACTGCCACTACTTTATCCATATTTACTACATTTCCGAATCCGATATTCAATAATCTTGCCATAGACATGCCTGCCTTTATTCAATATTCTGGATCTGTTCCCGGACCTTCTCGATCTCTGTTTTCAGATCGATGGCCAGATTCGATGTTTCCAGATCATTGGCCTTGGAGAGAATGGTATTGGCCTCACGGTTCATCTCCTGGGCAATAAAGTCCAGCTTCCGGCCAATTCCTTCCTTCTCATGAAAAACCTCTTCCATACGATGGATATGACTCTTTAACCGGACGGTCTCCTCATCGGTACAGATCTTGTCGGCAAAAAGGATCACCTCCGCTGCGATACGGCTCTCCTCGATCTGGCTGTCCGCCAGAAGCTCCTTTACCTTTCCTTCCAGCTTCTCCCGGTATTCCCTCAGGATCTCAGGAGATCTCTGTTCCACCAGATCCACCTTTTTCTCCATAGCCGCCAGCTTATCCAGGATATCCTGCCTCAGATGGACGCCTTCCTGGGTCCTGCTCTCCACAAACTGTCCCGCAGCCCTGCGTATCACTTCCTCCAGAGCCGTCCACAGCTCCTTCTCATCCGGAGCCTGTTCTTCCATAGTAAATACTTCCGGATACTTAGAAAGGGACGCCGCTGTGATCTCTGTATCCAGCCCGAACTCGCTGCCCATTTCCTGGATATAAGTCAGATACTGCCGGGCGATCTCACGGTTATACTTTACGGAAACTCTTGTCTGGGTGTAGTCCTCATAGGTAATAAAAAGATCCACCTTTCCTCTCTGGATATACTCCTTCAGAAGATTCCGGATAGCCGCTTCAAAAAAGCTGAGCTTTTTTGGCATCCGCATGTTAATATCCAGATAACGGTGATTTACCGATTTCATCTCCACCGTGATCTTTTTCTCTTCGTCAACTAGCTCGGCTCTTCCAAAGCCGGTCATACTTTTCATCATGTAAAACTCTTTTCTGTGTCTAATATTTGCCAAAGGGCATAAACATACATAGTCATTATAAGACAACCCCATCTGCCCGTCAAACATTTTTTTGCTTCCCGGAGAAATTTGTGATAAGATAAAAAGGATTATCCTGAATGATAAGAAACTCCGGGCAGCTGCGGAATGGACATGAGTCCATGCCCTCCCCGCCCGCTTCCCGCAGAAATAAAGGAGTGCAAAAACTATGGCATTTGACGGTATCACCATCGCAAATATCGTAAAAGAATTTCAAGATACGATTTTAGGAGGAAAGATCAATAAGATCGCCCAGCCGGAGGCCGACGAGCTGCTGATCACGATCAAGAACAACAAGGTCCAGTATCGTCTCCTGATCTCCGCCAGCGCTTCTCTCCCGCTGATCTATTTTACAGATAAAAATAAAATCAGCCCGCTGACCGCCCCGAACTTCTGTATGCTTCTGCGGAAGCATATCGGGAGCGGCAAGATCGTCTCGGTGACCCAGCCGGACATGGAACGGGCCATTGAGTTTCGGATCGAGCATCTGAACGAGCTGGGGGATATCTGCTACAAGACTCTGGTCGTGGAGATCATGGGAAAACACAGCAATATTATCTTCTTAAATGAAGAACGGATGATCCTGGACAGCATCAAGCACATCTCCGGAAATGTAAGCTCGGTCCGGGAGGTCCTGCCGGGAAGAGAGTATTTTCTTCCCAAGACCCAGGAAAAATATAATCCTCTCACCGTGTCGGAAGAAGAATTTTTCACCTTTGTATGTGAAAAGCCCGCTGCCCTGGCCAAAGCCCTTTATACCTCCCTTACCGGGATCAGTCCCTGTATCGCCGAGGAGATCTGCTTCCGTGCTTCCTTAGACGGCAGCCAGCCGGCCAAGGCTCTGGACGCCCCGGCGAAAGAACATCTTTTCCATACTTTCCGGAGAGTCATGGAAGACGTTCAGGAAGGGAATTTCCAGCCGAATATTGTCTATAACGAAAAGGAAGAGCCTGTAGAATACGCAGCCCTTCCTCTGACAAAATACGGAAACGCTCCTGTGAAAAATTTTTCTTCCATGTCCCAGGTGCTGGAGCAATATTACGCCCAGAAGGACCAGATCACCCGGATCCGCCAGAAGTCCTCAGACCTTCGCCGGATCGTCCAGACTGCTCTGGAAAGGAACCGGAAGAAACTGGATCTCCAGTCCAAACAGATGAAGGACACCCGGAAAATGGACAAGTACAAAGTTTACGGAGAACTGATCAATACTTACGGGTATAACCTGGAAGAAGGCTGTAAGTCCTTTCAGGCTCTGAATTATTATACCAATGAAGAGATCACCATTCCTCTGGATCCCACTATGAGTCCTCAGGAAAACGCCAAGAAATATTTTGACCGGTATAATAAGCTGAAGCGTACCGCCCAGGCTCTGGAAGAACAGTTAAAGGATACAGAGGAAGAAATCCAGCATCTGGAGTCCATCAGCACAGCCCTGGATATCGCCCTGCAGGAAAATGACCTTTCCCAGATCAAGGACGAGCTGACCGAATACGGCTATATCAAAAAACACTATTCCGGAAATAAGAAAAAAGCCATGGCAAAGTCCAGGCCCCTCCATTATATTTCCAGCGACGGCTACCATATCTATGTGGGAAAAAACAATTATCAGAATGAAGAGCTGACTTTTAAATTTGCCACAGGAAACGACTGGTGGTTCCACGCCAAGAAAATGGCCGGATCTCATGTGATCGTAAAGAGCAATAACGAAGAACTGCCGGACAGGACCTTTGAGGAAGCCGGACGGCTGGCCGCCTATTATTCCAGCGGCAGGACAGCCCCCAAGGTAGAGATCGACTATATCCAGAAAAAGCATGTGAAAAAGCCAAACGGCGCCAAGCCGGGATTTGTGGTCTACTATACCAACTATTCCCTGATGATCGAACCGGATATTTCCGGGATCCGGCAGGCAGAATAATCTCCGAGCTGCGGAGGGAGGAATTACAAATGATCGGGAACAAGGATATTTTTTTAGACAGGATAAATCTGAACCGTCTGTCTTTCCATTTAAATCACTGTGGAATGCAGGAATGTGAGGCAGGATATGAATATGGTTTTACCATGAAGCCTTATCATCTGATCCACTTTGTGCTGGAAGGGGAAGGCTATCTGGAGCAGCACAAAAAAATCAGCCATATTAAAGCGGGGCAGGCCTTCTATATCCCTGCCGGCAGCCCCGCCAGATACCAGGCTTCTTCCGTTCATCCCTGGAGATACGGCTGGATCGGATTTTATGCCAATTCCCAAAATCCTTTTCTGGGATATTTATTTAAAGACAGCACGATCATGGATTTATCCCTTCCCCTTCCAAAGGTCGAAAAATATCTGCTGGCTATTATATCGGTCACTGACCGGCGTTTATCTGAAATCGAAAACTATCATGAGTCCGATTTTACAGGAGAACAGTTTGCGCCCATCCATAAATTATCCGAATCTCTTGCAGCCAACAGCAGAATGCTGGACTTTTTTCCGCACTGATCCTGGCTCAGACGAATGAAGACTCCATGGCAAAAGAAAAAAACTCTCCTGCGCTCCTGGCTAAGGCCTTTATAGATGAATACTATCCGATGCCTGTCAAGATACAGGAAATCGCAGAAACGCTCCATCTCCACCCTAACTATTTGTCCGCAGTCTTTAAAAAGGCCTACGGACAGACACCAAAAGAATATCTGTGTGCGCTGCGTATGTCTCAGGCGTCCATGCTCCTCTCCTTAACAGATCAGCCTGTGTCTGTGATCAGTGAATCTGTAGGATATACCGATCCTCTCCGTTTTTCCGCTGCATTCAGATCCTATTACGGGACAGCGCCCAGAGAATATCGGAAAGCTCGTCGTTCTGCCAGAAAAAGTAACCCATGACCACAGCAGGCTCCGGCCTGCCTTTTTTCTTGGACAGATTTCCTAATGGCTGGTACTTTCGTATCTTCTCAGCCCCCGTTTCAAAACCAGATAAGCTGCCGCTGCCATAACAAGACAGACCAGAGGCGTACAGGCTGCTCCCGCCGCCATTCCCTCTTTTTCCAAAATGCAGCCCACCGGATAATAGCTGACAAAGGCATAGGGGATCAGATATCCGAAAATCCCCTGAAAAACCGGCGGATAAATAGCAAGAGGATATTTCGCCATTTCTCCCAGAGAGATCACAAAATAATTCAGGCTGTTGCTTTTACTTTTCATCCAGAAGGACATACAGCTTGCGATCCAGATCATACACAGTCGTATCACACAAGCTTCCCCAAGAAATACCAGAAAACAGATCCCTTTAAAAACCGTCCAATGGATCTCACATTTGCCGATCCCGATTCCCAAAAGTGCAGCTGCGATCACCATTTTATTCAGACCTTCAAAATCAATTTTTGCTGTCAGAAGCTGAAGCCCTACCGATACCGGCCTTGTTAAAAAGCGGTCCAGGTCAGACATATAGATCATATTGGTAACTTTCCAGGCGCCCTGAAAGAAAAAGTTGATAAAACCTTCTGAAAAAAGAAGGAACCCGTAGAGGAGACAGATCTCCCACATTGTCCACCCTCCCACCTGAGGGATATTGCTGTAGATGATATAGATCAGTCCCAGACTGCAGCCCTGAGAAAAAAGAGTGAAAACGATCATCATCAGGAAGTCTCCCCGATACTGCAATAAAGTTTTTATGTTTTGTTTTTGAAACGCAAAATATAAAATCACATTTTTCCCTAATGCTTTCATCTTCTGTACCCGCCTTTCCCTTTAGCTTCCATCTGGATCACCCTCCATACATAGAGATCACAGAGAAGGCTTTTTTCCCCAGTAAAGTCCCCAATCCTCCCAGTACCAGGATCCAGATAAACTGCAAAAAAATATTGAAAATACATTCCCTGATCGAAAAGAAACCGATAAAAATACAACATGGGGTGTACACGATCCCCCGGAACGGAAGGAAATTTACTGCTTCTCTCAATATTCCCGGAAACATAGCCAAAGGAACCAGTGCCCCTGAAAAGAAATTCGTGAGAGTCTCTCTGGCCTTAGATACTCCGTAGGCGTTGTCTGTATAAAAGCACAGAAGGGAAAACAGATACTGGAGGCAAAACTTAATCCCCATTCCCATCAGCAGGGCAATAAGAAACAGTACCGTTCGGAAAAAATCCAGATATTGTACGCCATTGATACATAAGTAAATTCCTCCTACCAGGACAAAAGTAACCGCAAACTCCATTCCTGCTGTTCCCAGCATCCGAAAAAAAAGCATGGTTCTGTAAGACACCGGCTTGAGCAGGTCCAGGATAATATCCCCTTTAATGATCCGTTCCGCAGCGTCCATTTCAAATCCCATTGAAAAAATACTGTTACAGAGAAAAGACACAAAAACATACTGCTTCATGATCTCCCAGGTGTAGCCGCTGATCACCTCCTGGTAATGAAAAATACTTTTCCATACGAAAAACAGGACTACCGCCTGAATAAAATTAGCCAGCATACCGGTTATAAAATACTGCCGGTAGGCGCAGCCGTCTAAGAATCCACAACGCAGATACGCCAGATATTTTTTCATGAGACCCTCCTATGTTCAAACAGCTCAATTATGATCTCTTCCAGGGACAGGCCTTCCCCATAGATTTCAAAAAGCCGGTCCATCGGATCATCAAACAAAATTTCGCCTTTCTCTAAAATGATCAGCCGGTCACATAAAGACTCCAGATCCTTCATATCATGACTGGTAAGCAAAATCGTCGTTTTTCTCTCTCTGTTTATTTCCTTCAGGAATCCATAGATTTTCTGCTTTACCGCCACATCGATCCCAATAGTAGGTTCATCCAAAAACAGAATCGGCGGATCATGCACAAGAGCGGCAGCCAGATCTGCTCTCACCCTTTGTCCAAGGGAAAGCTTCCGGGCAGGCTGATCCATAAATTCCTGCAGTCCCAAAATATTGCTGAATTTTTCCATATTCTTTCTATACTGTTCTTCTGGTATTTCATATATCTTTTTCAGCAGCCGGAAGGTCTCGGCAACCGGAATATCCCACCAAAGCTGGGTCTTTTGACCGAAAACAACGCCTATTTTCTTTGCATTCCGGATCCGGTCAGAAAAAGGATCCTTTCCCATAACTTTTATGGTTCCTCCGCTGGGCTGCATGATTCCTGTAAGCATTTTGATCGTTGTAGATTTTCCCGCTCCATTAGCTCCCAAAAAGGCCACGCTCTCTCCCTGTGGGATCTGAAAGGTGATTCCCTTTACCGCCGACAGTTCTTCGTACCTGGGGCTTATCAAATGCTTCAGGCTTCCTGCAATCCCTGGTTCTTTTCTGACAATTCTGTAATTCTTTTTCAAGTCATGGACTTCTATGGCATTCATGTGTTTTCACCTGCTTTCTCAGATCAGGCTGCGGATCCTCAGCCCTCTGGCGATATCGAAAAAATATTCTTTCTTTCCATAAGCATAGTCTGCAGAAATGTAAAAAAACATATTAATTTCAAAGCTTTTTCCTATGAAAACTAATATCCGGAGAATCCGGGCTTCACTGCCATAAAAAAGAGCGCCGGGAAATGACAAATTGTCTTCTCAGCGCTCACTGACTGTTTATTTTTATATTTTGTCTCCTCTTAAAATTCTTTTTTTCTGACGATTGCCACGCTAAGTCCCATGGAAGCGGCCAGGATCAAGATACTGAAAAGAAAAACCCCTGCAATACCGATTCCAAGGCCGGCGGCTGTCATATGCTCCACCGCTCCGGCAAGATCTGCGCCCAAAATTTTCGCAAGATTGTTAACTGCCGCCCCCAGCAAACCGATCAGTACAAACACTGCAATCAGAACGATCCTTCCTTTCTCACTGCCGAATTTTAAAATAGCCGGAAGCATAATCGACAGCATAAGAAAAAGAAGCGGCAGCACCAGGAGAGAAATCATAAGCAGTTCCATATATCCTGTAGTCTTTTTGATCCCTTCCAAAAGAAAGGTCAGGATAGAAAAAGCTGCCCAGTTGCCTGCGCCCAGGATAAGCCCAAAGCAGTATTTTTCAACCACATAGCCCTTTCTGGTCACTGGCAGCGAGAACAAAAAGGCATTTCCATTGTCGAATTCATCATAGCTGATCGAACTGAAGGAAAACAGCGCCAGGATCAGGGTCGGAAAGCCGATTGCTGCAGACGGAGAATTTCCAAACAGCGCCATAGCGATCCCGATTGCCAGGATCAGTATCCAAAAGTTCCTCTGTACCTTCATCAGCCGAAAATCTTTAATCAATAATCCCTTCATAATCTTTCACCTCTGATCATCATTGTGATTACTTCATCAATACTTCCTTTTTCAATGGCAATACCCGGATAATTTTCCATATAGTATTGCTTCTGATTGGTCAGACAGCTATAACCATAGCTTTCTTCCTTTTTCCGCAGGATATAGTTTTTATCCAATCCTGCATACTGTTGACTATCCACTTTCAAAAGTCCGTAATCGCTGAGAAGTACATCGGTATCTTCATGAAGGATAATCTTCCCCTCATGGATCATATAAAGGTCATCGCACAAGGTTTCCAGATCACTGGAAATATGGGAGCTGATAAGGATCGACCGTTCCTCGTCCTGCTCCATAAACTCCCGAAGCATTTCCAGAAGTTCATCTCTGGCCACTACATCCAGGCCCGCAGTGGGCTCGTCCAGGATAAGCAGTTTAGCCTTGTTGGAAATGGCTGCCAGAACCTTCAGCTTGGCCTTCATTCCTGTGGAAAAATCCTTGATCCGTTTCTTTTCAGGAAGCTGGAACCGCTTTGCCTGTTCTTTGAAAAAGTTTTTGTCAAACCCGGGATAAAGACTTTCCATAACAGGAATGATATCTTCGATAGTCAGATACCCGCTGAAACCAGAGTCAGAAAGAACGACCCCTAATTCCTGTTTATCCTTTGCAGTAAAATCTTTCAGGTCTTTGCCGAAGATCCGAATAGTACCTTCATCTATGGAAATCAGACCCAGAATTGCCTTAAACATAGTAGTTTTTCCGGCACTATTTTGTCCGATCAGTCCTGTGATACAGCCCGGCTGAACTTCCAGGGAACAATCCAGAACAAAGCTTCCATAATTTTTTCGTAAATGATCGATTTTTAACATAATCACCCCTCCAACAGTAGCTCAAATATGTCTTTTAAATCTTTATCGCTGATCCCGCAGCGTCTGGCCTTCTGGATGGCTTTTTCCAGATCTGCCTCTACTTCCTTTTTCTGCTCCTCCAGAAGCCGTTCTGTGTTGGTGGCCGCCACATAGGTTCCTTTCCCATGGATGGTGACGGTAAAACCTTCGGCTTCCAAATCGTCATAGGCTTTTTTCACGGTCAGGGCGCTGATCTTCAGTTCCCTGGCTAAAGCCCGCACAGAAGGCAGATTATCATTCTCCTTTAACGCCCCTTTCCGGATAAGGGTCTTAATCTGATCCACGATCTGTTCATAGATCGGGATCATCAGAGAATTGTTTATGATGATCTTCAT
>CALWSM010000053.1 GCA_944384185.1 uncultured Blautia sp. | reverse complement strand
TCTTAGCTCAGCTGGGAGAGCATCTGCCTTACAAGCAGAGGGTCATAGGTTCGAGCCCTATAGGTCCCATTCTTTTGCGAAAAAGCAGAAGAGATACGGCGAGATAGCTCAGTTGGCTAGAGCATACGGTTCATACCCGTAGTGTCGAGGGTTCGAATCCCCCTCTCGCTATTTGCCGGAAGGCAAGAAATAGAAATGGGATCTTAGCTCAGCTGGGAGAGCATCTGCCTTACAAGCAGAGGGTCATAGGTTCGAGCCCTATAGGTCCCATTCTTTTGTGAAAAAGTGAAAAGACTATGGCGAGATAGCTCAGTTGGCTAGAGCATACGGTTCATACCCGTAGTGTCGAGGGTTCGAATCCCCCTCTCGCTATTAAGTTAAAGAAGGGATCATCGATGTTGGTCGATGATCCCTTCTTTGCGCACTGGAAATGCAGGCGTAGGAGAGTGCAGATCTGCCGGCAGTTCTTTTGCCAAAGCTTCAGGAGGATTACAATTTTCTGGTCTTGGCGATGCAGGCCCGCAGGGCGTCCATGACTGCGCTGCGCATCCCTTCTTTTTCCAGAACATTTACTCCCTCAATGGTGGTGCCTCCGGGGGAGCATACCATATCTTTTAAAGCGCCCGGATGAAGGCCGGTCTCCAGGACCATTTTGGCGCTGCCCAGAACGGATTGGGCGGCAAATTCATAGGCCTGCTTCCGGGGCATCCCTTCCGCTACGGCGCCGTCTGCCAGGGCTTCAATAAACATGAATACAAAAGCCGGAGAACTTCCGCTGACGGCTCCCACAATATCCAGGATAGGCTCTGTGACTACAGCCGCCTTGCCAAAAGAGCCAAGGAGGGCAAGTACCTGGCCGACTTCCTCTTCTGTCACCAGATCGTCAGGACACACGCCGGTGATCCCTTCTCCTACCAGAGCGGGAGTGTTGGGCATGGTGCGGATGATCTTCTGATCCGTTCCAAATTTTTCCTTCAGCCATGCCAATGTTTTTCCGGCGGCGATGGATACCAGGATCTGTCCTTTTTTCCGGCTTTTGCAGATCTGGGAGGCGACTTCCTGGCAGAACTGGGGCTTTACAGCCAGAAAAAGATAATCTGCCTGGGCGGCCACGGCCAGATTGTCTGTGGTGCAGGAAATGCCAAGAGTATCCTGTACCTTCCGTGCGGAGGCTTCTGTTTTTACAGAGGCCAGAAGCTCTTCTTTTGTAAAAATACCTTTCTTTAATCCGCCGCTTATGATGGCGGAAGCCATGTTCCCACAGCCGATAAATCCAAAAATCATTTGTAAGACCTCCTATTTTTATTAGCTTTTTTTATTATGAAGGGCCCAGGGAAATTTTGCAAGAAAAATTCACGCTGCGGGAAGGGGATTTGAGGATCCTGGTCATCGGTACATGGGGCTGTTTTTTATCTGCGGCCGGGGCTTCCTCTTGTAACCGGCGTTGATCTGTGCTATTCTAAGAGTCAACAGCCCGGTTTTATCCCTGCATGCAGACCATAAAGGAAGGCGTTGGCGGTTACCGGGGAGAAAAAGAGGAGAAGGAACCTATGAGTAAAGAAGTATTCAGTGTATATCACTGCAAATCCTGCAATAAGATCGAGGTGACTCAGTATATCTCCAAAGAACAGATGGAAGAGCTGGGATTTACCGAAGAAGAGTTAAGACCTATCTGCCCTGTGACAGGAAGCTCTGATCTGGAGGAACTGGGCCAGATGACAGAAAATGAACTGCGGCATTTTGCCTACAGTGATGTAGAAGGCGTCAGAAAATATATAGAGGACAGAAAAAATCCCGGTCCCAGGCTGTGACCTTTTGGCTCCGGCTTCATATCCTGTTATTATACTCCGCACCCGATAACCGGCTGCGGAGTTTTTCTTTCGGAAAGAAAAGGAAGAGTAATGGGAAGGGAGAAGGATATGAAAAAGATTATCGCTTTCCTCTGGGCCGGAGTACTGGCTCTGGGACTTCTGACTACAGGCTGTGCCGGAGAAAAAGAGGAAAAAGAAACAGGGGCAGAAGCCTCCAAAAGAGAGGAACTGGAGAAGGTTACACTGAACGAAGTGGCTCATTCGATTTTCTATGCGCCCCAATATGTGGCGATCGAAGAGGGCTACTTTGTGGAAGAAGGGATCAAGCTGGAGGTAGTTACCGGATTTGGCGCCGATAAGGTTATGGCTTCTGTCCTTTCCGGAGAATCGGACATTGGCTTTATGGGCTCGGAATCTACGATCTACGCCTATCAGCAGGGGGCGAAGGATCCGGTGGTCAATTTTGCCCAGCTTACCCAGAGAGCCGGCAACTTTATCGTGGCCAGAGAAGAAATGCCGGACTTTCAGTGGACGGATCTTGTGGGAAAGGACGTCCTGGGAGGCAGGAAAAGCGGAATGCCGGAGATGGTCTTTGAATATATCCTGAAACAGAAGGGCATTGACCCGGATCAGGATCTGAACATTGACCGGAGTATTGATTTTGGCTCTACGGCAGCGGCTTTTGCAGGGGGGCAGGGAGAATTCAGCGTGGAATTTGAGCCTTCCGCCACAGCCCTGGAACAGGAGGGGGCCGGTTATGTGGTAGCCTCCTGCGGCGTGGAATCCGGCTATGTGCCCTATACTGCCTACAGCGCCAAGAAAAGCTATATGGAAGAGCATCCGGAGATCATCCAGGGATTTGTAAACGCCCTCCAGAAAGGGATGGACTATGTAAACGCCCATACGCCGGAAGAGATCGCCGGGATCATCCAGCCTCAGTTTAAGGAAAACGACCTGGAAACCATCACCGCCATTGTAAAGCGATATCAGGAGCAGGACACCTGGAAAGAAAATCTGGTCTTTGAGCAGGATAGCTTTGAACTGCTCCAGGATATCCTGGACAGTGCGGGAGAGCTGGAAGCAAGAGCGCCCTATGAAAAGCTGGTAGATACCGCCTATGCTGAGAAAGCCTGGGGGAAATAATAAACTTAAGTGAAAGATAAGCAGCCGGAGAGGGAGGCTTCCACAGAAAGCTTTTATATTTCCGGCTGCTTTAAGATACAAAAGGAATATTCAGGATTTTCCGGGCATACCTTTTCCGGACAGGGTGCTGTTATGGTAGGCGCTGGAAAAAGTAACGTCTTCTCCGAACCAGGCGGGAGGAACAAAAGCATTGGCTTCTTCTTCCGTAGGAAATTCTACTTCCGCCAGCCAGAGTCCCTGGTAAGGCGCATCAAAGACATCCAGTTCTATGGTAAGGGCGTCTGTAAGAGGCAGGAGATATCTGGTCTTTGACAGGACGATACCGTCTGCCTTTTCCAGCAGATGCTCGTAAGCCGCCTTGTTCAGAGGAAGGTTATATTCTTCCCGGACCATCAGCCCTCCGCCTTTGTAGGTCAGATAATAGTCCTGGTCCTGGCGGCGGATGCGGACCACCGGGCTGGTACACAGATAAGCCTGCTGGATTTTTTTTCGGGGATAAGCTTCCAGATCCTCGGGAAGCTTGTGGATCAGATATTTTCTTTCGATTTCCATGAGAAAGGGCCTCCTTGTTTTTTTGCAGTATACCACAGACAGAAGAAAAAGCAAAGGAAGGGAGATTTCTTAATAAAAATTTTAAATAAGAACCGGAAAAAGTATGATACAATACCCGGTAGAGGGCATGATTTTCCGGAAAAAGCCTCTTCTGGAGGGAGACCGGGAAACCATGGAAAATACAAAAAGAGAGGGTAAGACGATGGCAAATGTATATGTATTTACAGCAGACGGATTTGAAGAGATCGAAGGACTGACAGTGGTGGATCTGATGAGAAGGGCCGGAGCCAGGGTGGAGATGGTCTCCATCAGCGATGGCCTGGCGGTAAAAGGCAGCCATGGGATCGAGATCAAGGCAGATACATTCTTTGAGGATGCGGATTATGGACAGGCAGATCTTCTGGTGCTTCCGGGAGGCATGCCGGGCACCCTTCATCTGGGAGGACATCAGGGACTGACAAAGCTCCTTGAGGATTTTAACGCCCGGGGAAAGAGGATCGCAGCTATCTGCGCAGCGCCCAGCGTACTGGGAGACCTGGGACTTCTGGAAGGAAAGAAGGCGGTATGCTACCCGGGCTTTGAAGACAGGCTTACAGGGGCGGCGGTAGAGAAGAAAGAAGTAGTCACAGATGGCAATATCACTACCAGCAGAGGTCTGGGGACGGCGATTCCCTTTGCACTGGAGCTGATCGCTCTCCTTTTTGGAGAAGAAAAGGCGGAAGAGATCCGGAAATCTGTGATATACCGGGAATAGTCCGAATAGCGCAGGCGGAACGGTTACTTTTCCGGAGATTTTATAGAAAAAAACACTGGCGTTTTCATCTTCCTTGTGCTATACTGTGTTAATGACTGTAAGTATGAGAAAAAACGCTGTTCTACAAAAGCGTATTTACAGAACAGAATGTATATAGAAATACAAGGAGGAATCATTAACAATGAGTGTACAGGTAGAAAACTTAGAAAAGAACATGGCAAAGCTGACAGTAGAAGTCAGCCCGGAGGATTTTGAGAAGGCAGTGCAGGCTGCATACATGAAAAATAAAAACCGCATTACGATCCCCGGATTCCGTAAAGGAAAAGCGCCCCGTATCATGATCGAAAAAATGTATGGTACTGGTATTTTCTATGAAGACGCTGCAAATGCACTGATCCAGGAGGAGTATCCAAAGGCTGCAGAGGAGAGCAAGCTGGATATCGTATCTCAGCCGGAGATCGACATTGTTCAGATCGAAAAGGGAAAATCCTTTATCTTTACAGCAGAAGTAGCCGTGAAACCGGAAGTGACTCTGGGCGAGTATAAAGGCGTGGAGGTAGAAGTTTCTCCTGTAGAAGTAACGGAAGAAGAAGTTGCCGCTGAATTAAAGAAAGAGCAGGAAAACAATTCCAGAACCATCGACGTGGACGACAGAGCCGTAGAGCAGGGCGATATGATCACTCTGGATTTTGAAGGTTTTGTTGACGGAGAGGCTTTCGAAGGCGGAAAAGGAACAGATTATCCTCTGACCATCGGCTCCAACTCTTTTATCCCGGGCTTTGAGGATCAGCTGGTAGGCGCCAAGATCGGCGAAGAGAAAGAAGTGAACGTAACTTTCCCTGAAAGCTATCATGCAAATGATCTGGCCGGAAAACCTGCTGTATTCAAATGCACAGTGAAATCCATTAAGGTAAAAGAACTGCCTGAACTGGATGATGAATTCGCTAAAGATGTTTCTGAATTTGACACTCTGGATGAGTACAAGGCAGACATCGAGAAAAACCTGAGAGAGCGCAAGGAAGATGTTGCCAAGAGAGAGAAAGAAGACAAAGCGGTAGACGCAGTTATCGAAAATGCACAGATGGATATCCCGGAACCTATGATCCAGAATCAGATCAATCAGCTTATGCAGGACTTCGTCAGAAGAATGCAGGCTCAGGGACTTTCTATCGACCAGTATTATCAGTTTACAGGTCTTGACAACGCTAAGATCCAGGAGCAGATGAGACCTCAGGCTCTGAAGAGGATCCAGAGCCGTCTGGTACTGGAGAAGATCGCTGAAGTTGAAAATATCCAGATCTCTGATGAAAAATTCGAGGAAGAGGTTAAGAGAATGGCTGACATGTACAAGATGGAAGCCGATAAACTGAAAGAAATGATGGGTGATTACGAGAAAGAGCAGATCAAGAAAGATATGGCTGTTCAGGAAGCGGTTACCCTGGTTGCAGACGCTGCAAAGACAGTAGAGAAAAAGGAAGAGGAAAAAGCTGAATAATTTCATTTCCTTTGACAGATAAATAGGAGGATTTTCATGAGCTTAGTACCATATGTCATTGAACAGACCAGCCGGGGGGAGAGAAGCTACGATATTTATTCCCGGTTATTAAAAGACAGGATCATTTTTCTTGGTGAAGAAGTGACAGACGTGTCTGCAAATCTGATCGTGGCACAGCTTCTTTTTCTGGAATCGGAAGATCCGGGAAAGGATATCCATTTATATATCAACAGCCCGGGAGGATCTGTCAGCGCAGGTATGGCGATCTACGATACCATGCAGTATATCAAATGCGATGTGTCTACGATCTGCATGGGACTGGCGGCCAGTATGGGAGCCTTCCTTCTGGCAGGAGGCACCAAGGGTAAACGTATGGCTCTTCCCAATGCGGAAATCATGATTCATCAGCCTTCCGGAGGTGCCAAAGGTCAGGCAACGGAGATCGAGATCGTGGCAGAGCAGATTCTGAAGACTAAGCACAGACTGAATTCTATTCTGGCACAGAATACAGGCCAGACCCTGGAGACAATTGCGCGAGATACTGAGCGGGATAACTATATGACTGCCCAGGAGGCAAAGGATTATGGTTTGATCGACATGGTTATCGAGCATAGATAGTGACTGAAGATAAGACTCCTGCAGGTATATGCGGGGGTCTTTCCGCTTTCAGGACAATGATTGGTAAAAGAGAAAGGAAAGAAGAATGGCAATGAAGGGAAATGATATAAAGATCCGATGTTCCTTTTGCGGTAAGACAGATGACCAGGTGAAAAAACTGATCGCAGGGCCGAACGGTACTTATATCTGTGATGAATGTGTGGGAATCTGCGCAGAGATTATCGATGAAGAGCTGGGAGCTGATTTTGAAAGCGAGATGTCCGACGAGATCAATCTGCTGAAGCCCCAGGAGATCAAAAAGTTTCTGGACCAGTATGTGATCGGACAGGAGGATGCGAAAAAGTTCTGTCTGTAGCGGTATATAATCATTATAAGAGAGTGCTGGCAGGCAGCACTTCGGAAGTAGAACTCCAGAAGAGCAACATTCTCATGCTGGGGCCTACCGGATCAGGAAAGACCCTCCTGGCTCAGACCCTGGCAAGGCTGCTGAACGTACCTTTTGCGATCGCAGACGCCACCACGCTGACAGAGGCCGGTTATGTGGGAGAGGATGTGGAAAATATCCTTTTGAAACTGATCCAGGCGGCAGATTATGATATCGAACGGGCCCAGTATGGAATCATCTATATAGATGAGATCGATAAGATCACCCGGAAGTCGGAGAATGCATCGATTACCAGAGATGTGTCAGGAGAAGGGGTCCAGCAGGCGCTGCTGAAGATCGTAGAAGGCACGGTGGCGAATGTGCCGCCTCAGGGAGGACGGAAACATCCCCAGCAGGAATTTATCCAGATCGACACCACCAATATCCTGTTTATCTGCGGCGGAGCTTTTGAGGGACTGGATAAGATCATAGAGACCAGAAAAGATACAAAATCTATTGGTTTTAATACAGTTATCACATCTTCTAAAGAAAAAAATGTAGGCGAGCTGCTCAAAGAGGTTATGCCTCAGGACCTGGTGCGCTTTGGACTGATCCCGGAATTTGTAGGACGTGTGCCGGTAGTGGTTTCTTTGAACGCTCTGGACCGCCAGGCGTTGGTGAAGATCCTCACAGAGCCGAAGAATTCTCTGGTACGCCAGTATCAGGCCCTCTTTGATCTGGACGGTATTGAGCTGAAATTTGAGGATGGAGCCCTGGAGGCTATTGCTGATAAATCCATGGAAAGAAAGACCGGAGCCAGAGGGCTGCGGGCCATTATGGAAAGTGTGCTCATGGACATTATGTATACCTCACCTTCTGACGAGAGCATCAGTTCCTGCACGATCACAAAGGAGGTAGTAGCGGGAAAAGAACCTCCGGTATTGGAACACCGGGAGCTCCCGGCGCCTTCCAGGAGAAGCAAGGGCAGCGGGAGAAAGAAGAAGGAAGCCCCTGAAATTGCATAAACCGATACAAAAGCAGAAGGAGGAGCGAGTATGAGCGACATGATACAATATTTACCGGCTATCGCTCTGAGAGGAACCACCATCCTTCCTGATATGATCGTACATTTTGACGTGAGCAGGAAAAAGTCTGTAAAGGCTTTGGAAAAAGCTATGGTGGAGGACCAGAGAATTTTTCTCATTACCCAGAAGGCTCCCGAGACAGAAGAGCCGGGGCAGGAGGATTTATACAGAGTCGGCACCATTGCGGTGGTCAAGCAGCTGGTAAAAACCAAAAACGGCATTATCCAGGTGCTTGTTGAAGGAAAAGAACGGGGAGAGCTTCTTCACCTAGAGGAAGAGAATGCTTATCTGGAGGCTGAGGTGGCGGTTTTTGATCCATCTGCGTCAGAAGTTCTGGATGAAAATGTAAAAGAAGCCATGCTCAGAGGCATGAAAGAGATCTTTGTCCGGTATTGCAATGAAAATCCCAAGCTGAGCAAGGACCTGGCAGAACAGATCCTAGAGCTGAAGGATGTGGAGAAGGTGATCGACCAGATTGCTGTGAACCTCCCTATGAAATATGAAGATAAACAGAAGATCCTGGAGGCAGTTTCTCTGGAAGACCGGTATGAGGTGCTGGGCATGATCCTGACCAATGAGATTCAGATCATGGAGATCCGCATGGAGCTTAATAAAAAAGTAAAAGAGCGGGTAGATAAAAATCAGAGAGACTATATCCTCAGGGAGCAGCTGAAGGTGATCCAGGAGGAACTGGGAGACGGGGACACGGTTTCCGAGGCAGACCAGTTCCGGGAACAGGCAGGAAAGCTGAAATCTTCAAAAGAAGTAAAAGAGCGGATCTATAAGGAGATCGACAGGTTTAAAAAATCTGCGGCAGTCCAGGCTGAGGCGGGAGTTATGCGCAGCTATATCGAGACACTGCTGTCCCTGCCCTGGGATAAGACTTCCAGAGACAGCAAGAATCTGAAAGAAGCCAACCGTATCCTGGAAGAGGACCACTACGGTCTGGAAAAAGTGAAGGAAAGGATCATGGAATTCCTGGCAGTCCGTGCCCTGACAAAAAAAGGAGAAAGCCCTATTTTATGTCTGGCAGGGCCTCCGGGAACTGGAAAAACTTCGGTTGCCCGGTCTGTGGCCAGGGCCCTTCATAAAGAATATGTCCGGATCTCCCTGGGCGGCGTCCGGGACGAGGCAGAGATCCGGGGACACAGGAGAACTTATATCGGTGCCATGCCGGGCAGGATCGCAAACGGACTGATCCAGGCCAGGGTAAAGAATCCTTTGATGCTCCTGGACGAGATCGATAAGGTAAGCAGCGACTATAAGGGCGATACTTCTTCCGCTCTTCTGGAGGTGCTGGACTCGGAGCAGAATGTGAAATTCCGGGACAACTATGTGGAGATCCCCCTGGATCTGTCAGAAGTGCTGTTTATCGCTACGGCAAATGATCTGCAGACTATACCGAGACCTCTGCTGGACAGAATGGAGGTCATTGAGATCAGCAGCTATACAGAAAATGAAAAATGGCATATCGGCTGGGAGCATCTGATCCCGAAGCAGATCAAGGCTCATGGACTGAAAGAGAACCAGCTGAAGATCACAGAAGAGGCTTTAAGAGAGATCATCAGCGGCTATACGAAAGAAGCAGGAGTCCGGAATCTGGAAAGAAAAATCGGAGATATCTGCAGAAAAGCCGCCAGGAAGATCATGGAAGAAAAATCGGAAGAGGTAGTGGTTACTGGGGAGAATCTGGAAGATTTTCTGGGAAGAGCCAGGTATACCCGGCAGAAAAAGAACCAGGCCGATGAGGTAGGCATCGTCCGGGGACTGGCCTGGACCAGCGTAGGCGGAGATACGCTTCAGATCGAAGTCAATCTCATGCCGGGGAAGGGAGAGTTCCTTCTTACCGGACAGCTGGGAGATGTGATGAAGGAATCTGCCCAGGCGGGGATCAGCTATATCCGGTCTGTGGCGGATCAGTATAATATAGATCCGGAATTTTTCCAGAAGCATGATCTACATATCCATATTCCCGAAGGAGCGGTTCCAAAGGACGGCCCTTCCGCAGGGATCACCATGGCTACGGCGATGCTTTCCGCTATTACCGACACTCCGGTCAAGGCAAATGTGGCCATGACAGGAGAGATCACCCTGAGAGGCAGAGTCCTTCCTATCGGAGGGCTGAAAGAAAAGCTTCTGGCTGCCAAAAGCGCCGGGATCGAAAAAGTGCTGATCCCCTGGGAAAACCAGGCGGATGCGGCGGAGCTGGATAAAGAGATCACCCAGGGGCTGGAGATCGTGCCTGTAAATACTATGAAAGAAGTGCTGGAACATGCACTGTCATTGAAACAAAACTCTTAGATACGGAGGAAAATACATGGTCATAAAACATGTGGCACTGGATACTGTGTGCGGGATCACCAGCATCCTGCCGGAAAATCAGGTGCCGGAAATCGCCTTTGCGGGGAAATCCAACGTTGGAAAATCATCCCTGATCAATGCGCTGATGAACCGGAAGTCTCTGGCCCGCACCAGCGCCTCGCCGGGAAAGACCCAGACCATTAATTTCTATAATATTAATCATGAAATGTTTCTGGTGGATCTTCCCGGTTATGGTTACGCAAAAGTTTCCCAGTCTGTGAAGGAGCAGTGGGGGAAGCTGATCGAGCGGTATCTCCATCATTCAAAACAGTTGAAAGCTGTTTTCCTTCTGGTGGATATCCGCCATAAACCGTCGGAAAATGACAAGCTTATGTATGACTGGATCGTTCACAACGGGTATGCGCCTATTATCATTGCCACAAAAGCGGATAAATTGAAGAGAAGCCAGCTTCAGAAACACATAGAGGAAGTGAGAAGGGGATTGAACCTTCCTTCCGGAACAGAGGTGATCCCCTTTTCCGCCCTGTCCAAGCAGGGAAGAGAAGAGATATGGGATCGGATCGAGGGCCTTATGCCGCAGCCTTCGGATATTTAGAAAAGAAGGTATAGTATGTTAAAGGGAATAATTTTTGATATGGACGGCGTCCTGATCAACAGCGAACCTTTTCACTACAGAGTCTGGAAAGAAACTCTCAAGGCAAGAGGGATAGATCTGGACTACGAAGTCTATAAGGGGTGCATCGGTTCAACCATAGGGTTCCTGATGCAGCTCCTCCATGACCATTACGGGATCTCTCTGGAGGATACTTCCCTTAGAAAAGAAATGATGGAGATAAAGGAGGCGCTGATCAGAAAGGAAGGCTATCCGCCCCTTATCCCTTATGTAAAAGAACTCCTGGAAAAGCTTTACGCAGCAGGGTATGAGCTGGCTGTAGCCTCTTCCTCCCCCCTTTCCTATATTGAGAGGGTAACAGACTACTGGGGGATCCGGAAATATTTTGGCAGGCTGGTCAGCGGCGAATCGGTGAAAAATCCAAAACCTGCGCCGGATGTTTTTCTGAAAGCGGCCGGAGAAATGGGATTTTCTCCGGAATCGTGTATTGTGATAGAGGATTCGGAGAACGGATGCCTGGCAGCAAAAAATGCGGGGATCACCTGCGTTGGTTACCAGAACCCGGATTCCGGCAGACAGGATCTGGGAAAGGCCTATATGGTCATTGAAGGCTACGAGGAAATCGACGGTCCGTTTTTAGAAAAAGTTTACTGCCACAGCCATCATCTTCCGGCAGTGGTCTGCGAGACCAGCCGGCTTCTGATCCGGGAAATGAGGAAGGAGGATATTCCAAGACTGATGGAGATCTGCGGACAGGAAACCTCAAGGGACGCCTGCGAAGGCATTGCAAAACCTTTATCTGAAGAATTGGAGTGTTTTGACTCTTATCGGTCTTATATGTATGAATTCTGTGATATGGGATACTGGTCTGTATTGAAAAAGGATACAGGAGAGATCATCGGCAGAGCCGGGGTGGAGCCTAAATTCTGGAACAGAAAGAAAACGGTTGTGGAGCTGGGGTATATTATCGACGAAAAGTACCGGAGACAGGGCTACGCCTATGAAGCCTGCCAGGGAATCATACGGGAATCAGCCAAAAGAGGCGCAGTCTATCTTCACTGCCGTATAAAAAGCGGAAATAAGGCTTCTTTAAATCTGGCGGAAAAGCTGGGATTTCAGAAGATCAATTACCATCTGGAGGACGATGGAGAAGATATGGAGGTCTGGCGTTATACCTGTTGACGCAAGAGGGAGAAACGAAGGATTATGGAAATCATAAAAGCCAGAAAGTTAAAATATGAGTACTTAAAATATGATGACAATGGACAGGCCTGCGAGCGCCAGACAGCAGTAGAGAATGTAGATCTGGATATCAGGCCGGGGCAGTTCATTTCCATACTGGGGCATAACGGATCCGGAAAATCTACCCTGGCAAAGCATATGAACGCATTGCTGCTCCCTACGGAAGGGACGATCTGGGTTGATGGAATGGATACGGCTGTGGAGCCGGAGCTGTGGAAGATCCGGCAGAAAGCCGGTATGGTTTTTCAGAACCCGGATAATCAGATCATCGGGACAGTAGTGGAAGAGGATGTTGGTTTTGGGCCGGAGAATCTGGGGATCCCTACGGAAGGTATCTGGAGCAGAGTGAATAAGAGCCTGGAAGCCGTGGGAATGACAGCCTTCCGTCATCGCTCCCCTAATAAGCTTTCCGGCGGCCAGAAACAGAGAGTAGCCATTGCCGGCGTTATGGCCATGCAGCCGAAATGTATTATTATGGACGAGCCCACCGCTATGCTGGATCCAAACGGCAGAAAAGAGGTCCTGGAGGCTGTCCATGAATTAAACAGGCGGGAAGGGATCACGGTGATCCTGATCACCCACTATATGGAAGAAGTGATCGATTCCGACCGGGTTTTTGTTATGGACCATGGACATGTGGTGATGCAGGGAACCCCAAGGGAAATTTTTTCCAGGGTAGAAGAGCTGAAAGCGTACCGGCTGGATGTGCCCCAGGTAACCCTGCTGGCATACGAACTGAAAAAAGCAGGGATCCGTCTTCCTGACGGAATACTGACGACAAAGGAATTGGTGGATGCGTTATGTCATTGAAATTAGAACACGTTACCTATACTTATAATCCGGGGACGGCCTATGAGACTCATGCCTTGAAGGATGTATCCCTGGAGATCCCACAGGGACAGTTCGTGGGAGTGATCGGACATACCGGAAGCGGAAAATCTACCCTGATCCAGCATTTTAACGGGTTGATGCGGCCTACTTCCGGCGTTGTATCTTATGATAATGAAGATATCTGGCAGGAAGGTTACTCTCTGAAAAGACTGAGGAGCAGGGTAGGACTGGTCTTCCAGTATCCGGAGCACCAGCTTTTTGAGGCGGATGTATTGTCTGATGTGTGCTTCGGCCCTAAAAATCAGGGGCTTTCTCAGGAGGAGGCCCGGGAACGGGCCAGGACTGCCCTGAAGCAGGTGGGGCTGAAGGAGAAATATTACGATTCTTCCCCCTTTGAGCTTTCCGGCGGACAAAAGCGCCGGGTGGCCATCGCCGGCGTACTGGCCATGGAACCGGAGGTGCTGATCCTGGACGAGCCTACCGCCGGACTGGATCCGAAGGGAAGAGACGAGATCCTGGATCAGATCGCCTGGCTTCATGAGGAGAGAAAGATCTCCGTGCTCCTGGTTTCCCACAGCATGGAAGACGTTGCAAGATATGTGGAGAGGATCCTGGTGATGAATCAGGGGAAAAAGGTATTCGACGGCAGGCCGAAGGAAGTTTTTTCTCATTATAAAGAACTGGAGGCTATGGGCCTGGCGGCGCCGCAGATCACGTATATCATGCATGCCCTTCGGGAAAACGGCCTTCCCACAGATCTTTCTGCCATCACTGTGGAAGAAGCGAAATGCAGCATTTTGAAAGCACTGGGGAGAGGAGAAAAATGATCAGAGATATTACGATAGGACAATATTATCCCGCAGATTCCTCTTTGCACCGTCTGGATCCGAGAGT
>CALWSM010000052.1 GCA_944384185.1 uncultured Blautia sp. | reverse complement strand
AACCGGCCCATGATAAAGGCGATGATACCAACGCCGATACCGGTCTGGATACAGAAGAAGAGACTTTCCACTTCTCCCGGAAGTTCTCCACCGATAATAGTTTCAAGGATCGGAGCGGCCCAGGGCTCATAGGAGGAATCCACCTCCTCCACCACCTGGCTGCCTGCGTCGTCAGAGCCTCCGAATTCCGCATCTTTTAAGGCAAAGAGAGGAACCAGGGCGATCAAAAAGATGAGAACAATCCCTAAAATCACTTTCTTTTTCATATTATTTTGCCTCCTTTATAAATCCGATAGCACGAAGCTCCGGTTTTGCGTAGGTCTCCAGCCCCATGACGATCAGCACAGTGATGATCCCCTCGATAATGGCCAGGGGTACCTGGGTAGGTGCAAAAACCGCCAGGAATTTTACCAGGGCGCCTCCGACGGTAGTGTCTGCATTGTGGGAAAGAGCCATCTGAAAGGCCGTTACACAGTAGGTGAACAGATCCCCTAAAGCGGCGGCGAGAAAAATCCCCACCCGCTTGTTCGCCCCGGCCTTTTTGCACAGGAGATAGATCCCATAGGAGACAAAAGGACCGGCGATGGCCATGGAAAAAGTATTGGCGCCGATGGTGGTAAGACCTCCGTGACCCAGCAGAATGGCCTGGAACAAAAGGACGATCAGCCCCAGGATGGAAACAGCGGCCGGGCCGAACAAGATGGACCCCAGCCCGGTTCCGGTCATATGGGAACAGCTTCCGGTTACTGAAGGGATCTTCAGGGAAGAGATCACGAAGATGAAAGCTCCGGACATGGCCAGGAGGGTGATCAGATTCCGGTGTTCGTCCAGGGTTTTCTTTATGGACATAAATCCTGCGATCAAAAAGGGCAGGCACAGAATTCCCCAGGCGATACAGAACCCTCCGGGGAGATAGCCCTCCATGATGTGCATGGCGCTTACACTTGGCACAATGCCGAAGGTAAGTGCGAAAGCGGCTGCCAGAGCCAGGATACGTTTTTCAAGCTTGGTTTGTTTACTCATTTTCCTTTTCCTTTCTGATGTGAAATTTTGCCCCAATGGGCAATAAAAAAACCTGGGAGAAAAATCTCCACAGGCTACCAGAAGAACAAGAGGTATAGCGAATAGAATTGAACTGCTATGAGCCAACCTGTTCTTACACGAGGCCATCGTTCGTAACCTGTGTAAATCTCGTGTACAAGGCAGGTCTTCTGACTTAGGCATCATCACCGTATTTCAACCTTCCCAGGAAATTTCCCAGTGGCGCAGATCCATAAGATCCTTACTGAAATACGGTTCCACCCTTACAGCGGCGTGACCGTGTGAGCTTTTCACTCAGCTTTCCTATTCTCCCGCAGGCTGTGCGGGCACCTTTGTACATTCAATTCTGGGTTTATTGTAGCATATCCGCTGATTTTGTCAATATGAATCAATGATTGCACCTGAAGAAATTCTATGCTAAGATGAAAAAAGATTGAGTGGAGAAAGACCGTTCAAATCCAGAAGAGAAAGAGGATAGGGGAGAGCAAAAGCCATGAGTATTTCCATGATCGGAATCGACTACAAAAAAGCGTCTGTAGATGTCCGGGCCCAGTTTTCATTTACCAAGAAAAATACAGTGGCAGCCCTGGAAAACCTGAAAAAGGAACCGGGAATCCTGGGCTGCATTATTCTGTCCACCTGCAACCGGATGGAGATCTGGGCAAGCACGGGGGAGAACTGGAATGGTTCACTTTATGGATTTTTATGCCAGGAGAAAGAGAAGGATCCCCGGGAATTTGCAGGATATTTTGTGGAAAGAGAAGAGGAAGAAGCCGTGGAACATCTGTTTTATCTTACCAGCGGCCTGAAATCCCAGATCCTTGCAGAGGACCAGATCATTACCCAGGTAAAGGACGCTCTGACCCTTTCCAGAGAAGCCTACTGCACGGACAATGTGCTGGAGGTGCTGTTCCGCATGGCCGTCACCGCAGCCAAGAAGGTCAAGACCCAGGTAAGCTTTTCCAGGGCAAACAGTTCTGTGATCCATCAGGCTATCGAAAGGCTGGAAAACCAGGGCTTTTCCATTCAGGGAAAGAACTGTATGGTGATCGGAAACGGAGAAATGGGAAAGGTTACGGCTCTGGCCCTGAAGGAAGCAGGCGCAGAGGTTACCGTCACGGTGCGGCAGTACCGGAGCGGGATGGTCACCATCCCCCAGGGCTGCGACCGTATAAACTACGGAGAAAGACTGGACTTTCTGCCAAAATGTGATCTGGTAGTCAGCGCTACGGCAAGTCCCAACTTTACATTGACTATGGAGCAGATTGAAAACGCAGAGATCCCCGGGCACGTTGTCCTTATTGACCTGGCGGTTCCCAGAGACATTGAGCCTTCGGCAGGAACCCTGAATAACGTTACTTTATACGATATCGACAGCTTTAAGATCGACGCAGTATCCCCAAAACTTCAGGCCAGTCTTGACCAGGCGGGAGAGATCTTAAGAGAGCAGCAGGATGAGTTTTACAACTGGTACAACGGCAGGGATCTGATCCCCCGGATCCAGGAGATCAAGGCGGACGCTGTAGAGGATCTGAACCTGCGGATCATGAAGATCCTGCGGAAAACCCCCATGGAAGACAGCGACCGGGAGAATCTGTTAAAGGCCATTGATACAGCCGCAGGAAAGGTGGTCAATAAAATGATGTTCGGTCTGAAGGACTTCATGAAAGAAGAAGAATTTATCAACTGTGTGGAAGGGCTGGAAAAGCTTTATGAAGAGTAAAGAGAAAAAAATGTTTCCTCTTTTCGTGGATTTGTCCGGGAAAAAGATCCTGGTGGCGGGGGCAGGAAAGATTGCAGCCAGAAGGGTAAAGACCCTTCTTCCTTTTGCCGGAGAGATCCTGGTGGAGGCTCCTGAGGCCGCAGAAGAGATCCTGGAGCTGGCCAGGAAGGGAGAGATCCTTTACCGGAAGAAACCCTATGCCAGGGAGGACCTCTATGACGCAGACATGGTCATCGCCGCTACAGACAGCAAAGAAGTAAATGAGGATATTTACAGCGCCTGCAAATGTCTGGGGATCCAGGTGAATGTGGCCAGCGACCAGAAAAAATGCGATTTCCATTTCCCCGGGATTTTAGAATACGACGGGGTGGTCATGGGATTTAACGGAGGGGGAAGGGATCATAAGAAAGTACGGCAGGTCCGGGAAAAGGTCCAGGAAGCCCTGACGGGAGACAAAGGGGAGGTATCAAGCATGCGGAAAGTAGTGATCGGAAGCCGGGAAAGCCGTCTGGCGGTGATCCAGAGCGAGATGGTAAAAGATTACATAGAGAAACAGAATCCGGATATCCAGGTGGAGATCCTGACAATGAAAACTACGGGAGACAAGATCCTGGACAGGACTCTGGATAAGGTGGGAGGAAAAGGGCTTTTTGTAAAGGAGCTGGATAAGGCTCTGCTGGATAAAAAGAGCGATATTTCCGTGCATAGTCTGAAGGATATGCCTATGGAGGTGCCCCGGGAGCTGCCACTGGCCGCTTACTCGAAAAGAGAGGATCCCAGAGATGCGCTGGTCCTTCCAAAAGGCCGGGAAACCATGGATAAAACAAAACCCATCGGCTGTTCCAGCCTCCGCAGGATCCTTCAGCTTAAGGAGATCTTTCCGGATATGGAGTTTAAAAGCGTGAGGGGAAATGTGATCACCCGGCTGAAAAAGCTGGATGACGGCGAGTACGGCGCTCTGGTCCTGGCGGCGGCGGGCCTTAAGAGACTGGGACTTCAGGAGCGGATCAGCCGGTATTTTACGGTTCAGGAGATCATCCCTGCGGCGGGCCAGGGGATCCTGGCAGTCCAGGGAAGAGCCGGAGAAGATTTCTCTTATCTGGCGGATTTTGAGGATCCGGAAGCCGCCTGGGCCGCAAGGGCAGAAAGGGCTTTTGTCCGGTATCTGGACGGCGGCTGTTCTTCACCGGTAGCCGCTCACGGACAGGTACAGGGAGAAGAGCTGTATCTCCTGGGCTTATACTATGAGGAAGAGACCGGAAATTATAAAAAAGGCAGTAAAAAGGGCAGCGTTTCTATGGCGGAAGAGCTGGGGATCTCCCTGGCCAGGGAGCTGCGGGAAGCATGCCGGAAAGAAAATCAGCAGTAAAGGAGCAGATAGATATGAGCGTAGGAAAGGTCTGGCTGGTAGGAGCCGGTCCGGGAGATCCGGGACTTTTTACGGTAAAGGGAAAAGAAATTCTGGGCAGTGCGGAAGTAGTGGTCTATGACAGTCTGGTGGGGCAGGGCGTATTATCCCAGATCCCCAAAGAGGCAAAGGCCATCAATGTGGGGAAGCGGGCTTCCCACCATACCATGCCCCAGGAAAAGATCAATCAGGTCCTGGTGGAAGAAGCCAAAAAAGGATACCGTGTAGTCCGGCTGAAAGGAGGCGATCCTTTCCTTTTCGGGAGAGGGGGAGAGGAACTGGAGCTTCTGACAAAAGAAGGGATCCCCTATGAAGTGGTGCCGGGAGTGACTTCCCCCATTGCGGTGCCGGCCTATAACGGGATCCCGGTGACTCATCGGGATTATACTTCCTCCCTGCACATCATCACCGGCCATAAAAAGCAGGGAGAGGCCTATGATATTGATTTCAAGGCTCTGGTAGACACCAGGGGAACGCTGGTATTCCTTATGGGCGTCACAGCCCTTCCGGATATCTGCGCTTCTCTTCTGGAGGCGGGAATGGATCCGGAAATGCCTGCCGCAGTGCTCCAGCAGGGAACCACTGCGGGACAGAAAAGGATCGTTTCCACAGTGGCAAAGCTTCCGGAAGAAGTAAAACGCCAGGGAGTGGAGACTCCGGCCATTATCGTAGTGGGACGGGTCTGCGCTCTGGAGGAGGAGTTTGCCTGGTATGAAAAGCTTCCTCTGGCAGGAAAAAAGATCCTGGTGACCAGGCCCAAGGAGCTGATTTCCACAATGTCCGCAAAACTGAGGGCCCTGGGTGCGGAAGTCCTGGAGCTGCCGGCCATAGGGACAGAGCCTCTGGAGGATCAGAGAGAGCTGTATCAGGCGTTTCGGGAACTGGATACCTATGACTGGGCTGCCTTTACCAGCCCCACAGGCGTAAGGATCTTTTTTGAGGAGATGGGGAAGACCGGAACGGATATCCGGAAGCTGGCGGGTCTTAAGATCGCAGCCATCGGGAAAGGAACCCAGAAGGCGCTGAAAGAAAGAGGACTGATCCCGGATCTGGTGCCGGAGGTCTATGACGGGGCGTCCCTGGGCAGAGCCCTGAGAGAAGCCTGCCGGGGAGGAGAGCGGATCCTGATCCCCCGGGCGAAGATCGGAAACCATGAGATCCTGGAGGAACTGGAAAAGAAACCGGAGCTTCAGATCTCGGATATCGCCACCTATGATACCTTCTATGAAAACCAGGGGATCATTGATGAGAAAAAGGAATTCGAACAGGGAAAGATCCACTGCGCAGTATTTACCAGCGCCTCTACGGTAAGAGGCTTTGTAAATGCCTGCCCGGATCTGGATTATACCAGGGTTACCGCCGCCTGTATCGGAAAACAGACTAAGGCTGCGGCAGACGCCTGGGGAATGAAGACCTATATGGCCGAAAAGGCTACTATAGACAGTGTTCTGGAATTAGTACAGAAAATATAAAGGAGTGTTGACAAAATGGATATGACCATCAGACCCAGAAGATTAAGAGGCGGAGAGACCATCCGGAAAATGGTGAGAGAGACCAGAATGGACAAAAGTTCTCTGATCTATCCCCTTTTTGTAATGGAAGGGGAAAACCTGAAGGAAGAGATCCCCACTATGCCGGGACAGTTCCGCTACAGCCTGGACCGTATGCCGGAAAAGCTGGAAGAATTAAAGAAAGCCGGAGTGGACAAGGTGATGTTCTTCGGCATCCCGGATCATAAAGATGAGGTGGGAAGCCAGGCATATGCAGAGGATGGGATTGTACAGAAAGCCCTCAGAAAAGCCAGGGAAGAATTTAAGGAAGAACTGTATCTGATCACAGACGTATGCATGTGCGAATATACTTCCCATGGACACTGCGGGATCCTCTGCGGCCATGAGGTGGATAACGACAAGACGTTAGACTACCTGGCCCGGACAGCCCTCTCCCATGTGGAAGCAGGGGCGGATATGGTGGCTCCTTCCGATATGATGGACGGCAGGGTACGGGCTATCCGGACGATCCTGGATAAAAACGGACACCGGGATACCCCGATCATGTCCTATGCGGTAAAATATGCCTCTGCCTTTTATGGTCCTTTCCGGGACGCTGCAGGCTCGGCACCGGCTTTCGGAGACCGGAAAAGCTATCAGATGGACTTCCACAACCGGAGAGAAGCGATAAAAGAAGCCCTTCTGGACGTGGAAGAAGGGGCGGATATCATTATGGTGAAGCCGGCCATGAACTATCTGGATATTATCCGGGAGGTGAAGGATCAGATCCATCTTCCGGTGGCTTCTTATTCTGTCAGCGGAGAATACGCTATGGTGAAAGCCGGAGCAAAACTGGGCTACATAGAGGAAGACCGGATCATCTGCGAGATGGCGGTCAGCGCTTTCCGGGCAGGAACCGACATTTATCTTACCTATTTTGCAGAAGAGATCGCCGGATTTATGGACGAAGGGAGGATCGGATAATGACAAGATCAGAAGAATTATTTCAGAGAGCAATAAAAAGGATCCCGGGAGGCGTGAACAGCCCGGTAAGAGCCTTCGGCTCAGTGGACGAGGCTCCCAGATTCATCCAGGGGGCTGTCGGAAGCAAAATTTTTGACGTGGACGGAAAGACTTATACCGATTATATTGGCTCCTGGGGTCCCATGATCCTGGGACATAATGACGAGCGGATAAAAGATGCGGTGATCCGTGCCAGCGAGAACGGCTTAAGCTTTGGCTGCGCCACAGAGCGGGAAGTAGAGATGGCAGAGTTTATCTGCGAACATATCCCCCATGTGGAAATGATCCGTATGGTCAACTCCGGAACAGAGGCGGTTATGAGCGCTATCCGCACGGCCAGAGGCTATACCGGAAAGAATAAGATCATTAAATTTGCCGGCTGTTATCACGGACATACAGACGCCATGCTGGTAAGCGCAGGAAGCGGCGTGATGACCAGCGGCGTGCCGGACAGCGCAGGAGTGCCCAAGGGCTGTACCCAGGATACCATGATCGCTGTTTACAACGATCTGTCCAGTGTGGAAAAGCTTATGGAGGAGAGCCGGGATCAGGTAGCGGCAGTGATCGTAGAGCCGGTAGCCGCCAACATGGGGGTGGTTCCCCCGAAGGACGGTTTTCTCCAGGGACTGCGGGAACTGTGTGATAAACACAAAGCCCTGCTGATCTTTGATGAGGTGATCACCGGCTTCCGTTTAAGCTTCGGAGGTGCGGCAGAATATTTTGGCGTCACTCCCGATATGGTCACATATGGCAAGATCATCGGCGCAGGTATGCCGGTAGGCGCCTACGGCGGAAGAAAAGAGATCATGGAAATGGTGGCTCCCAGCGGCCCTGTTTACCAGGCGGGTACTTTAAGCGGGAATCCCATTGCCATGGCAGCAGGGCTTGCACAGTTAAAGATCCTCTGGGAAGATCCGGATATTTATAAACGGCTGTTCCAGAAAGGGGAGCTGCTCTTTGAAGGGATTCGGAAGCTCTTTACAGAGAAGGAGATCGGCTATCAGGTGAACGCCGTAGCTTCCCTGGGCAGTATTTTCTTTACAGAGACTCCTGTGACAGATTACCAGTCCGCAAAAACATCTGATACAAAAGCTTTTTCAAAGTACTTTGAGTATATGCTGGAGCATGGAGTACATCTGGCGCCCTCCCAGTTTGAAGCCATCTTCCTTTCCGACGCCCACACCGAGGAGGATATCCGGCAGTTTCTGGATCTGATCGATCGGTATTTCAGGTGACCTATGTATACTGATACAGCCATGGGACTGGGCGTGATCCTTCTGATCCTTATAGGAGCAGGGCTTCTGAACGTTTACGAAAGCAGAAAGAGAAGAAAGCTCTTTCTGGAAAAGATGACGGCCTCCTGGGGGAAGATCCCCCAGCGGGAATACAGCTATGAGGAATTAGAGCATATAGCCCAGTTTTTCCGGCAGAGAGAAAAAGAAGAATTTTATATTGACGACATTACCTGGAATGATCTGGATATGGACCGGATCTTTGCCCTGATCAATCAGAGCGTTTCACCGGCGGGAGATGCATGCCTTTACGACCTTTTGAGAAAACCGGTATTCCGGGAAGAAGAACTGAGAGAAAGGGAAAGGCTCCTGGAATTTTTTGCAGGAAAAAAAGAAGCCAGGCATGAAATACAGGCCCTTCTCACAAGAATCCGGAAACCCGGTAATATAAGTATCTACGAAGCGGTCAGTGTGACAAAAGAGGTTGAGATCCAGGGAAAAGGACTGCAGATGGGTATGTGCGCAGCCTTTTTCCTTTCCCTTTTCTTCTTTGCGGTCATGCCTTCTCCGGGAATTTTCTGCTTTCTGGGCGTGTGTATTCTGAATATTGTCACCTATTTTATGCGGAAACAGGACATTGATCTGTATCTGAGTAGCTTCCGCTGTGTGATCCAGCTTCTGGAAGCCCAGAAGGAAATGGAAAAAATCAGGATCCCGGAGTTGGATCCCTACAGAGCGGAAGGAAAAAAGTACCGGGAAAGTCTGCGTACCTTTCAGAAAGGGTCCTTCCTTGTACTGGAACAGAGCAGTACAGGGGGAGGACTGGAGGGACTTGTCATGGACTATATCCGGATGCTGACCCATATTGACCTGATCAAGTTTTCCACTATGATGAAGGCCATGCAGAAGCATCAGGAAGAAATCCTGGGGTTAATGAAGATCTTCGGATATCTGGACGCCATGATCTCCATCGCTTCTTTCAGGGAAAGTCTGCCTTATTACAGCCTGCCGGAGCTGGAGAAAGAGGACAGGGCTTATCTCCATGTGGAAAATCTGTATCATCCTCTGCTTTCCCACCCTGTGGCCAACAGCATTGACGCCGGAACCGGTATCCTGGTAACCGGCTCCAACGCTTCGGGAAAGTCTACATTTCTGAAGAATATAGCGGTGAATACCATCCTGGCCCAGACAGTTTATACCGTCACGGCTTCCGCTTACCGGGCGCCTTACTTTAAAGTGATGACCTCCATGGCTCTCCGGGATGACCTGGAAGGAGGCGAGAGCTATTTCATTGTAGAAATACGCTCCCTGAAGAGGATTTTAGACCAGGCGGGAAAAGAGGGCTGCCTTTTATGTATCATAGACGAGGTCCTGCGGGGGACCAATACCATTGAGCGGATCGGAGCTTCTTCTCAGATACTGGCGGATCTGAAGCGGAGACAGGTGCTGCCCTTTGCAGCCACTCACGATATCGAGTTGTCTTATATCCTGGAGGAGCTTTATGAGAATTATCATTTTGAAGAAGAAGTACGGGAACATGAGGTGGTCTTTAGCTATCTGCTGAAAAAAGGAAGAGTGACTACCAGAAATGCCATCCGTCTTCTGGAAATGACCGGATATAAGGAAGAACTGGTGAAAGGGGCAAAAAGTTCTGTAGAAGCCTTTGAAAAGACAGGGATCTGGAAAAAAATACAGGGAACCGGGGAACCGCTGTAGATAAAACAGAGAA
Organism: uncultured Blautia sp.; assembly: GCA_944384185.1. Lineage (GTDB taxonomy): Bacteria > Bacillota > Clostridia > Lachnospirales > Lachnospiraceae > Blautia. The sequence goes on along the minus strand of CALWSM010000052.1, from coordinate 4,248 downwards.
AAAGCAGGAATATACCGGAAACCGTCAAACTGTTTTTCTTGACGGAAAAAGTGTATGCTGTATAATAGAAGATGTCGGAAGACAAAGTCTTATCTTTTTATTTTTTGTTATTATTCCTTCAATCAGCGCTTCTGCTGGAAACTCAAAGACATATGGATCAAACGCTGTGAGAAAACAGAAGATGGGGGTGATAAAAGGGAAAGAATACCCGTTCTAAATCTGCACAGGCAGACACATCTTGTTTATCGCAGCGGTGCATAAACGTCTAATTTCAGGACCATGGAAAGCACAGTCTTTGAGTTTGCCATTGGGTTGGAGCTGTCGCATCAGCGACAGCTCCTTTTGCGTGATACGCACGGCAAGCGCCTGCCCTGCTTCCACGGGCAGGCATTTTTTTAACAGAATCCGTTTCCGCCGCATCCGCACAGAAGCAGTAAGATCAGGATCAGACAGCTGCAGTCGCCGCATCCGTCGTTTCCGCCAAAGGAATTGCCGTTTCCGCAGCAGCTCATCAGAAGCAGGATCCAGAGAATGCAGCTGCATCCGCCGCCGCATAATCCCCGGCCCATGCCACCTCCACAGTTATCGTCACAACCGCAACCGCAATTTGTAGCAGCTAAGTCACTCATGAATCGTTCCTCCAAAAATCTTGATTACACTTACATACTATGCAGCCGGCCGGAAAGGGTGCGGCAAAATTTAAGGAGAGGCCAGGGAGGCGAATACCTGATATACATCCAGGGTTCCGTATCCCCATTCCCGGTTTGGATACAGATAATCCTCCCGTCTGTTGGCTCCCCGGATCAGAAGGGCCTGCACTTCAGAATTGTTAAAGATCCGGGAGGGAGTCCGGTTCATGCCCCATTCCATGATCAGTGCGCAGGCGCCTGCAGTGACGGCGGCTGCAGCAGAAGTACCGGTAATGGAGATATAGCGGTTTCCGGGAGCTGGGGCGAAAACATTAACACCTGGAGCTGCAATGTCCGGCTTGATCTGGCCGGTCCTGGTATAGCCCCGGCTGGAATTCAAAAAGAGGCTGTTATTATAAGCGTTATAAGCTGCTGCGGTGATCACAGAGACCGAGGTACCGGGAGAAGTGAGGGTGGTATCCGGATTGGGCTCCAAAAAGGTCACGTCAGGATCGGAAAAGCCTGTGACCGGAAGCCAGATATGGTAGCTGCCGCTGTTATAACTGCTGGTGTATACCCGTATTTTCCAGGAACCGGGAGTGGGATCTGTAAAGCGGATAAAAATAAGCTGGCTTCCGGAAACCGTCTGGACAATTTCAGAGCTGACAAAAATCCTGGTTTTTTCCAGGACAAAGGAAATCCTTTCGCTGTAGCTCAGCCGGGGAGGGAGTTTCTGGATCACCTCCCCCAGGGGAGACTCAAAACCCACCGTATAGATCTCGGGAGGCTGGCCCCAAAGTTCCGCACAGAAGCCTCTGGTGCCCTCTCTTACAAGAATCTCTGCTTCCTGATATTCCGGGGAATTTAAGGCTGCGCCATAGTAGTGATGGGCTTTGCCGGCTTCGTTTCCTCCGGCAGTTACTACGATAAAACCGCGGAACTGGTCGGTGACAGACAGCATGGAATCCAGGGGAGAATCCCCGGAATGTCCACCCTGGCTGGTGCCAAGCCCAAGACAGATCACCAGAGGCTTTACCAGCTCTTCAGATAGCCGGAGAAGATAGCGGATCCCGGCCATGATATCCGTCATCTGATAGGCGGGGGCATCTCCTGTGACGCAGAAAAAAGTTTTCAGGTACTCTTTGGCCGGCTTCAGCTTAACCGCAGCGATCATAGCCTGGGGCGCAGCGCCGTTGAAATCCTGATCCGGAAGGGCAGTCCCGGCGGCAATCCCGGCCAGGGCGGTGCCATGTCCGATCTCATCCCGGCTGGGAACCAGGGAAAAGGGATCTTCCTGCTCCAGAGCCCGATCGATCTCAGCCTGAGTATAAACGCTGCCATATTCCAGATCATAAGGAGGGGTTCCGCTCTGGATCGTCTGATCCCAGAGCCCGCAGATCCGGCTGCTCCCGTCACTTCTGCGAAACGCCGGATGAGTATAGTCGATCCCTGTATCAATAAATCCCAGTATGATATTCTGGCCGGTAAGCTCCAGCAACGGCTGGGCCTGGACCTGGGTGATACCTGCCGCATCCAGGCTCACTGTATCCAAAAGTGTATAAAGCTTTGGAATCGTGGAGTAAAAAAGACCTTCCTCAAAATAGGCGGCAACAGATTGCCGGGAAAGGGGATAGTGGATCATTCCATAGTAATCGTTAAAGACCTGCGCTCCCTGTTCCCGATACTGGCTGAGAAAGCATGGAAAATAAGGAACGATGATATCCGCATAGTCTTCCGAAAGGATCATTTCTTGTACAGACGGCATAAAAGCTCCCTGTGGTCGGACCGGTATTCTTTTTAATCTATGAAAGCTTTTCGGAAATCTTGACTGGAACAAGAGATATTTCCGGAGAATATGATATAGAAAAAGCAAGGTGCATCCGGGGAAAGTCATGGGAGAATTAAGCGGGAAAGGGATCGGGGTGGCCGTTCTGGATACAGGGGCCTTTCCCCATATAGATTTTGAAGACCGGATCTGGGCCTTCCAGGATTTTATACACGGGAGAGAACAGCCTTATGATGATAATGGACACGGTACCCATGTGCTGGGGATCCTTGGGGGAAGCGGGGGAGCCTCCGGGGGAAGACACAGGGGAACCGCATTTGGCTGCGGACTGATCCCTGTTAAGGTCCTGGACGAAAGGGGAAACGGAAATAAAGATAAGGTGATCCAGGCTTTGAAATGGATCGAAGAAAATATGGAGCGGTATCATATCCGCATAGTAAATATCTCTGTGGGGACTACTCAGAAAGAAGGCCATGAAGACCTGATAGAGGCAGTGGAGGAAGCCTGGGACAGGGGGCTGGTAGTGGTGGCGGCGGCAGGAAACATGGGACCGGGACGAGGCAGCGTCACGGCTCCTGGAAGCAGCAGAAAGATCATCACCGTAGGCTCTTCCGATATGCTGGTGCAGAACCAGGGGATATCCGGAAGGGGGCCCACCCGGGATTGTATCCGCAAGCCGGATATTGTAGCTCCCGGAAATGAGATCATTTCCTGTTCGAATAAAAGGGGGGCCTGCCCCTATACCAGAAAAAGCGGCACTTCTATGTCTACTCCCTTTGTCTCCGGAGGGATCGCCCTGCTCCTGGAAAAGGAACCCTGGCTTACCAATCTGGATATCAAGAAACGTCTGAGAGCCACGGCAAAGGATCTGGGCTATCCCCATAATCTTCAGGGCTGGGGCCTTTTCCAGCTGAAGAGATTTCTTAAAAGTTCTAACGTCTGATATAACTGTGGGTTATGGGTGGTATCAAAAGTGAAAAACAGGATTGACAGGTTTTGTATAATTGTATACAATGATACAAGCAGTTCTATATAGTAGAGTATGAAACCATGATTTTTACAGAAAACGAGGAGTGAGAAAAATGATCGACAGAGCTGTGCGCATGAATTATCACACGAACCTGCTGGAATTGGAGGAGCATATGTATCCTCTGGTAGACGTGGAGAAGCCCAATGTATTCCGAAACCTGTTTCCCTATACGGAAGTGCCGAAGATCGCTTTTAACGACAGGATCGTCCCTCATCACATGCCGGACGATATCTGGATCACAGATACAACCTTTCGGGACGGACAGCAGTCCAGAGCCCCTTACAGTACAGAGCAGATCGTAAGGATCTATGAATATCTCCATCAGCTTGGGGGACCAAACGGGAAGATCCGTCAGAGTGAATTTTTCCTTTACAGTAAAAAAGACCGGGACGCCGTATACAAGTGCCTGGAAAAAGGATATAAATTTCCCGAGGTGACCAGCTGGATCCGGGCCAGCAAGAAGGATTTTGAGCTGGTAAAGGACATCGGTCTGAAAGAAACCGGAATCCTGGTAAGCTGCTCGGACTACCATATTTTTTATAAAATGAAAATGACCCGCCGGGAAGCCATGGCTCATTATCTGGGAGTAATCCGGGACTGCCTGGAGATCGGCATCAGTCCCAGATGTCATTTGGAGGATATCACCAGAGCGGATATTTACGGCTATGTGATACCTTTCTGCCTGGAGCTGACAAAACTGATGGAGGAGTATTCCATTCCCATCAAAGTCCGGTGCTGCGATACCATGGGCTATGGCGTGAACTATCCGGGAGCGGTGATCCCCAGATCGATAGCGGGGCTTA
>CALWSM010000051.1 GCA_944384185.1 uncultured Blautia sp. | reverse complement strand
TTTTAAGAAATAAAGGAGGTGTGAATTTTGGAAGAGGTATATGAATTCCTGAAAAAATGCGGTACCTATTATCTGGCGACTGCAGATGGAGACCAGCCCAGAGTCCGGGCTTTCGGCACGGTGGATCTTTTCGACGGAAAGCTCCATATCCAGACCGGGAAGGTGAAAGAAGTATCCAGACAGATCATGGCAAACCCCAGGATCGAGATCTGCGCATTTGACGGAACCCGGTGGCTGCGCCTGACAGCCAGGGCCCTGGAGGACGACAGATATGAAGCGAGAAAGCATATGCTGGACGCCTATCCGTCTCTCCAGAAAATGTATCAGCCTGACGACGGCAATACCCAGGTGTTTGCCCTGGAAGAATGCAGGGCTGTCTTTTCCTCTTTTACCGAGGAACCCAGAACCGTAGAGTTCTGAGGACTATGACAGATTCTGCATCAGCAGCTCTCTGTCATAATTTAAACCAAAAATATCCTGGATCATATCCGGTATGTCCCTGGGGGCGTACCGGATTTCTTTGCGTTTTTCGCCGGTGCGCCAGATCAGGGTATCGTCCCGGAAATTTTTGTAGCCGTCAGGAGTCCTCAGATTGATCACCAGATGATTGGTAAAGAGATTATCCGGCCTTGCCAGAAGGGCCTCCATAAGGGGAGTAAAATCTTCGGATAGAAAGGGAACCCTGGCGAAGATGACCACAGGGCTGTCTGCATCCTTCCCTTCCCGGCGGAGAAGAAGCTTCCAGCCGTCGCCGGTATCTGTGATCCGGTAGGTTTCGCCTTTTTTGGTCTGGGGATCGGGGGAAAGCTCTACGGCGAAAGGAGCCATAGGGCCCCCAAGACCCACGTCGCAAAGATATTCTTTCCCGTCCAGGAAGACGATAGAAGCCCGGTGGCTCAGAGCCCGGAGGGTGGTAAAGCCTGCCGCTACCCTGCACACACAGGCGTAGGCCTTAAAGCCCAGACCCCGCAGGAGCAGAAGAAAAAGTCCGTTCAGCTCAAAGCAGAATCCTCCGTGACGCTCTTCTACGACCTTCCGGTACAGGTCCTGGGAGGAGAGTGAGACCGGGCAGGCCAGGAGCCGGGTATCTATATTCTCAAAAGGAACCCTGCACTGATGGGACCAGATCAGAGCGTCCAGGGTCTCCAGAGTGGGGGGCATAGGATAGGAAAGGCCGATCCTTTCCAGATATTTTTGGATCTGTTCTTCAGATAAACGATCGTATTCTACGGTATACATATATATTCCTCCCGGTATGCTGAAAATCTGCCGCCGGCAAAGGACAGGCCGACGGCGCTCCTGCTTTTATTGTATAGGATAGGAAAAGATCTTACAAGATAAAACAAAAGAGATTGACAGGAAAAAACTTGAAGCATACAATAATTGCATACACAACAATGGAGGTGCAATAAATGCTTCGAAGGCTGTTTTCTTACATGGGGCAGTATAAAAAATATGCTTTTCTCGGGCTGCTGTGTATCGGGGCAGAGTCTGTTTTTGAACTGCTGGTCCCTCTCATCATGGCGGATCTGGTGGACGTGGGGGTGGCTTCCGGGGACAGAGACTATATTTTCCGGAAAGGCGGGGAAATGGTGATCTGCGGAGGGCTTGCCCTGATCCTGGGAATCGGGAGCGCCAGATTTGCTGCCCTGGCCGGACAGGGGCTGGGCGCTCGGCTCCGTCAGGCGGAATATGAAAAGCTCCAGAAATTTTCTTTTTCCAATATTGACCATTTCCGGGTTTCTTCCCTGGTGACCCGGCTTACCAGCGATGTGACCAATATCCAGAATACCGTGTCCACAGGAATGCGTCCTTTCTGCCGGGGCCCGGTGATGCTGGTGGCGGCTACGGCGGTGGCTTTTTCCATTAACCGTGAGCTGGCTGTGGTGTTCCTGGTGGCGCTGCCTCTGCTGGCCTGCCTTCTGTTCCTGATCACGATGAAGGTCCGGCCCCTTTACGGGACGATGCAGGGAGCGATCGATAATGTAAACCGGATCATCCAGGAGAACCTTACGGCGATCCGGGTGGTAAAGGCTTATGTAAGAGGGGACTATGAAAAGGCAAAATTTGAAGAGGGAAACGAGGCTCTTAAAGAGCAGTCCCAGAGGGCGTTCTGCCTGGCGGCTCTGAACATGCCTGCCATGCAGTTCGTGATGTACGGGACGATCCTTGCTATCCTCTGGTTCGGAGGAGAACTGATCCATACCGGAGGCATGGAGGTGGGGGAACTCACCGGATTTTTAAGCTATGTCCTCCAGATCCTGAATTCTCTTATGATGATCTCCAATGTGTTTCTGATGATGACCCGTTCTGTGGCATCCGGCGCCCGGATCCTGGAGGTTATTGATGAGAAAGTGGATATTACCGATGAGAAAGCCAGAGATATCCGGGTAGAACGGGGAGAGATCACCTTTGATCGTGTCTGGTTTAAATATAAGAAGGAAGCAAAAGAATATGTGCTTTCGGATATTTCCTTCCACATAGAGCCGGGACAGACCGTAGGGATCATCGGCCAGACAGGAGCGGCCAAGACCACTCTGGTCCAGCTGATCCCCAGACTCTATGAGGCGGTAAAGGGAAGGATCTGTATAGACGGCGTTCCGGTGGAGGAGTATCCTATGGAGTATCTCCGGGACGCCATTGCCATGGTCCTTCAGAAAAATACATTGTTTTCCGGCTCCCTTCTTTCCAATCTGAAATGGGGAAAGGAAGACGCTTCCCGGGAGGAGATCGAACTGGCCTGTCATATCGCCTGCGCCGACGAATTTATCCACCGGCTGCCCCGGGGCTATGAGACAGAAATGGGCCAGGGAGGAGTCAATGTATCCGGAGGGCAGAAGCAGCGGCTCTGTATTGCCAGAGCCCTGCTGAAAAAGCCTAAGGTGCTGATCCTGGACGATTCCACCAGCGCAGTAGATACGGCCACGGAAAGAACGATCCGGGAAAGGATGAAAGAATATCTTCCGGATATGACGAAGATCATCATTGCCCAGAGGATTTCTTCTGTCCGCCATGCAGATCAGATCATCATTCTGGACGACGGCAGGATAAATGACATCGGCAACCACCAGACGCTGCTGGAAAGGAATGAGATCTACCGGCAGATCTATGATTCTCAGAAGGAAGGAGTGGAACTGTAATGGCCAGATATGTGGGATATAAAAGACCGAAAAACACAAAGAAAACCCTTCTCCACCTTCTGAAGTATCTGGGAATGCATAAATGGAGCTTCAGCCTGGTGGCCCTGCTGGTACTGATCAGCGCCGGGGCCAATATTATGGGAACCTACCTTTTAAAGCCGGTGATCAACCGGTTTATCCTCCCCGGAGACCGGGAGGGACTGCTCCTTGCCGTGGGAGGCATGGCGGTGATGTATCTCTGCGGAGCTCTGGCTACCCTGGGCTATAATCAGCTGATGATCCGTTCCGCCCAGAAGGTGGTAAAGGAGATCCGCCGGGACCTTTTCGCCCATGTGCAGAAGCTTCCTCTGAAATATTTTGACGCTCACACCCACGGAGAGCTGATGAGCCGCTTTACCAATGATGTGGATACGGTCCAGGAAGCCATGAACAACAGCTTTGCCATGATCATACAGAGTTTTATGATGCTGTTTGGCACAGTGGTGATGATGATGGTCTTAAGCCTCCGGCTTTCTCTGATCGTTGTGGTGTTCCTGCTGCTCATGTTCGCATTTATTAAATTTAATGGAAAAAGAAGCAAAAAATATTTCCGGCGGCAGCAGAAAGAACTGGGAAGGATCAACGGTTTTGTGGAGGAAATGACCGCAGGGCTGAAGGTGGAAAAAGTCTTTAATCATGAGAAGAAGGATTTTGAGACCTTCTGTGAGATGAACGAGGCTCTCCGGCGGGAATCCACCAACGCCCTGACCTTTTCCGGAATGATGGTGCCCACCATTGTGAGCCTGTCTTATGTAAACTATGCAGTTTCTGCCTGTGTGGGAGGTCTTTTTACGCTGACGGGCCTGCTGGATCTGGGAAGCCTGGCCTCTTACCTGGTGTACGTGCGTCAGAGCGCCATGCCCCTGAACCAGTTTACCCAGCAGGTGAACTTCCTTCTGGCGGCTCTTTCCGGAGCGGAGAGGATCTTTGAGATGATGGAGGAGGAGCCGGAACCGGATCAGGGAAAGGTGACTTTATGTAATGTGCAGGAGGATCAGGGAGAATGGAAGGAGACGGAGAGCTATACCGGGAAATTTGCCTGGAAGCTGCCGGGATCCGGAAAGCTGGTCCCCCTGAGAGGGGACGTCCGATTTCATGATGTGGTCTTCGGCTATGTACCGGAGAAAAAGATCCTTAACGGGATCTCACTATATGCAAAACCGGGACAGAAGATCGCCTTTGTAGGCTCTACGGGAGCGGGAAAGACCACGATCATCAACCTGATCAACCGTTTCTATGAGATCCAGTCGGGAAAGATCACCTATGACGGCATTGACATCCGGGATATGAAAAAGGATGACCTGCGCCGCTCTCTGGCCATGGTCATTCAGGACACCCATCTGTTTACCGGGACCATTGCAGACAATATCCGGTACGGAAATCTGACCGCAGATCCGGAAGAAGTGAAGGAGGCGGCCAGGATCGCCAATGCGGACTCCTTTATACGGAGGCTGCCTCAGGGCTACGATACCATGCTTTACAGCGACGGAAGCAATCTTTCCCAGGGACAGCGGCAGCTTCTGGCCATTGCAAGAGCGGCGGTGGCGAAGCCCCCGGTTTTGATCCTGGATGAAGCTACCAGCTCTATTGATACCAGAACCGAGGGGCTTATCGAGAAAGGCATGGACGCCATTATGGAGGGCAGGACGGTATTTGTCATCGCCCACAGGCTGTCTACCGTGCGCAATTCCAAAGCCATTATGGTATTGGAAAAGGGAGAGATCATCGAGAGAGGCAGCCATGAGGAACTGCTGGAGCAGAAAGGACGGTATTATCAGCTATATACCGGCCAATTTGAATTGGAGTGAGAAAAATGGAAAAAAAGGATATCCGAAAGCTCCTTCACCGCCTGGATCTGGAGCGGCGGCAGCTGATGCGGCCGAAATTTCTGGGACTGGGCCTTACCGTGGGGGAGGGACAGCCCAGGATCCTGGGCTGTCTTCTGGAACAGGGGGAGATGAGCCAGAGAGAGCTGGCGGACGCCTGTATGTTTGACGTTACCACATTGTCCAGAACGCTGGATAAGATGGAAAAGGCAGGGTTGGTGATACGGAAGGTAAATCCTGCCAGCAGGAGAGCCCATCTGATCGCCCTGACCCCTGAGGGAAGGGAGAAAGCCCGGAAGGTACAGGAATACTTTGACTGGCTGGACCAGGTCCTCTGGGGAGACATAGAAGAAAAAGAGATGGAAAGCCTGTACAGGACTCTTGAAAAAATAGAGGAAAATGTGAAAAACAGTAAAAAATAGGTTTGTTTTTGAATGAAACTGCCGGAAAGCCCAGGCCCTATAGGCAAAATAGGCTTTCGGCAGTTTTATTGTTTCTTGACAAATAATACCTGCAAGGTTAAAATTGAGAATAAAGTCGAAAAATACAAAGAATAGCTTTTGTAAAGGTAGAAAAAATGAATGAATACCAGGAGAGAAGGAAAACCGGTACCAGACAAGTCTCAGGAGAAGCTTTCAGACAGGGGGACGCCCAAAGAAGAGCCCGTCGGAGAGAGCAGACTCCCCGTTCCCAGAACCAGACATTTCAGAGCAGGGACTTAGCCCATCAGCCTCAAGGCACTTACCGTGCAGAATATATTCCAAAAAGCAGAAAAACTACAAACCGCAAACCTGTTTCAACTGCCGGAAACCGCCGCAGCCTGACGTCAGAGCAGGGAAGAACCGGGCGTCCGCAGGCAGAGGGGAGAACTGCGCCTGGAAGGCGCCGCTCTTCCGGAACCAGAACGGCAGGGGACCGCACAGGCACTGTAAGAAACAGGACGTCCCAAAGATCCGGCTCTGAAAGGAGAAGGGCTTCGGAGCTTTCTTACAGGAGCGCTCCGGGAAACCGTTCTGTCGGGAAAGGAGACAGAACCGGGCGGAAACTGGAAGGGCTGGAGCTTCTGGAACAGGAGAACGAGAGAGACTATCAGGAATATCTGGAGAGAAAGAGAAAAAGACAGGAGCGAAAACAGAGGGAAGAAGAGGCGCAGCGCCGCCGTCGAAAACTTATGATCCGGGGCGGAAGCGCAGGTCTGATCGCTGTGATCCTTATTTTTGCCATATACCGTCTTTTCTTTTCCAATCCTGTACTGGGAACGGTAACGGTAGAGGCCGGCACCCGGGATTTTCAGACTGCTGATTTTCTCAAACGGGATGTTGACGCAGAATTTGTCACAGATATGTCTCAGACGGACACCTCTCATGTAGGGGAACAGGAGATTGTTTTGAACGCCGGGGGAAAGGAAAGGACCAGTACGCTGGTGGTCCAGGATACTGCCGCCCCTAAGGCGCAGCCCGAGACTGTTATGATCGATATAGACGGGGATCTGTCTGCGGATGAACTTGTGGCCGATATTGAAGACGCCACAGAAGTTACCTGCAGTTTTAAGGAAAAACCGGATCTTTCCCAGGAGGGAACCGTACCGGTAACGGTAATATTGACGGATGAAGGGGGCAATACCACAGAAGTGGATTCTGAGGTAGAGGTTATTGAAGATACAGAAGCTCCTGTTATTGATGGAGTCGCCCCGCTGGAGGGATTTATCGGTGATCCGGTCTCCTATAAATCAGAGATCACAGTTACAGATAACTGCGATAAAGAAGTGGAGCTGGAAGTAGACAACAGCGATGTAGATACAGAAACCCCAGGAACTTATGATGTCCGTTATACGGCAGAAGACAGGGCTGGAAACTCCGCTGAAGCGGAGACCACGATCACAATAAAAGAAAAACCGGAGGATTATGTGGAACCGGAGGAGGTTTATGCAGAAGCCGATGCGGTTCTGGAAGAGATCACCACAGAGGATATGACTTTGAAAGAGAAAGCGAAAGCCATTTACGACTGGTGCAGAAGCAACATCGGCTATATCAGCACGTCGGAGAAGGACAGCTGGACCAACGGGGCTCATCAGGGCTTTACCCAGGGCCAGGGGGACTGCTTTGTGTTCTTCTCCACAGCGAAAGCTCTTCTGACAGAGGCGGATGTTCCAAATATCGACGTAGTAAAAAGCGATACCAGCCATTCCAGCCATTACTGGAGCCTGATCGACTGCGGAGACGGCTGGTACCATTTTGACGCCACGCCCAGAACGGGAGGCGGAGATTTATTCATGCTGACAGATGAAGAGCTTCTGGACTATTCAGCTTCTCATGATAACAGCCACATCTTTGACCAGAGCCTGTATCCGGCTACGCCTGAGGAGGACTCTTCCATAGAATAGCCTTCCGGGCAGTCAAAGGCCTTGCGGTACCAAAGAACAGGAGGAAGCGTATGAAATTAGGAGTGATCGGAGGACTTGGGCCTCTGGCGACAGCCTGTTTTCTGGAAATGGTGACGAAGATGACCGATGCATCCTGCGATCAGGAGCACCTGGAAATGATCATTTACAGTGCGCCTGGGATTCCGGACAGGACTGCGTATATTCTGGGGCGGTCTTCAGACAGCCCGGTACCGCCCATGATCGAGATCGGACGGAAACTGGCGGGAGAACAGGCCTCCTGTATTGCCATTCCCTGTATGACAGCCCACTACTTTTACCGGGAGCTGTCAGAGGGTATACCAGTGCCGATCATCCACGGGATTTATGAGACGGGAATGGAGATCCGGAAAAACCATATAGAGAAGGTGGGACTTATGGCCACTGACGGTACCATACGGAGCAGGATCTTTCAGGATCAGCTGGAAAATATGGGATTGAAAGTCCTTCTTCCCGACGAGAGCCGCCAGAAATATGTGATGGATATTATTTATCAGGACATAAAGGCAGGACGCCCGGCGGAAGAAGGTAAGTTCCGGGAGGTTTCCCGGCAGCTTACAGATATGGGCGCCCAGGTGATACTTCTGGGATGTACAGAGTTATCCCTTGTAAAGAGCCAATATTCCCTGGGGAAAAACTATCTGGACGCCATGGAAGTCCTGGCTAAGCGCTCAGTTGTGCGCTGCGGGAAAAAACTGAAAAAAGAATATGAAAATCTGCTGGCTGATTGAACGGAAGGGAAGCCGGAAAGGGGAACTTCCTTTTGTTCTATGGGCCGGATGCTTTAGGAGATAAAAAAATGCAGAGAAATATATTAGAATATCTGGAGAATACGGTACAGAAGTATCCTCAGAAAACGGCTTTTGCCAACGACAAGATGGGTATGACCTTTCAGGAGGTGTATCAGGTTTCCAGAAGTATTGGTTCCTGTCTTTATGAGAAAGGCTATGAAAAGGAACCGGTTGTGATCTATATGCATAAGCATCCCCATATGATCGCTGCTTTCTGGGGAACTGTTTACAGCAGCTGTTTTTATGTTCCCATTGATGAGGAAATGCCGAAGTTCCGGATCGAACTGATCTTCCAGAATCTGAAGCCAAGGGTAGTGATCTGCGATGAAATGACCAGGGGGCAGATCGGTGAGTTTGAAGATTTTACGGGGGAGGTTCTTCTCTATGACGAGATTGCCGGATATCCGGTAAATGAGAAGGCCCTTTCCGATATCAGACGGAGAGCCATTGACACAGATCCGGTCTATATTGTATTTACGTCAGGTTCTACAGGAATCCCAAAAGGAGTAGCGGCCTGCCACCGGTCTGTCATTGATTATGTGGAAAGCCTGACAGAGGTGCTGGGCGTAAATGAGGATTCGGTGCTGGCAAATCAGACCCCGCTGTATTTTGACGCCTGCTTAAAAGAACTGTTTTCCAGCCTGAAATGCGGGGCTACTACTTACCTGGTGCCGAAAGCATTGTTTATGTTCCCCATTAAACTGGTGGAATTCCTGAATGAATATAAGATCAATACGGTATGCTGGGTGGTATCCGCCCTTACGATGATCTCTTCTATGAAGACCTTTGACAAGGTAGTGCCAAAGTATCTCCATACCGTTGCCTTTGGAAGCGAGGTCTTTCCCATCAAGCAGTTTAATCTTTGGAGAAAGGCTCTGCCAAAGGCCAGGTTTATAAATCTTTACGGCCCCACAGAGGCCACAGGAATGAGCTGCTACTATGAGGTGGACAGAGAATTTCAGGAAGGGGAACCGATTCCTATTGGAAGGCCCTTTAAGAATACGGATATCATCCTTTTAGATGAGAACAACCAGGTGCCGAAGCAGGGGGAACCGGGAGAAATGTGTATCCGGGGAACCGCCCTTACACTGGGTTATTACAATAATCAGGAAAAGACCGACGAGGTCTTTGTACAGAATCCTTTAAATCACAGTTATCATGAATGGATCTACCGGACGGGAGACATTGGAAAGCTTAACGAAAGAGGAGAACTGGTCTTTATTTCCCGGAAGGATTTTCAGATCAAACATATGGGCCACAGGATCGAGCTTGGAGAGATCGAGGTCCATGTAAATATGATCGAGGGCATTGGCAGCGCATGCTGCATCTATGATAAAGAAAAAGAAAAGATCGTGCTTTTCTATGTGGGCGATATAGAAAGCGGGGAGCTGATCACACAACTGAAAAAGAAGCTTCCCAGATATATGATCCCCAATCATGTATATGCGCTGGAACAGATGCCGCTGACAGCGAATGGAAAGATCGACAGAAACAGATTAAAACAAATCAGCGAAGAGAAGAAAAGGAGAAAATAGCTATGGAACCATTAATGGAAATCTTAAAGAACCTTCACCCGGATGTGGATTTTGAAACCTGTACTACACTGGTAGACGACAGGATCATCGATTCATTTGACATTGTTACGATTATTTCAGAGATCAATGATGAGTATGATGTAGTGATCCCTGCTGAGGAAATTGTTCCGGAGAATTTTAATTCCGCTCAGGCACTGTACCGGCTGATCCAGCGCCTGGAAGATGAAGATGAATAAGAGAGGCCGTCATGCTTTTTACATCATATAGTTTCATCGGATTTATCTCGGCGGTTTTTATCCTGTATTATGTGCTGCCTAAGAAATGTCAGTGGCCGCTGCTGCTGATCGCCAGCTACATATTTTACTTTATCGCCAGCCCTTCTTATCTGATCTTTATCGCAGCGACTACGGTATCCACCTATCTGGTAAGCCGGAAGCTGGAAAATATCAAGACGGAGCAGGACGCCTACATAAAAGAAAATAAGGGAAAGATCACCAGGGATGAGAAGAAAGCCTATAAGGCGAAGATGAAGGGAAAGCAGTGGAAATGGCTTCTGGTCTGTCTTATTTTTAACCTGGGGATCCTGGCAGTGTTGAAGTATACCAACTTTGTCATTGCCAATATCAACGGGATCCTGGAGGCCTTTCACAGTACAAATGAACTTTCCTTTGTAAATCTGATACTGCCAATGGGAATTTCTTTCTATACCTTCCAGACTATGGGGTATATCATTGATGTTTACAGGGGTACCTGCAAGGCAGAGAAGAACCTGTTCAAGCTGGCGCTGTTTGTATCCTTTTTTCCTCAGCTTGTCCAGGGGCCTATCAGCCGGTTTCATGACCTGGCCCAGTCTCTTTTTGAGGAACACGCTTTTGATACAAAGGTAGTATCCTATGGACTTTACCGCATCCTGTGGGGATATTTTAAGAAAGTGGTGATTGCCGACCGGATCCTGACGGCGGTAAATGAGATCATTCAGAATCCGGAGGTTTATCAGGGCGGATTTGTATTTGTCGGGATGATGTTTTACGCCTTTGAGCTGTACGCAGACTTTACCGGAGGCATTGACATTACCATAGGTATTGCCCAGACTATGGGGATCACGGTGACAGAGAACTTCCGCAGGCCTTATCTTTCCAAGAACATTAAGGAATATTGGAAAAGATGGCATATTACCATGGGCACCTGGTTTACCGATTATATTTTCTACCCTATTTCCGTGTGCAAGCCTATGCTGAAGATCTCTAAATTTTCCCGGGAAAAATTTGGAGACGGAGTTGGAAAAAGAGTGCCGGTATATCTGTCTTCTTTTGTGGTATGGTTTACTACGGGTATCTGGCACGGCGCAAGCTGGAACTTTATTGTCTGGGGACTTATGAACTTTGTAGTGATCATGATCTCCCAGGAACTGGAACCGCTGTACAGAAAGTTCCACCATCGTTTCCAGGTAAAGGATAAGAAATGGTACGGCGCCTTTGAGATCATCCGGACGATCCTGCTGATGAGCGCTATCCGCATGTTTGACTGCTACCGGGATGTGCCGCTGACCTTTCAGATGTTCGGAAATATGTTTACACATTTTGACATTACAGCGTTTACGGCAGAGGCGTTCCTGGGACTGGGACTTACAGCGGCCGATTACCTGCTGCTTTTTATCTGCCTGATCATTGTAGTGGCGGTAAGCCTTACCGAGGAAAGAAAGGGCAGTGTGAGAAATCTGATCTATGCCTCTCCGGCAGTCTGGAAGTATCTTATCTTTGGCGTTATGATCCTGGTAGTGATCGTATTCGGCGCCTACGGCATTGGATATGACCAGAGTCAGTTTATCTATAATCAGTTTTAGGAGGAAGGACTTATCATGAAAGCAAAGAAATTTCCGAAATGGGCTGCTGCGGTAGCTGTATTGGCGGCAGCGCTGATCCTGATACTGTTCTTTCTGCAGAAACTGCTGATGCCTAAATATATGTCGGACATTGTAGAGGGCAACCTGGTTGAAGAATATTACCAGGAAACTACGGATCATGAAGTGGTCTTTGTGGGGGACTGTGAGGTTTATGAGAACTTTTCTCCCATTGAGATGTACCGGGATTACGGGATCACCAGTTATATCCGGGGATCCGCCCAGCAGCTTGCCTGGCAGTCTTATTATCTGCTGGAGGACACCCTTCGGTATGAGACGCCCAAGGTGGTGGTGTTTAATGTTTTGGCGCTGAAATACAATGAGCCCCAGAGCGAGGCTTACAACCGGATGAGCATAGACGGAATGAAATGGTCAGGGTCAAAGATCGGGGCTATCCGGTCTTCCATGACAGAAAAAGAAAATATGCTGGATTATATTTTCCCTATTCTCCGCTATCACTCCAGATGGTCGGAACTGTCCTCGGAAGATTTCCGGTATATGTTCCACAAAGATAAGCTTTTTCATAACGGCTACTATATGAGGGTAGACGTCCGGCCTGCCGAAGGCTTTCCGGAGCCGGAGATCCTTGCGGATTATACATTAGGCAGCAATGCCATGAGCTATTTGGATAAGATGCGCCGGCTCTGTGAAGACAGGGGTATTGCATTCGTTCTGGTAAAATCCCCAAGCCTTTATCCATACTGGTATGAAGAATGGGACCAGCAGATCGCAGACTATGCAGAAAAATACGGCCTGGATTATTTTAACTATGAAAAAATGGCAGATGAGATAGGTATTGATTATAACACCGATACCTATGACGCCGGACTTCATTTGAATTTAAGCGGAGCAGAGAAGCTTTCGAAATATTTTGGGAAATATTTAACAGAAACCTACGACCTGACAGATTATCGGGAGGATCCGGAATACAAGCAGGTTTATGAGGAAAAGATCCAGTTCTATGAGGAGATGAAAGAAGCTCAGTATGAAGAACTGGAGAAATATGGAGAGATCATCAGTTATTAGGAGGAAGGAACACATGAGAAAAATGACAGGTATTTTTGGAGCAGCGGTAATCGTAATGGGACTGACCCTGGCGGCCTGCGGAAGCTCGGACGGCGGTTCTGCCAGTACAGGCAGCGGTTCTTCAGGCTCTTCTGCCTCTTCAGCGGAGGGCTTCAGCTTTACCAGCGGTTCTACAAAAATTGAAATGAACGCAGATGCTTCTGGGATTATAGAGGAACTGGGAGATCCGGAAGACTATTTTGAATCAGAAAGCTGTGCCTTTGAAGGGCTGGATAAGGTTTACACTTATCCAGGATTTCACCTGAATACTTATCCGGTAGAAGAGAAAGATTATGTACTTTCTGTAGACTTTATGGACGATACCGTGGAAACCGATGAGGGGATCAGTATCGGAAGTACGAAGGATGAGGTTACAGAGGCCTATGGGGATCCGGCAGAGGAGTCAGAGACTTCTCTGGTATATGAAAAAGGCGATACAGAAATGACCATTGGCCTCGACGGAGACAGCGTGTCTTCATTGGAAATCAGCGCAGTGACAGAAGAATAAAAAATTATCAGAGACAGGATCAAAAGCCAGCCGGGCCTGGAGCGCAGTGCCGCTCCGGGCCGGACTGGCTTTTTGCGCAGTATGCCGGTCGGGCGACCGCCGTGCTTCCACGAGCAGGCGTCAGAAAGTAATCCGAAATCAACCCTTGACACAGTACAACTTAGATGTTATATTACATATAGAACAAAGAAACAGCCTGTTGGAGAGATTTACGAAATAATGACATTAAAATTGTGTGCCTCCTTTGAACTTATAGTTCCAAATGGAGGCGCTTCATATAACAGGATTTTTTGTAAAGGGTGGTTATTATGGATAAAAAAAGAGATTATTACGAGGTTTTAGGCGTTGGCAGAAACGCAGATGCCAATGCGATAAAAAAGGCTTACAGGAAGCTGGCAAAGAAATATCATCCGGATACAAACGCCGGTAATCCTAAGGCTGAGGAAAAATTTAAGGAAGTTACAGAAGCTTATAATGTGTTAAGCGATGAGAAAAAGAGAAAACTTTACGATCAGTTCGGTCACGCAGCTTTTGACGGCGGGGCTTCAGAAGGCGGTCCCGGCGGTTCCGGCACATACAGCTACAGCTATGGCGGACCGGGCGGCGGATACCGGGAATATCATTTCCAGGGGGATCCGGGAGATATGGAGGATATCTTCAAAGACTTTTTCGGGGATATGTTCCATGGACAAAGGAGCGGCTCCGGTTTCTCGGGAAGAGATTTTGGCGGAAGCGGCGGTTTTAGAGGCAGCTTCGGCGGCATCGGTTTCGGAGGAGACTTCGGAGGCGGACGCAGAGGAAGCTATGAAAAGGGCTTTGGCGGGTACGGCTCTCATAAGGGAGAGGATATGACCGCTTCTGTGATCATCAGTCTGGAAGAGGCGGCCTTTGGATGCAGGAAGGTACTGAGCCTGCAGGATCCTGCCACGGGCAGCGTCCAGTCTCTGGAAGTACGGATCCCGGCAGGCATTGAGACTGGAAAAAGTATCCGTTTAAGAGGAAAGGGGATGCCTGGAGCAAAGGGCGGCCAGCCGGGAGATCTTCTTCTCCAGGTGACGGTAGAAGAAAAGCCCGGATATGAAAGAAAGGGCATGGATCTTTACACCACAGTTAAGATACCTTTCA
>CALWSM010000050.1 GCA_944384185.1 uncultured Blautia sp. | reverse complement strand
TCTTCCGTTCAGGATCTTTCAGATTGTCCATATCATACCCTACCGTCAGCACGATCTGGTCGGTGACCAGCCCCTTATCCAGCAGATCCAGGGCCAGCATATCTGCCATTTCCCGTGCCGCCAGCCTGGCCTTGTCAAAAGGATAAGGACAGTGAAGCACCTGGCCGGAGCCCACGCTGCTGCTCTCGGGCTTATAAGCCTTAATGTCCTGAATGGTACAGGGTTCCCACCCCCAGGCATGATCGATAAGAAGCTCCCCATTGACCCCGAAAAGATCATATAAAAGATCCTCGTTATAATAGTCTCCCGGCTTTCCCAGGGAACACCGGGCAATGTCTCCCATGGTATACAGGCCGTGGGCCTCCAGCTTTTTTGCATAGCCTCTCCCTACTCTCCAGAAATCCGTAAGAGGCCTGTGGGACCACAGAAGTCTCCGATAGGACATTTCATCCAACCGGGCGATCCGCACTCCATTCTCATCTGCCGGAATATGCTTCGCTACAATATCCATAGCAATTTTACACAGATACAGATTGGTGCCGATACCTGCCGCCGCAGTGATCCCAATGGTATGCAGCACGTCCAGGATCATCCGCCTGGCAAGCTCCGGGGCGCTGATCTGATAGGTCTCCAGGTAGTTGGTAACGTCCATAAATACTTCGTCAATAGAATAGACATGGATATCCTCCGGGGCAATATATTTCAGATAGATCTGGTAGATCTTCCCGCTGATCTCCATATATTTGGCCATCCTGGGCGGCGCCACTATATAATTCAGTTCCAGAGAGGGATCTTTCTGAAGCTCCGGATCCTGGCAGGAAGAGCCGGTAAATTTGTGTCCCGGGGCAGCCTGCCGCCGCCTGGCGTTGACCTCTCTGACTTTCTGCACCACCTGAAAAAGCCTGGCTCTCCCTGATATCCCATAGGCTTTCAGGGAAGGAGACACGGCGAGACAGATGGTCTTCTCTGTCCGGCTTTTGTCCGCCACTACCAGATTGGTAGTCATAGGATCCAGTCCCCGGTCTATGCACTCTACAGAAGCATAGAAAGATTTCAGGTCAATGGCAATGTAAGTTTTCTCTGGCATTTTCCAGGCCTCCTTGTCTTATCCTTATATTATAAGCATAACACAAAAATCTTATTCGAACAAGTGTTCTTTTTGCATAAAAACAGCTGCCGGAAAATCTGAACCTTCAGATCCGGCAGCTGCTGGAAATTTACAGCCAGTAGTTTTATTCGAAATTCTTCAGGGTTTCCGGCTACAGCCCGGTGTGTTCTGCAAGATACTTTCTGGCTTTTATGGCGTATTCCAGTGGATCCGCCTTTGCAGGATCCTGCTCCGCTTCCACCAGCATATAGCCCTCGTATCCTGTCTCCTCCAGGACTTTAAAGATCGGAGGAAAATCAATGGAACCGTCTCCGGGAACGGTGAAAGCGCCGGCCCTCACCCCGTCCAGGAAGCTGAGCCCTTCCTCTTTTACTCTCTCCACGATCTCTGGACGGATATCCTTCAGATGTACGTGCTTGATCCTGTTGGCATATTTCTCTGCCATTTCCAGAGGATCTGCGCCGCAGTAGGCGAAATGGCCGGTGTCGTAAAGAAGGCTGACATATTCCGGATCCGTGCCCTCCATCAGTCTTTCCACCTCGCCGGGATCCTGGACTACCGTTCCCATATGATGATGAAAGGTAAGAGAGATCCCATATTCCTCTTTGGCGATCTTCCCCAGCCTGTTCAGGCCCTTGCAGAGGATCTCCCATTCCTGGTCGTTCATCACATATTTGTTTCCGAATACAGGCGTATCCTGCTGCCCCTGGATACTGTAGCTCTGCTCCGAAGCGCCGATGATCCCTGCGCCCATTTCTTTCAGGAATTCTAACTGCCCCCGGAATTCCTTTTCCACCTCTTCAAAGGGTCTGGTCAGGAGAAAACAGGAAAACCACTGGTTGCAGATCTCGATATTCCGGAGCTCCAGAGCTTTCTTCAGAACCTCCGGATCCTTCGGATATTTATTTCCCACCTCTGACCCGGTAAAGCCGGCCAGAGCCATCTCGCTGACACATTGTGCAAAGGTATTTTCTCCTCCCAGGTCCGGAAGATCGTCATTGGTCCAGGCGATGGGGGCGATCCCAAGCTTTACTTTCTTTTTATCCAGCATTGCTCCTCGCCTCCTTATTCACCCAGAATCTCAGAAATTTTCACCGGACGGTGCTCCCGGCTGGATTTCTTTGCCGCAAGCCCCATTAAAACAGGCTTTAATCCGTCGTATACGTTAAGAGGGGTATCCCTGTCATTTTCGATGGCGTCGATAAAGGCTGCGATCTCTTTTCCGTAAGCGTCCATATATCTCTCCAGGAAGAAGAACATCGGCTTCTCCCCTGTAACCCCCCGGGTATTGCTGATCACCATGTTGGACTGGCTGTCATTGGAGATCGCCGCCATCCCTTCCGATCCGAAAACTTCCGCCCTCTGGTCGTATCCGTAAACCGCCTTTCTGCTGTTGTCGATCACGGCGATGGCGCCGTTTTCCATTTTCAGGGTGATCACCGCCGTATCCACATCCCCGGCTTCTCCGATGGCAGGATCTACCAGATTTGCGCTCTGGACATAAACTTCCTGGGCGTCACAGCCTGCCAGGAAACGGACCATATCAAAATCATGGATGGTCATATCCAGGAACATGCCTCCGGACACCTTGACATAGTCGATGCCCGGGGGTTCCGGATCTCTGGATGTGATCTTAATGATCTGCGGGGTGCCTACCTTTCCCTGGGCAACCGCCGCCTGGAGGGCCTGGAAATTGTGGTCAAATCTCCGGTTAAAGCCTACCTGATATTTGATCTTTGTCCCTTCCAGAGCCCGTATTACTTCCATGATCTTTTCCACATCATGATCAATGGGTTTCTCACAGAATACGTGTTTTCCTGCTTTGATCGCCTCTATAGAGATGGGAGAATGTGTGTCTGTGGAAGAGCAGATCAGCACTGCGTCGATCTCCGGATCTTCCAGGATCTCCTTATAATCCCTGACCGTCTTTTTTACCCCCATACTCTTTGCCCAATCTGCGGTTTCCTCTGTCAGAAAAGGATCTGCCACTGTTTTGATCTCTGCATTTGGAACTCTTGTTGTAATGCTGGTGATATGCACTCTCCCGATCCTTCCTGCCCCGATAATACCTACTTTAACCATATTTCCTTCTCCTTTGCCATAGTTTTTTATAGGCATGATAATTTTCTTGCTTCTTTTCTCTCTCCCCGTCCTGTCTAAAATTCAGCGTCGTGAAGCCAGACATACCGCTCGTCTTCACACCGGTCGGTCTGAAGCCAGGGATTCCCGTCAATATGACGGATCATCCAACAGGTATACATCTGAAAGCCCGGAGCCACGGCCTGGGGGTGGAGCTCTCCTCCCGGAATGGCAGAAAAGCTGCCCTCTACGCTTTTAAATACCTGGTCTCCCACAAAGCTGGCGCCGAAGCCTTCCGGACGGTCAAACTTAAAATAATAGGTCTCCGGCTGGGGATGCCTGTGGGGCAGATAGCCCGACCAGTTGCCCCTGTCATTGAGCACTTCTCCCAGGACCATATTGGACCAGGGGGCGATATCATGGTCAAAGATGGTATTCACTCTTCTCTTTGCCACATTGCCGAATTTTCCCAGACAGGAATAGCCCCAGGGGGCGTCCTCCGGCTTATAGAGCTTTGCCGGAAATTCCTTTTCATTTTTCGTCCGCTGCACCAGGATCTCCATTTCTGCATCCGCAGTTACACAAACCGTTGTTCCTGTACACACATGAACGCACCAGGGCCTCTGGGTAAACACGCTCTCCCGGCTTACCTCCGCCTTCTGATCCTCCCAGGCAAAGACCCCTTTTCCTTCCAGAAGCAGCACTGCAGTCTCTTCCCCTTCGTGGCAGAAGTTCCGGATCTCTCCCTTTTTCATACGATAAACCCGGATATCCATTTTCATATCCTTATAATCATTGTCATAGGTAGTCAGGATTTTCTCTCCCTTTTCATCAAATTCCGGATAGCCAAATACTTTTCCCATTTTTTCACCTCCCTTAATATGCTCTGGCCTCTTCTCTTCCTTTCAGGACGCCCTCGCAGGCCTTCCGCACACTTTCCTTTTCAGAAGTGGTGGCGATCCCCACGTCCCACCAGGACTCGTAGCCGTCTGTCATGGTCTTTGGAAGGACCTTCAGGTCAAAGAGGCAGGCCTTCTCCTGTTTCTTGGCATCCTCCAGGGCGTTTACCAGTTCCTCTATGGTACGGCAGGTATAAGTTTTCAGACCATATCCTTCGCCGACCTTTGCATAGTCCACCGGGATCAGATCTCCTGTGGGTTTCTTCCCGTCTGTGTAACGGAATTCTGTGGCAAGACTGCCGATCCCGTGGTTCATTTCCAGATTATTGATGCAGCCGAAACCGCAGTTGTCAAAGATCAGGATATTTACCTTCTGTCTCTCCTGCATGATGGTCATGATCTCGCTGTGGAGCATCTGAAAGCTGGAATCTCCCACCACGCAGTAAACTTCCTTGTCCGGTTCTGCGAATTTTACCCCTAAGGTGGCGGCCACCTCGTATCCCATACAGGAATAGCCGTATTCCGCATGGTAGCCTCCTCTTTTATCGGTTCTCCACATTCTCTGCATACAGCTTGGCAGAGAGCCTCCTGCGGTGATAATGGTAGCATCTTTGTCAATGGTCCGATTAATGGCTGCCAGGGCTGCGGTCTGGGTGATCACCCCTTTAGTCAGCTTTACAAATTCCGGTATGGTCCTGGGATCCCTTGCCTTGATCAGAGGTTCAAAATCTTCTCCTGTGTAAGCAATGGAGCCCAGCCGCTCCATCTCCTGATCCCAGGCTTCCTTTGCCTTCTGGATCTCGTCCGTGTAAGCGGAATGATAGCCTCTGGCCCGGAGTTTCTCAGCCAGAGCTTCCACTGTCACTTTTGCATCCCCCACTGCCTTTACCGCATCCATCTTATAGGCATGATAACGGCAGTTATTAATGGTCAGGAACTGTACCTTTTCATTGCGGAACAGGTGCTTGGAGCTGGTGGTAAAGTCGGATAATCTGGAGCCGATAGCAAGGACGGCGTCTGCGTCCTTTGCAATGATATTGGAGGCGTAGGTTCCTGTGACCCCGATGCCTCCCAGACAGTAAGGATGGCTGGATCTGCAGGCGCTTTTTCCTCCCTGGGTCTCTCCAAAGGGGATCCCGAATTCTTCACAGAATTTCTCCACAGCTTCCCCTGCTTCGGAATAGCGGACGCCGCCGCCTACGATGACCAGAGGTTTTTTCCCTTGGGAAAGGATCCGGGTCAGATCCTCCAGCTCTTCCTCCACAGCCACAGGCCGGGTGATCCTGTGTACTCTTTTCTTAAAGAAATATTCCGGGAAATCAAAGGATTCCCCCTCTACGTCCTGGCACAAGGCAATGCAGCAGGCGCCGGTTTCCGCCGGATCTGTCAGCACCCGCATGGCGTTGATCAGCGCTGTCATGACCATCTCCGGACGCAGTACTCTGTCCCAGTATTTGCACACCGGCTTGAAGGCGTCGTTGGTCGTGATCGCCAGGCTGCTGCTCTGCTCCAGCTGCTGGAGTACCGGGTCCGGCTGCCGGGAAGCAAAGCTGTCTGCCGGAAATACCAGCAGCGGAATATTGTTTACCGTAGCGGTGGCGCAGGCGGTCACCATATTGGCTGCCCCCGGGCCGATGGAAGAAGCGCAGGGAATGATCCTTTTCCGGTTGCTCTGTTTTGCAAAAGCTATGGCTGCATGGCACATACCCTGTTCATTTCTCCCCTGGAAAACACGGAGCTGTCCCGGGTTGGTATCCAGGGCTTCTCCCAGGCCTACGGCGATGCCGTGTCCGAAGATGGTGAAAAAGCCTTCTACAAATTTGGTCTCTACGCCGTCCATGGACACATACTGGTTATCTAAAAACTTTACAATGGCCTGAGCCGTTGTCATTCTCATTGTTTTCCCCATGACCTTTCCTCTCCTTTTCTGGTCTCTATACTCTGGCGATCATTTCGCCGAATTTCTCTTTTTCTTCTTTTATAAAATCCTGGACCTCCCGGGGGCCGGGAAGGGAATCGGAGCAGTTATTGCTCCTTACCATCATAGAAGCCTCTGCGGAGCCGAATTCCAGACAGTCGATGATGGGCCATCCCTGATACAGGCCGTACAGAAAGCCGGATCCGTAGCCGTCTCCTCCGCCGAAGCCTTTCCTCGCCTCTACCGGGAAGGGCCTGATACTGAACTTCTCTCCGTCGCAGGTATAGGCGGTGGAACCCTCCATGCCGTGCTTGATCACAACGATCTTTGCGTTACAGTTCTGCCAGTAAGCTGCGCTCTCTTCATCAGTCATTCCCGGCTGGATCAGTTTTTCCGTCAGGTCAAATTCCTCCCTTGAGCCCATGATGATATCGGCTTCCTTCGCCACGATGGAATAATAAACGGAAATCTCATCCCTGTTCTTCCAGTTGTACGCCCGGTAGTCAATATCAAAGATCACTTTGGTCTGATTTTTCTTTGCCAGCATGACCGCTTTAATGGCAGCCTCCCTGGAAGGGCTTTGGGCCAGGGCGGTTCCGGATATCAGAAGGGCTTTTGTCTGGCGGATATACGCCTCGTCGATATCGTCTACATGAAGCTGCAGGTCGGCGATACAGTTCCGGTACATCAGAATGCTGCTCTCCTTTGGCGAAAGCATCTCCGTAAAAGTCAGACCCAGCTTTTCCCCGTTTTTACATCTTGTGATATGAGAGGTGTCGATCCCCTGTTCCTGGAAATATTCGGTTACAAAGTCGCCGAACTGGTCGTCGGAAACCTTCCCGATAAAGCCCGCCTTCAGTCCGTGGCGGGTAACCCCCACCGCGATATTGGCCGGGGAGCCTCCCACAAATTTTTCAAACATATGTACTTTCTTTAAGGGTTTAAACTCTTCCTTTACCTGGTCGTTGTAGGCAGGATTAAAATCAATGGCCACCCGTCCCAGCAGCACCAGATCAAAAGGCCTGGACTGGTCAAATTCTATATATTTCATACTTGCTTTAACCCCCTTTTATCAAGCCTGGGCCCTATCCCTCATCAGATGGTCCCGTCCCATGTGGAAACGGTTTTTACTTTCTTTTCTTCCTCGTCAAACCACCGGGTGGTCACTACTTTCCGCTCGGTATAGAAGCGGTAGCCGTCTTTGCCCAGAGTATGAAGGTCGCCGAAGAAGGACTGCTTGTGTCCGTTAAAGGGGAACATTCCGATGGGCACCGGGATACCTACGTTTACCCCTACCATTCCGCCGTCAGTGCGGCTGACAAACTCTCTTGCATAATGGCCGTTCTGGGTAAAGATCACCGAACCGTTGGCAAATGGATTTGCGTTCATGACCGCCAGACCTTCCTCAAAGTCTTTTACTCTCTTGATACAGAGCACCGGTCCGAAGATCTCCCGGTCTCCTACGGTCATTCCCGGTTTTACATGATCCAGGATCGTAGGCCCTACATAAAATCCATTTTCATATCCTTCCACAACAAGGTCTCTTCCGTCCAGCACCAGCTCTGCGCCTTCTTCAATCCCTTTATTGATCCAGCCGATCACAGATTCTTTATGTTTTCCGTTGATCACCGGTCCCATACCGGAGGCTTTATCGTAGGCCGGTCCCACTTTCAGGCCTTTTGCCTTCTCCACAATAGCCTTTACCAGCTGGTCGGCAATGCTTTCCTGGACGACTACTACAGGAAGGGCCATACATCTCTCTCCTGCGCAGCCGAAAGAAGCGTTGATGATCCCTGCCGCTGTTCTTTCAATCGGCGCATCCTCCAGCACCAGGGCATGGTTTTTGGCTTCGCACAGAGCCTGCACCCGCTTGCCGTTAGAGGCCGCCGTTGCATAAATGTGTTTTCCTACAGAGGTGGATCCTACAAAGGTAATACCCTTTATGTCCGGGTGGCTTAAGAAGATCTCCGCCTCATGACGGGAACAGGTTACAATATTGATGACCCCGTCGGGAAGCCCCGCTTCCTTATACAGTTCTGCGATGCGCATACAGGTCTGGGGGGTAAAGGTAGCCGCTTTGAGTACAATGGTATTTCCGCAGGCAATACAGATGGGAGTCATCCAGCCCATAGGGATCATAGCGGGAAAATTAAAGGGAATGATCCCTGCGAAAACCCCCAGAGGCTGCCGGTAGGAAACGGTGTCATAGCCTTTGGAAGCGTCCATGAGACTTTCTCCCATCATCAAAGACGGTGCGGAGATGGCCTGTTCTGTACCTTCGATGGCTTTCAGCACGTCCCCTTCGGCCTCCGCCCAGGCCTTGCCGTTTTCTCTGGCCACAGACATGGTCAGTTCCTCCATATGTGCATAAAGAAGCTCCCGTACTTTGTAGAGGATCTGTACTCTTTTCTTTACCGGCGTGCCGGACCAGCCGGGAAAAGCGGCCTTGGCTGCCTGGATCGCCTCCTCCACTTCATCCGGGGTGCAGCAGGGAACCTTGGCGATCACCTCTCCGGTGCTCGGGTCATAAGCGTCTGTATACTTCTCTGTTTTTGACTCCTTAAAAGTACCATTTACATAATAGCCCAGTTTTTTGATTTCTCCCATTTTATCTTCTCCTTTTCTTTCAGTTTTCACTGCAGTTTCTTATACTGTCATGATAGCACTTCACCCTGAAATGCACAAGTGCTTTTTGCGTACATTTTACCATTTTGCGTTATTTTTATATTTGCACGCACAGTATTTCGCACGCATACCCGTCATACAACAAAAAAAGCTGCCTGGGGAAGCAGCTCTTTCCATTTACAGGTTATATTTTGTTTTGATATTAATATCCGTAAACCAGAATTCTTTCTCCGGTTCCCTTTCTTTCAGAAGAAGATCTGCCAGGATATGGGGAGGACGATACCCCTGGACATATCCGTTCTGGTCGATGAGGAAATCCACCACATTGCTCTTCAGCGCCCGTTCATTCTTAGGGGTCTGATCGTAAATGATCACATAGGGCCGTTCCCGGATCCCCAGCTTTTCAAAGGCCCGGCCCACTCCGGCCTGGCCTCCGGAGACTACCAGGATCCCCCGGATCCCGGAAATTCCTGTCAGAGCGTTCTCCACAATACGCTCCACCTCGTCTGTATCGTCAAAGCTGCCCTGGACTCCTGCGATCTCCAGATCCGGATAGCTTTTCTTGGCCTCCTCGATAAAGCCGTCCACCCGCTGGTTATCCACATCATTGCTGAAATATCCTGTGATAATAAGGATCTTGCCCCTGCCGCCTGTGAGAAGCCCCATAAGCCCTGCGGCAGTCCTGCCGCTCTGCCGGTTATCCATTCCCACAAAGCAGCTTCTCCTTGTCCCCACGATATCCGAATTAAAAGTCACCACCGGGATATGCTCCTCATCTGTGAGACGGTTCAGCTCCCCCCGGACGCCCTCGCAGTCCACAGGCATGATGGCCAGTCCCTGTATCCCCTCCTCCATCAGCTCCCGGACTGCGTTTAACTGTTCTTCTTCATCTACAGAGATCCCTTCTTTGAGGATCAGCTGTATCCCTCTGTCCGCCAGCTCCAGTGCTGCTCTGCGGATCCCCCGGTTTATTTCCAGCATAAAGGAAGCTCTGGCCAGTTGGGTCACTACTCCTATTTTTATTTTCTTTTTGCCGCCTTCCTTCTTTTTCCTTTCTCTGGGTACATAGCCCATCTGGTCTGCAAGCTCCCAGATCCTTTCCGCCACCTGGGGATTGATCCTCCCTCTGTGATGGAGCGCCCGGTCTACCGTTCCCCTGGAAACCCCGGCCTTCTCTGCGATCTGCTGTATCGTTACTGCCATAATCTTTTTTCACCTTTTCTTCTTTTCCTTATCATCTATATTACCACAAACAGAAAATGCACGCAAGATAAAGCGTGCATTTTCAGATCTTTGATATATTACCGGCAATCGTAAATGATCTGCCTATTCCGTTCTCAGCGCCGTCACCGGATCGCTCTTAGCCGCCTTTCTGGAGGGGATCAGTCCTCCGATCAGGGTCAGGATCACGCTGAGCAGGATCAGGATCAGCGCCGGAGCCGGCTGGAGCACCGCATTGATATTGCCGGTCCCTGCCAGATGATGGATCAGGGCGTTGCCCGGGATCAGCAGCAATAAGGTGATGAGGATCCCCAGAAGCCCGGCAAAAAAGCCGATGATAAAGGTTTCTGCGTTAAACACCTGGGAAATATTTCCCTTGGAGGCTCCGATCGCCCGGAGGATACCGATCTCCTTCTTTCTCTCCAGCACGCTGATGTAGGTGATCACACCGATCATAATGGAGGACACCACCAGAGAAATGGCTACAAAGGCGATCAGCACATAGCTGATGATATCAATGATATCTGTAACCGAGGACATCAGGGTACCCACCACATCTGTATAGGTGATCACCTGTTCCTCCTTTCCCTCGGCCTCCATACGGCTGTTGTAGCTGTCCAGGATATCCACCACATATTCTTTGCTCTCAAAATCTTTGGGATAGATGTCGATACCGCTTGGCACGTCAAAATCCACATAGCCCAGATTCCTCAGATTGCCCTCATAAGTGGCGTCCTGGGTGGAATTCATGGACATGAAAAGCTCCGCCATCTCCTCTCCGTCCATATTCACCTGAAAGGCATTGGAAAAGACCTCCGGGTCAATATTCATGGCAGACTGGAGGTTTGCTCCGATCTGGGCGATGGCCTGGGTCATGGCGGTTTCCATAGCGCCGCTGATCTGGTTCATCATCTCCTCCATGGCAGAAGAAATCTGAGTCTGGAGGGCCTGCCCCAGAGTTCCTGTATAGGAAGCCATGATCTGCTGCATATAGCTCTCCATGGACTGAGAGATCTGATCCCGGAGACTTCCGGTATCGATCATAGAGGATAAGCCCTGGGTCAGCCTTGACTGGGCGTCCTCCGTATTCAGGTAGTCTGCAAAATAGCCGCCCATCTGAGCCGGATCAGGAAGGCCGTTGGCTGCGGCATAGCTCTGATAGCCTGCGGCCAGGTTTCCCGCCAGGCCTTCCAGCTGCTCCTGGGTCACCCAGACTTCTCCGTTTGTCTGGAAAAGCTCCTCTCCCCATCTGCCAAGGATCTCCTGGGCTTCCGGGGTCTGGAGATACTCCAGAAGATAGTCGTCAAACAGTTCCGGATCTATCTGACCGCTTTCATCGGTCAGACCATTCTGGGCTGCATAGGCCTGGAAGCCGGTCAGCACTTCTCCGAACATTTCCCGGATCTGTTCCGGTGATGCAGTGATGGTACCGTTCTGAGCCATGATCTCTTTTACACTGTCACCGAGAAGAGTCCTGGCTTCCTCTGTCTGGAGATATTCCAGGAAATACTCCCCCAGCCGGGAATAGTCCGCCTGGGGATTTCCCTGGGCGTAGGCCTGGTATCCCTCCAGCAGACCGGAAACCATAGTTTCCATATCCTGGGAGGTCACCTGGATGTTCAGGCTTCCCATCAGGTCTCCCAGGTTCATTTCCGGCATCTGGGGCAGTTCCAGAGAGATACTCCCCAGATCCAGCATACCGGAAAGATCCAGGGTTCCCGGGTCGATCCCCTCCATTCCGGAGAAATCAAAGGAACCGGAAAGCCCCTGGGTCATAGTATCTTCATCAAACTGAAAGGCTTCCTTCAGCGCATTTTCATCTATAGTCACTAGGGAATCCATATTAAAGTCTGACTGGCTGCTCTCCTCCCCGAAGGGTTGATTGGTGAAGACATTCACCTTATGGTCTGCCAGCTGCTTCTGTACGATCTCTTTCTTTTCCGCTTCCCCGGCCACATGCTCCGTAAGGGCGGAGGTATAGCCGATCCCTGCAGTGAGAAGGGCTCCGTTGGCGTCTTCCCTTGGCTGTACGATCCCTACGATTTCCAGGTCTTCTCCCTGATCGACCAGACCCTTCATATATTCTTTGTCGTCTGTCTTATCTCTCCACACCTGGTACTGATCGTCATATTCATAATAATCTGCGCTGTCTGCCAGTTTAAAGGTGATCCCCAGGATATCCTCATAGGTATAGGTTCCCATGTCTTCCGGGACTTCCACATTTTCTTCATTGATGAACTGGCGGACCATATCGTCCAGCTCCACAGAATCCCGCAGTCCCAGGGTGTACAGCATAAAATCACTGATGCTTCCCCCGGAGGTCAGCACCAGCACGCACTCATTGTATTTTTCCGGCCAGCGTCCCGCCTTCACCTCATACTGATCCATATACAGATCGGTGTTTTCCGGCATCTCGTAAAACACGTCGGTGCTCATCATGGAGGACATCATACTGCTGGAGCTGCTGGAAGAACCAAACCCCAGGGCTTCAAAAGAGCTGTCCGGATTTACCCGGCGGACCCCGTCCTCTTCCTGGAGATAGATCTGCGGGACAACATCGTAAGAATACTCAATGGCGTTGGTATATTTCTCAATACCGCTGTCCCCGCTGTCCAGATATTTTTTCAGAGACTCCAGATCGTTGGAGTCCATAGTAGAAAACATATCGGTGACCATATCGATCACATTGATATCCCCGGATTCCTTCTCCTCTTCTCCTGCGGTATTCCCGGAAAGCATAGAAGAAAAGTCTACCCCCGTACTCTGGATCTGCAGAGGATATTCCGATAAGGTTTCCTCCTCCACATTCTGGATATAGTCGTTGACCCCCGTTGACAGAGCCAGGATCAGGGAAATACCGATGATCCCGATAGATCCCGCAAAAGAAGTCAGCAGGGTCCTGGCCTTCTTGGTCCGCAGGTTGTTAAAGCTCAAAGACAGGGCCGTCAGGAAAGACATGGAAGACTTTCCCATATTTTTATGCTCAGGGGGCTCCTCCTGCTCCTGATCAAGGACAAAAGGATCCGTATCTGACCGGATCTTTCCGTCTCTTAAATTTACGATCCTGGTGGCGTATTCCTGGGCCAGCTCCGGATTGTGGGTGACCATGACCACCAGCCGGTCCCTTGCCACCTCTCTTAAAAGATCCATGACCTGCACGCTGGTCTCGCTGTCCAGGGCGCCGGTGGGCTCATCCGCCAGGAGGATATCCGGATCGTTGACCAAAGCTCTGGCAATGGCTACCCTCTGCATCTGCCCGCCGGACATCTGGTTGGGCTTTTTATGCAGCTGTTCTCCAAGGCCCACTTCTTCCAGAGCATGAATGGCTCTCTGGCGCCTTTCTGTCTTTCCTATTCCGGAAATCGTCAGCGCCAGCTCCACATTGGCCAAAACAGTCTGGTGAGGGATCAGATTATAACTCTGAAAAACAAAGCCGATGGTATGGTTCCGGTAGGAATCCCAGTCCCGGTCTTTATATTTTTTGGTAGAAATACCATTAATGATCAGATCTCCGCTGTCATACCGGTCCAGACCTCCGATAATGTTCAAAAGTGTGGTCTTTCCTGAACCGCTGGGTCCAAGAATGGCCACAAATTCATTGTCTCTCAGGTTCAGGCTCACATCGTCCAGAGCCTTCTGCACCAGCTTTCCTGTTCGGTATTCCTTGCGGATATGTTGAATCTGCAGCATTTACAATACGTCCTTTCTTATCAAATCAAACTCTCCTGGAAAACAAAGCGGAGCTGTCCGCTCAGATCCCTTCCCCTTGATCTGGTCCAAAAAAAGTACAGTAAAATGCTACTACAATTACAGCCAAAATACAATGGTCAATCTTTTACTTTTGTCCAGTTATTTCTCCTTTTCATAATCTTTCAGAGCCCGGACTGCCTGAGGAGCCATAGGGATCAGCGCCGTCATATTAAAGATGGTCATCAGACCCACCCCGAAATCTCCCAGATCCCAGACAAAAGTATAGGCCGCCAGTCCTCCCACAAAAAGCATCACCAGCGCCAGGATCTTATACAGGGTCTGAGAGATCCAGTTATCCCCGAAAAGATAAGCAAGATTCGGCCTTGCATAAAAGAGGATGCCGATAAAGGTGGAAAAGCTGAAAAGCCAGAGGATCACTGCGATAAACACCCCTCCCAGGCTTCCCATATGATAGTTCATTGCGGTCTGGAGAAGATCCATCCCCTCCAGTCCGGCGGTCATGTTTTCCGGAGTCAGCAGCATGATCATGGCCGTACAGCTGCAGATCACCAGAGTATCGATAAAGACCCCCAGAGCCTGAAGAAGCCCTTCTTTGGCAGGATGACTGATATCTGCCGCAGCGGCTGCACAGGGAGCGGAGCCGGAACCGGCCTCATTGGAAAACAGCCCCCTCTTTGCCCCATTCATGATCACGGCTCCGATCCCTCCTGCCGCTGCCTGGCGCAGACCAAAGGCCTCAGCAAAGATCATCTGGAAAACTCCCGGAAGAGCCCCCAGATTTGTTACAATAATGAAAAGGGTGATCAGCAGGTAACACACCGCCATCACCGGCACCATAACATCCAATACCCGGATCGTAGCGTTCTTCCGCAGAACGATCACCGCCGCCAGTGCCACCAG
>CALWSM010000049.1 GCA_944384185.1 uncultured Blautia sp. | reverse complement strand
AAAAGCTCCCCGGAAAGAATGGAAGATATAACGAAAAGGCATAGCCGGTTATCTTATTATGACTTGAATTATGGATAGAAAAGGATTATCATATATCTAATTACACTGTGCAAATTGACCGAAACAGAAGGTTAAAGACAGGAAAGGAGACTATAGATATGGAATATAAGATTTCCCTGATCCCCGGAGACGGTATCGGTCCGGAGATCGTAGGCGAGGCTAAGAAAATATTAGATAAGGTCTGTGAAAAATACGGACATAAATTCAACTATGAAGAAGTGCTTCTGGGCGGAGCGTCCATTGACGCCTGCGGAGTGCCTCTTACCCAGGAAGCCATCGACACGGCAAAGAACTCTGATGCAGTGCTGATGGGATCCATCGGAGGAGACGCCAAGACTTCTCCCTGGTACCGGCTGGAGCCTTCCAAAAGACCGGAGGCAGGACTTCTGGGGATCCGGAAAGCCCTGAATCTTTTTGCAAATCTCCGTCCCGCTTATCTCTATAATGAACTGAAGGGAGCCTGCCCTTTGAAGGAAGAGGTGATCGGAGAGGGATTTGATATGATCATTGTCCGGGAGTTGACCGGAGGCCTTTATTTCGGCGAGAGAAGGACCGTAGAAGAAAACGGAGTGAGAAAGGCCATCGACACCCTGACCTATGACGAGAAGGAAATCCGCCGGATCGCAGTGAAAGCCTTTGAGATCGCCGGCAAGAGAAAAAAGAAGGTTACCAGCGTGGATAAGGCAAACGTGCTGGATTCCTCCAGACTCTGGAGAAAAGTCGTGGAAGAAGTGGCGGCAGATTATCCGGATATCACCCTGGAGCATATGCTGGTAGATAACTGCGCTATGCAGCTGGTCCATAACCCGGGGCAGTTCGATGTGATCCTCACAGAGAACATGTTCGGGGATATCCTCTCTGACGAGGCCAGCATGGTCACCGGTTCTATCGGAATGCTTTCCTCCGCCAGCTTAAATGAGACGAAGTTCGGCCTTTATGAGCCAAGCCACGGTTCTGCCCCGGATATTGCGGGAAAGGGCGTTGCCAATCCCATCGCCACCATTCTTTCCGCAGCCATGATGCTCCGGTTCTCCCTGGATCTGGATAAGGAAGCAGACGCAGTGGAAGCCGCCGTCCAGCAGGTGCTGAAAGAGGGCTACCGCACAGGCGACATCATGTCAGAAGGCATGAAACAGGTAGGAACAAAAGAAATGGGAGATCTGATCGCAGAACGCATATAACAGGATCTGAAGCATAAAGATGAAAAATATGTGACGATACATAGAAAGGAAAAAAGATTATGAGAAGCGACGCAGTAAAAACCGGGATGCAGCAGGCACCCCACCGTTCTTTATTTAACGCACTGGGACTGACAAAAGAAGAATTATCCAGGCCGCTGGTAGGGATCGTCAGCTCCCATAATGAGATCGTACCGGGCCATATGAACCTGGATAAGATCGTAGAGGCTGTAAAACTGGGAGTGGCCATGGCAGGAGGAACCCCTATCGTGTTCCCGGCTATCGCCGTGTGCGACGGTATTGCCATGGGGCATATCGGCATGAAATACTCTCTGGTCACCAGAGACCTGATCGCAGATTCTACCGAAGCCATGGCGATGGCGCACCAGTTTGATGCGCTGGTCATGGTGCCAAACTGTGACAAGAATGTACCGGGACTTTTAATGGCTGCAGCCAGGATCAACGTTCCTACGGTATTCGTAAGCGGCGGCCCCATGCTGGCGGGAAAAGTCCACGGGCAGAAGAGAAGTCTTTCCTCCATGTTTGAGGCAGTAGGCTCCTACAGCGCAGGAACCATGACTGAGGAAGAAGTGGAAGAATTTGAAAATAAAGTTTGTCCAACCTGCGGTTCCTGCTCCGGAATGTACACGGCTAACAGTATGAACTGCCTGACAGAAGTCCTGGGAATGGGCCTGAAAGGGAACGGAACTATCCCAGCAGTTTATTCCGAGAGGATCAAACTGGCAAAGCATGCGGGCATGCAGGTTATGGAAATGTACCGCCGGAATATCCGTCCCAGAGACATTATGACAAAAGACGCTATCCTGAATGCCCTTACCGTGGATATGGCGCTGGGCTGCTCCACCAACAGTATGCTCCATCTGCCTGCCATCGCCCATGAGATCGGCTGGGATTTTGATATTACCTTTGCAAATCAGATCAGCGAGAAAACGCCGAATCTCTGCCATCTGGCTCCGGCAGGCCCCACTTACATCGAAGACCTGAACGAGGCCGGAGGTGTCTACGCAGTGATGAACGAGCTGGCGAAAAAAGATCTTCTCAATCTGGACTGCATAACGGTTACCGGAAAGACTGTGGGAGAAAATATCAAAAACTGTGTGAACCGGAATCCGGAAGTGATCCGGCCCATTGACAATCCCTACAGCCAGACCGGAGGACTGGCCGTTCTTACCGGAAACCTGGCTCCGGATGGAGGCGTGGTAAAGAAAAGCGCAGTATGTGAGGAAATGATGGTACATGAGGGACCTGCCAGAGTCTTTGACTGTGAGGAAGATGCCATCGCTGCGATCAAAGGGGGAAAGATTGTTCCCGGCGACGTGGTGGTGATCCGCTATGAGGGACCAAAAGGCGGCCCGGGTATGAGAGAAATGCTGAATCCCACCTCTGCCATTGCAGGCATGGGCCTGGGCTCTTCGGTAGCCCTTATCACCGACGGAAGGTTCTCCGGAGCTTCCAGAGGGGCTTCCATCGGACACATTTCTCCGGAAGCGGCAGTAGGAGGCCCCATCGCTCTGGTGGAAGAAGGAGACCGGATCCGGATCAATATACCGGAGAACAGACTGGAACTGGCAGTTTCAGAGGAAGAACTGGCAAAGAGAAAAGAAAAATGGCAGCCAAGAGAGCCAAAGGTGACCACCGGTTATCTGGCAAGGTATGCGGCGATGGTTACCAGCGGAAACCGTGGAGCTGTACTGGAGGTACCAAAAAGATAAAAAAGGGGAGGAGATTTCTATGCAGCTTACAGGAGCGGAAATTGTTATTGAGTGTCTGAAGGAACAGGGAGTAGACACCGTTTTCGGTTATCCCGGCGGCACGATCCTGAATATTTATGATGAATTATATAAACACCAGGGAGAGATCCATCATGTGCTGACCTCCCATGAACAGGGAGCGGCCCATGCGGCGGACGGCTATGCCCGCTCTACCGGAAAGGTAGGAGTGTGTATGGCCACCAGCGGTCCGGGAGCCACCAATCTGGTCACCGGTATCGCCACC
The DNA here is from genome assembly GCA_944384185.1 of uncultured Blautia sp. Taxonomy (GTDB): domain Bacteria; phylum Bacillota; class Clostridia; order Lachnospirales; family Lachnospiraceae; genus Blautia. Next base: position 11,531 of record CALWSM010000049.1, on the reverse strand, counting down.
GCCCACATGGATTCCATCCCCCTTGTGGCGATCACCTGTAATGTAGGCCTGCCCCTTCTGGGAAAAGACAGTTTCCAGGAGGTGGATATTGCAGGGGTGGTCATGCCCATCACCAAACACAGCTTTATCGTAAAAGATGTTGCCAATCTGGCAAAGACCATCCGGAGAGCCTTTAAGATCGCAAAGACCGGAAGACCCGGCCCTGTGCTGGTAGACATTACCAAAGATGTGACGGCCAATAAGACAGAGTTTACTCCTGTCCGGCCGAAGACGGTCCAGCCTTCGGTAAAGGAGATCACCCAGGAAGATCTTCAGACGGCGGCGGATCTGATCAACCAGGCGAAAAAACCTTTCATTTTCGTAGGAGGCGGCGCTGTGGCGTCCAATGCCTGGGAAGAAGTCCGCAAGCTGGCCTATAAGATCCAGGCGCCGGTAACCGATTCCCTTATGGGAAAAGGGGTTTTCCCCGGAGAGGATCCCTATTATACCGGTATGCTGGGTATGCATGGGACAAAAGCTTCCAATCTGGGCGTTACCAGATGCGACCTTCTGATCGCCATCGGCGTCCGTTTCTCTGACCGGGTCATCGGCAACGCCAGAAACTTTGCAAAAAACGCCAGGATCATCCACATCGATGTAGACGGAGCAGAGATCAATAAGAATGTTCTGGCGGACTGCAGGATCATCGGAGACGCAAAGGAAGTGCTGAAAAGGCTTCTGCCTGTGATCCGGCAGGAAAACCACGAGGAATGGATCCGGGAGATCGAGGATCTGAAGGTGAAATATCCCCTCACTTATAATCCGCAGGGACTCACAGGACCGGCAGTGATCGAGGAGCTGTATCGTCAGACAGACGGCGACGCCATCATTACCACCGAGGTAGGACAGAACCAGATGTGGGCGGCTCAGTATTATAAATTTAAGAGCCCCAGGACCTTCCTGTCTTCCGGCGGCCTGGGAACTATGGGATACGGCCTGGGCGCAGCCATCGGAGCCAAGATGGGAAATCCGGACAAAGTGGTGATCAACGTGGCCGGAGACGGGTGCTTCCGCATGAATATGAACGAACTGGCTACAGCCACCAGAAATAATATGGCTCTGGTAGAAGTAATCATCAACAACCAGGTGCTGGGCATGGTGCGCCAGTGGCAGACCCTTTATTATGAAAAACGGTATTCCAATACGATCCTCCAGGATAAAGTAGATTATGTGAAGCTGGCGGAGGCTATGGGGGCCGTAGGTATGCGGGTCACAAAGAAGGAAGACCTGGCAGAGGCTATCCGGAAGGCCATCGACTTAAATACTACGGTTCTCATCGACTGTGTCATCGACAGCGACGATAAGGTATTCCCCATGGTATCGCCGGGAGCCAATATCGAGGACGCCTTTGACGCAGAGGATTTAAAAGCAAAAGAATCATAATGTCTTTCTGGAAAAGACAAATGTTTTTATTGACAAAAATATGTCAAAGGATTAGAATAAGGACAGCACGTATCTATGAGGTGGCGCAGCAGCGAGTCAAAGTAGACTGCGGCACCTCATTCTTTATAAACAGAATTTAAGAGGAGGAAAGAGTTGTGAGCAGAGTTTATAACTTTTCAGCAGGACCGGCGGTACTGCCGGAGGAAGTGTTAAAAGAAGCGGCAGAGGAAATGCTGGATTACAGAGGCTGCGGCATGTCCGTAATGGAGATGAGCCACCGCTCCAAAATGTTTGAAAACATTATCCAGGAAGCTGAGGCCGATTTAAGAGACCTGCTGGAAATCCCGGATAACTATAAGGTATTGTTTCTTCAGGGCGGCGCCAGCCAGCAGTTTGCCATGATCCCCATGAATCTCATGAAGAACCGGGTGGCGGATTATATCGTTACCGGCCAGTGGGCCAAGAAAGCATGGCAGGAAGCCCAGAAGTACGGAAAGGCAAATAAGATCGCCTCTTCTGAAGATAAGACCTATTCCTATATACCGGACTGCTCCGATCTTCCTATCAGTCCCGACGCAGATTATGTGTATATCTGTGAGAATAATACCATTTACGGTACAAAGTTCAAAAAGCTTCCAGACACCAAAGGAAAGACACTGGTGGCAGACGTATCCTCCTGCTTCCTGTCCGAACCTGTAGACGTGAGCAGATACGGGATCCTTTACGGCGGAGTCCAGAAGAACATCGGTCCTGCGGGAATGGTCATTTCCATTATCCGGGAGGACCTGATCACAGAGGACGTCCTCCCCGGAACCCCTACCATGCTGACCTTTAAGACCCATGCAGACGCAGGCTCCATGTATAATACGCCAAACTGCTACTGCATCTACATGTGCGGCAAGGTATTTAAATGGCTGAAAAAAATGGGCGGACTTTCCGCCATAAAGGAACGCAATGAGAAAAAAGCCGGGATCCTCTATGATTTCCTGGATTCCAGCAGCCTGTTTAAAGGCACGGTAGTACCGGAAGACCGATCCCTGATGAATGTGCCTTTTATTACAGGAAATAAGGAACTGGACGCCAAATTTGTAAAAGAAGCCCAGGAAGCCGGCCTGGAAAACCTGAAAGGCCACCGCAGCGTAGGCGGCATGCGGGCAAGTATCTATAACGCAATGCCGGTGGAAGGCGTGGAAGCCCTGGTAAGCTTTATGAAGAATTTTGAAAAGGAGAATGGTTGATCATGTTTCAGTATCATTGCTTAAATCCCATCTCACCGGTGGGCCTGGGAAAATTTCCCGGAAAATATGAGAATACAGAGGAACTGGCACAGGCAGACGCTGTCCTGGTAAGAAGCGCCGATATGCACAGCCTGGAGCTTTCCGATAAAACTGTGGCAGTGGCAAGAGCCGGCGCAGGAGTGAATAACATCCCTCTGGAGGACCTTGCAAAAAAAGGAGTGGTTGTCTTCAATACTCCCGGGGCAAACGCCAACGGGGTAAAGGAAATGGTCATCGCCGGTATGCTCCTGGCCTCCAGAGATATCGTGGGCGGTATCGAATGGCTGGAGCAGCAGGAGGCCGACCAGGATATTGCAAAGAAAGCGGAAAAGCAGAAGAAAAAATTTGCCGGCTGCGAGATCAGCGGAAAGAAGCTGGGTATCATCGGCCTCGGGGCGATCGGCGTCCGGGTAGCCAATGCGGCGGTGCATCTGGGCATGGAGGTTTACGGCTATGACCCCTTTATCTCTGTAGATGCGGCCTGGAGCCTGTCAAGGAGTATCCACCATATCAATGATGTGAATATGATCTACCGGGACTGCGATTATATCACCATTCATGTGCCGCTTATGGACAGCACCAGAAAGATGATCGGCGCAGATGAGATCGCCCAGATGAAAGAAGGGGTGGTCCTTCTGAATTTTGCCAGAGACCTGCTGGTAGATGAAGAAGCCCTGGCGGAAGCCCTGAAGGAAGGAAAGGTTAAAAAATATGTGACAGATTTTGCCAATCCTCTGGTAGCCAGCACGCCGAATACACTGGTAACGCCCCATCTGGGAGCTTCTACCGAGGAGTCAGAGGACAACTGTGCGGCAATGGCTGTCCAGGAGATCATGGATTATCTGGAAAACGGAAACATCAAAAATTCCGTAAATTATCCCAACTGTGACGCCGGAGCCTGCGTAGACGTAGGACGGGTGACGATTAACCATAAGAATATCCCCAATATGATCAGCCAGTTCACGAAAACACTGGGTGATGCGGGAGTAAATATCTCGAATATGACAAACAAAAGTAAAGGAGACTACGCCTATACCATGATCGACGTATCTTCCCCGATCTCCAAAGAAGTGGCAGATACGCTGAAAAATATCAAAGGCGTATACAGAGTCCGTATTGTAAAATAATGGGGTAAAAATGAAAAAAACAACATCTTTTCAAAAAAGACTGAAACAGATGAAGAAAGCAAAAAACATAGCAGATTCTATAAGGAGAAACCGCAAAAGGATCCTGAAAACGGTCCGGCTCCTTGGAAAGCTGAGAATTACCAAGACTTAGGAGGTTTTTATGGCAGTTGTAAAACCATTTCCGGCCATCCGCCCCCAGGCGGTAAAGGCAGCCCAGATCGCAGCGCTTCCCTACGATGTCTTTACCAGGGAAGAGGCGGTTAAAGAAATCGAGGACCATCCCCTGTCTTTTCTGCGGGTAGACCGCCCGGAAACAAATTTCCCGGAGGAGACAGATATGTATAGTCCTGAGGTATATGAAAAAGCGGGAGAGCTTCTCCGGAAGCTGATAGATACAGGAAATCTGTGCCAGGATAGGGAACCCTGCTATTATATCTATGAGCTCACCGCAGGGAACCATGTGCAGACCGGGGTGGTTGGCTGCGCTTCTGTGGACGACTATCTGGGGAATGTAGTCAAACGGCACGAAAACACCCGGCCGGAAAAAGAGGCGGACCGTATCCGGCATATCGAGGCCTGCCACGCCCAGACCGGACCGATCTTTCTGGCCCACCGTCCGGATCCCCAGCTCCGCAGACTGCTGGATATAAGAAAGCGCAGCTATCCCAGCTACGATTTCCAGGGCGGGGATGGAGTGCGCCATAGAGTTTGGACGGTCTATGAAGGAAATGTGATCGAAAAGATCCGGAACCTGTTTGAAAAAATGGATCGGATTTATGTGGCTGACGGCCATCACAGGGCGGCGGCCGCCGTAAGGATCGCACAAAAGCGGAGAGAAAAAAATCCCGATTATACGGGAAAAGAGCCTTTTAACTATTTTCTCAGCGTGCTGTTTCCCTGGGACGAACTGCACATTGTGGAATACAACCGTGTGGTAAAGGATCTGGGTGGAAAGACCGGAGAAGAATTTTTAAAAGAAGTGGAAAAATGCTTCCGGGTAGAGAAGGAAGGAAGCTGTCCTGTGAAACCGGAGAAGAAAGGGGTCTTCGGCCTGTATGTGGAGAAAAACTGGTACCGTCTGACGATCCGGGAAGAATATACATCGGAGGATCCGGTAAAGAATCTGGATGTATCCCTTCTTCAGGACTGGCTTCTGGAGCCTGTCCTGGGGATCAGAAACCCGAAAGAGGATCCCGGGATCCAGTTTGTGGGAGGGATCCGCGGCTTTCAGGAACTGGAGGAGCGGGCGGACCGGGAAGGCGGCGCTGCTTTCTGGCTGTATCCCACGGATATGATGGAACTGATCAGGGTGGCGGACGCAGATCAGCTGATGCCTCCAAAATCCACCTGGTTTGAGCCGAAGCTGAGAAGCGGTCTGTTTATCCACAGGATATGATAGAAAAGCGGGCTTTGCTGTCTGAAAAGAGATGGGGCTGTGAAAAATGAGAGATCATTTTTCACAGCCCCATCTTCTATATAAGAGAAATTTTAATAGCTATCTACATGGAGCAGCTCATGCTCTTTGCCTTTTAACAGGCCGTCGTAGAGAGAGAGGATCAGTGGATTCTCATCAGCCTTTCGGATACTGGTCACATTGTCCGCCTGATACAGACCCCTGCTTCGGGCTGCCTTGGTGCGGGTGCCCGCTTTTGGCGGCTGGCCGCCGCCCATGATACAGCCTCGTCTGCAGGCCATGATCTCTACGATATGGTAATGTTTCTTTCCGCTCTTTATATTTTCCATTACCGTCCGGGCGTTTGCCAGGCCGCTGGCCACACAGACGTTGAGAGGGATCCCTTTGTAGGTTACGGAAAATTCCTTGATGCCCTCGTCCCCTCTGGCGCCAGCCTCAGCTACCGAGTCCATGGTGGCCTTGTCGTGCTTGTCTGCGAAACGGCGGAGCATGGCTTCTGTCACACCGCCGGTAACGCCGAAGATCACGCCGGCGCCGGAACCGAAGCCGAAGGGCATGTCGCAGGCTTCCGGTACAAGTGTAGCAAATTCAATGCCGGAGTTGCGGATCATCCGGATCACTTCAGTGGTGGTAATGACCACATCGGTATCCTGTTCCCCTTTGGTAAAGCTGTTGGAACGGAGGATCTCCATCTTCTTTGCAGTACAGGGCATGATGGATACCACGAAGGTCTTTTTGCCCTGGTTTTTCTCATAGCCCCGGTAGTATTCTTTCATCACTGCCGAGAACATTCCCTGAGGAGACCGGCAGGTGGAAAGGTTCTCCTTGTATTCCGGATACTGGTCGCAGAGGAATTTGACCCAGGCCGGGCAGCAGGAGGTGAACAGGGGCAGCTTATCTGCCTGTCCCAGACGTTCCAGGAATTCTTTGGATTCCTCCATGATGGTCAGGTCGGCGGCGAAGGCGGTATCGTACACTTCGTCAAATCCCATGCGGTGGAGTACGGCAACCAGTTTGCCCATAACGCTGTTGCCCTTGTCCAGTCCGAAGGCGTCTCCCACAGCTACCCGGACAGCAGGCGCTACCTGGGCAACCACCCGGGTATCCGGGTCGGCGATAGCCTCCCATACCTGATCCATGTGGGTCTTGATGCTGATGGCGCCGGTAGGACAATATACCCGGCACTGGCCGCAGCTGACACAGTCGGTTTCTGCCAGAGTCTTATTAAAGGCCGGCATGACCATAGCGTCGGTGCCCCGGAAAGCAAAGCCTAAAACCCCCAGGCCCTGGATCTCGCTGCATGCCCGGACACAGTCGCCGCAGAGGATACATTTGTTGGGGTCCCGGACCAGAGCGGGGGAGCTGGTGTCCAGAGGACGGATCTCCCTGGTGTTCTGGAACCGGACGGTGGTGATGTTCATTCTGTGAGCCAGATCCTGAAGCACACATTCGCCACTTTTTACACAGGTGGTACAGTCGCGGCAGTGGGCGGAAAGGAGCAGCTCTACGATAAGCTTTCTGTATTTTTTGATCCTGCCGGAGTTGGTGTAGATCACCATGCCGTCTCTTGGCACTTCGGAACAGGAAGCAAAGGTCCTTCCTCTGTCGTCCTCCACGGTGCACAGGCGGCAGGCGCCGAAGGTAGATACCTCAGAGTGATAGCACAGTGTAGGCAGATTGATGCCGGCATTGCGAATGACAGAAAGGACATTTTTTTCGTCTGTAAATTCAACTTTTCTGCCGTCTATTGTCATAAATCCCATAAATCTTCCCTCCTAATATTCAACATATACCGCATCAAATGCACAGTTGTCACGGCAGGCGTCGCACTTGATACATACATCCGGATTAATATGGTAAGCCTGTTTGCGGACGCCGGAAATAGCGCCTACCGGGCAGTTCTTGGCACATTTGCCGCAGCCCTTGCAGAATTCCGGATTGATGATGTATTTGCGCATAGCCGTACAGCTCTTGGCCGCACATTTATGTTCCAGGATATGCTCTTCATATTCCTTGCGGAAGGTCTTTAAAGTGCTGATAACCGGCAGAGGAGCGCTCTTTCCCAGACCGCACAGAGCCATGTTTTTTACCATGGATGCCAGTTCTTCCAGGGTGTCCAGATCCTCCAGTTTTCCTTCGCCGTTTACGATCCGTTCCAGGATCTCCAGCATACGCTTGGTACCCTCCCGGCAGGGAACGCATTTTCCGCAGGACTCCCGCTGGGTAAAGCTCATGAAGAAACGGGCCACCTCTACCATACAGGTATTCTCGTCCATGACAACCAGGCCGCCGGATCCCATGATCGCATCGTATTTCTTCACATTGTCAAAATCCAGTCCCACGTCCAGATGGTCTTTGGTCAGACATCCTCCGGAAGGACCGCCGATCTGGATAGCCTTAAAGTCGCCGCCGCCTTTGATACCGCCGCCGATATCGTAGATGATCTCACGGAGAGTAGTGCCCATAGGCACCTCAATAAGGCCGGTATTTTCAATAGCGCCGGTGATCGAGAAGGTCTTGGTACCCGGGCTTCCCTCTGTTCCGATGGTGCGGAACCAGTCGGCGCCTTTTAAGATAATGCCGGGAACATTGGCAAAGGTTTCCACATTATTTAAGACCGTAGGTTTCGCCCAGAGACCCTGATCTACAGTTCTGGGAGGCTTCACACGGGGCATACCTCTGTCGCCTTCGATAGAAGCGGTAAGAGCAGAGCCTTCCCCGCATACAAAGGCGCCGGCTCCCCGGTTGATATGGAGATGGAAGGAGAAGCCGCTTCCCAGGATATTATCGCCTAAAAGCCCCTTTTCCTCCGCCTGGCGGATGGCCTTGCGAAGACGGGCTACAGATAAGGGATATTCTGCCCGCACATAGATGTAACCGTCATGACAGGCGGTGGCGTATGCGCCGATGGTCATACCTTCGATGAGACGATAGGGATCCCCTTCCATTACGCTTCCGTCCATGAATGCGCCGGGATCTCCTTCGTCGCCGTTACAGACAATATAGTGGACCGGCTCTTCTTTGTGGGCCGCCACCTGCTTCCATTTTCTTCCTGCGGGGAAACCGCCGCCTCCCCGGCCTCTCAGCTTTGATTTATCCACTTCATCCAGAACATCTTCCGGGGGCATATCGAAAAGAGCCTTTGTCAGAGCGTCATATCCGCCGGAGGCTATGTATTCGTCAAGAGATTCTGCATCGAATTTTCCGCAGTTTTCCAGTACGATCCTGGTCTGCTTGGCGATAAACGGAATCTCGTCCGGGGAAGGGTAGGATTCTTTGCCTTTTTTGTAGAAAAGATGCTCCACCGGCTCATGGTTCAGAACAGTACGCTGGAAAATTTCCGTACAGTCCTCCTCCGTCACTTTCACATACTGATAATGGAGAGGCTCGATACGCACCAGAGGCCCTAATTCGCAGATCCCCTGGCATCCGGTCTTAACAGTGCCGATATGGGGGACGTCCTTCTGGAATTCCACAGATACTCCGGGCATTTCCTGGCACAGCTCTTTCATTTTTTCATAGATCTTTTCAGAACCGGAGGCAACGCAGCCGGTTCCTGCGCATACCAGGATACGGCAGTCAAAGGAATCGATCTCTTTCCGGGCAAGTTCCCTCTCTTTTAATAAAGCGTCTCTGTTTTCTATTATCATATATTGTCACCTCGCAGTTCTGTGATCAGTTCCAGAGCTTTTTCCGGCGTCATGGAAGGATGGACTTCATTGTTGACGGTGAGAGTGGGAGCCAGTCCGCAGGCGCCCAGGCAGGAAACGGTTTCTACGGTGAACATCATATCGTCGGTAGTATGTTTCTTTCTGCTAAGTCCCAGCTCTTTCTGCAGAGCCTCCAGAATGGGAATGGATTTACGCACATGACAGGCTGTTCCGTCACAGACCTTGATGATATATTTTCCCTTTGGCTCAAAAGAAAAGTTTTCATAAAAGGTTGCAACACTGTAGGCCTTGGCCTCTGTCACGCCGATCTCTTTGGCTACATAAGTGAGCAGCTCTCCAGGCAGATAACGATATTCTTCCTGGATCTCCTGCATAATGGGGATCAGAGAGCCTGCTTTCCGTCCATAGCGGTCAATGATCTCGGCAGCTTTTTCGTAGTAGCTTTGGTCAAGCATGCATTGGTACCTCCTTAGTTGTAATTGTAAAATCGCTGTTAAGATAATTTTCATAAGCGAAGTTATACTAATTATACTTTATGTGTGGAAAATGCACAACGATTTTATTTTGAAAAAATAAAATTTATACATTTTACAGAACTGCTCTTTACTGCGGCAGTTTGAAACTTTACAACCCCTGGTTTTGATGATAGAATGAAGCAAAGGAGGAGCATTATGTCTGAAAAATTATATGAGATGATGGATTGGCCGGAAATAGAGGCCGTTGTATATTCTGAGGAAAGTGAACCGAAAAAACTCCTGGGGCCGCAAGTGACTTCCCAGGGTATCCTGATCCAGTGCTTTCTGCCGGACGCCCGGCAGGTAAAGGTGGTCCTCACAAAGGAAAAAGAAGAGTATGAGATGGAGCAGCAGGACGAAGCAGGTTATTTCGCCGTGCTGATCCCCGGGGACAAGATCCCGAAATATAAATATGAAGCCGTTTATGATGAAGGCGTCACAGAAAAGTTTTATGATCCATATGCTTTTGAAAAACAGATCTCTGTAGAGGAAGAGCAGCAGTTCTGCGCAGGGATCTGCTACGATATTTATGAGAAATTAGGCGCACATCCCATGACGATCCATGGGGTATCCGGCGTTTATTTTGCCGTGTGGGCGCCCAACGCCATGCGGGTCAGTGTAGTGGGCGATTTTAACCATTGGGACGGAAGGCGCCATCAGATGAACCGCCTGAATGTCTCCGGCATTTATGAACTGTTTATCCCGGGAGTCAAGACAGGCGCTCTGTACAAATATGAGATCAAGGCAAAGGGCTCCCTGGTCTATCTGAAATCGGACCCTTATGGAAATGAAGCGGAGCTTCGGCCTAAGACAGCTTCCATTGTTGCAGATCTGAAGAAATATCAGTGGGGTGACGGAGACTGGATGAAGTCCAGAAAACACCTTCACGACGAGAAGAAGCCTCTGGCTGTGTACGAAATGCACCTGGGCTCCTGGAGAAAACCGGAAGAAGAAGGGCGGCTTTTTTATAATTACAGAGAGATCGCTCCCCTTCTGGCTGACTATGTAAAAGACATGGGCTATACCCATGTGGAACTGATGCCGGTTATGGAACATCCTCTGGACGAGTCCTGGGGATACCAGGTGACCGGATACTATGCGCCTACCAGCCGCTATGGAAGCTGTGAGGACTTTATGTATTTCATGGACTATATGCATCAGCAGGGGATCGGGGTGATCCTGGACTGGGTACCGGCCCATTTCCCCAAGGATACATTCGGACTTTCCAACTTTGACGGCACCTGCCTGTATGAGCATCTGGATCCAAGGCAGGGGATGCATCCCCACTGGGGAACCCTGATCTACAATTACGGACGTCCTCAGGTAAAGAATTTCCTGATCGCCAATGCGCTGTTCTGGGCGGAGAAGTATCATGCGGACGGAATCCGTATGGACGCCGTGGCTTCCATGCTTTACCTGGATTACGGAAAAAATGACGGAGAATGGGTAGCCAATATCTATGGGGGAAATGAAAATCTGGAAGCCATCGAGTTCCTGAAGCACCTGAATTCGATCTTTAAGAAAAAACATCCCGACGCCCTTCTGATCGCAGAGGAATCCACAGCCTGGCCGAAGATCACGGGCAAGGTGGAGGACGACGGCCTGGGCTTTGACTATAAGTGGAACATGGGCTGGATGAACGACTTTATCGATTATATGAAGAAGGATCCTATCTACAGAAGCGGCGCCCATGACGAGCTGACCTTCAGCATGATCTATGCCTACAGTGAGAAATTCCTGCTGAGTCTGTCTCATGACGAGGTAGTCCACGGGAAAGGCTCTCTCCTGAATAAGATGCCGGGAGACAAAGAGAAGAAGATGGCGAACCTGCGGGCCGCCCTTGGCTATATGATGGTCCATCCGGGAAAGAAGCTTCTGTTCATGGGCCAGGAATTTGCCCAGGAGCAGGAATGGTCTGAGCAGAGATCCCTGGACTGGAATCTTCTGGAAGAGAAGGATCACAGGGCAATGCAGGACTATATGAAAGCTCTGCTGAAGCTGTATAAAGAACAGCCGGCGCTTTTTGAAGAGGATTATGATACGGACGGATTTGAATGGATCAATGTGATGGAAACAGAGAAGAACATGCTCACCTTTATCCGGAG
>CALWSM010000048.1 GCA_944384185.1 uncultured Blautia sp. | reverse complement strand
ATCTCTTTCAGCGTAGTCTCCCGCACTTCATCCTTCCATTTAAAGGCATAGGAATTTCTGGGGAATTTTGCCGTAGTACCCAGAGAATCTCCATAGGCGATATCGTCGTAAAGAGCTACCAGACCGTCTGATGGGAAATCATTTTTCGCCACCTGCCCGGAGAAATATTCCATGGCCTCATCCAAAGTATCCCGGGTCACTACCCGGTACTCTACTACGTCAAATCCCTGGTCCTTCAGCCACAAGAACTGCTTTTCCCTGGAATTCTGGAAGTCCACACCCTGGGCCCTGACCAGAGAAAAAGCGTAAAAATGAACGTTTCTTCTGGCTGTGATCTCATTATTCAGCTGCCGGACAGAGCCGCTGCACAGGTTCCTGGGATTTTTATATCTGGCGTCCACATCTTCGATCTCTTCATTGATCTTCTTAAAATCCGAGTAGGTGATAATGGCCTCTCCACGAAGGACCAGGTCCCCTTTAAAGGAGATCTGAAGAGGAATATTTTTAAAGACTCTGGCGTTGTTGGTGATCACTTCCCCCACCACGCCGTTTCCTCTGGTAACCGCCTTCTGGAGCTTGCCGTCTCCATAAGTCAGAACAATCGTCAGCCCGTCCAGCTTCCAGGAAAGGAGGGTTTTCTGATCTCCGATAAAATCCCGGAGCGCCTCTACGTCTTTCGTCTTGTCCAGGGAAAGCATTGGGGTTTCATGGGCTTCCTTGGGCAGTTCCTCCAAAGCCTCATATCCTACAGATACCGTAGGGCTCCCGGCAAGGGTCACTCCGGTCTCCTTCTCCAGAGCCTCCAGCTCATCATACAGCTTGTCATATTCAAAATTACTCATGATCTCCCGGTCTTCCTGGTAATAGGCCTTGCCGGCCTCCTGAAGTACCGGGATCAATTCCTTCATTCTCTCGATCTTATCCATCAGGAATCTCTCCTCCAGCTTTTCTTTTTCTTCCCGGGAGTACGGTATTTCCCCGGATTTTTTACAGGCTTTCCTCCCCGGAACACTTCCCGCACAGGAGGCTTCTCCTTCAGTGTTTTTTCCAGAAGCTCCAGCTCCTGTCCTCTGATCTCTCGCAGGGCTCCCACAGGCAGCTCTCCCAGGCGGATATTCATGATCCGCACTCTTTTCAGCGAAACCACCTGATACCCCAGATATTCGCACATTCTCCGGATCTGCCGGTTCAGTCCCTGGGTCAGGATAATGGAAAAAGATCTCTCTCCGGTTTTCCACACCCTGCATTCTCTGGTAACCGTGCCCAGGATCGGGATCCCCCGGCTCATCCTGGAGATAAACCCTTCTGTAACAGGCTTATCCACCGTGACTTCATATTCCTTTTCATGAAAGTTTCCTGCTTTCATCATCCGGTTGGCCAGATCTCCCCGATTAGTCAGAAGGAGCAGGCCCTGGGAATCCTTATCCAGCCTTCCCGCATAGTATACCCGCACAGGATAGTCCACATAAGAGATCACGTTATTCTTAACCCTTGGATCTGCAGTACATTCCACTCCTTTCGGCTTATGAAAGGCAAGAAGGACTTTCTTCTCTGCCGGTCCGATTTTTTTCCCGTCTATCTTTATCACACAGGTATCCTCTACCTGCATGCCGGGCACTGCCTTTTTCTGATCCACTTCCACCCTTCCGGCTTCAATGAGACGGTCTGCTTCCCGGCGGGAGCAGATCCCTGCGTCGCTGAGATATTTATTCAAACGCATATCCTCTGTCCTTCCTGTTATCTGATGAAATTTCATTGTACAAGCTAGTATACCATAAAGCGAGGAGCCAAGCGAGCGTTCACGCTCATTTGGCGACCGCCGGCGATACTAGCCGCCTGCGGCTAGTATACCATAAAGCGAGGAGCCAAGCGAGCGTTCACGCTCATTTGGCGACCGCCAGCGATACTAGCCGCCTGCGGCTAGTATACCACATTTGTTTCCTCCTTGTCTTGCCATTTTCGGGTTATTCAATGTATAATAGAAGGACGAATATATGCAAAAGAGGATGAGACCATGAAATTTACAGTAAAAGGGGTATGTTTTACTCTGCTTATCATCTGTTCCGGCTTTCTTCTGCTGATCCTTCCTTCCTTTGTCATGGGTACGGTAAAAAATTACCTCATTGCCCGGGAGAACCGGGAGGTCAGCCGGCAGGAAGATCATTGGGTATATAACAGTACAGGAAAACGTTTTGAATACCACGACGGATCTTTCATACAGAATACCAGCCAGGAGATTGATGGCGTAACCTATTATTTTGACGGGCAGGGGTATGTAAAGACCGGCTGGGTCCAGGAAAAAGGCGCCCTTTATTATCGAAATTCTGACGGAACTCCTGTAACCGGCTGGTTTGAAGACGAAAGCGGCAAGTATTATCTGGATGAAAACGGCTCTCCCAAGATCGGCTGGGCGGATATTGACGGAAAAAAATATTATTTTTCTTCCGCCGGCGTTATGGCAGCAGGCTTCACAGAGATTGACGGAAAGCAGTATTTATTTATGGACGACGGTTCGGTATCTCCCGGGTGGGCAGACAAAGACGGCAACCGGTATTATCTGGATGAAAACGGCGCTGTCTCCACAGGAATGAAAGAAATTGACGGCAAGACCTATTTCTTCCGGGAAGACGGAACCATGGCAACCGGCTGGATCACCAGCAACGGAAGCCGGCTCTACATGGGCCAGGACGGCGCTATGGTAAAAAACGCCTGGGTAGAAGAAGGCAGCCAACGGCACTATCTGGGAGCAGACGGCAAAGAACAGACCGGCTGGATCACCGTAGACGGAAAGCAGTATTTCCTCAATGAAGAAGGGATCCTGGCAGATTCCGGCTGGATGAAGCAAGGCGATAAATGGTACTTTATCGACAAAGACGGCAGTTCAAAAACCGGTTTATTTGAAAGCGCAGGAAAATGGTATTATCTCACTGCCGATGGAAAGCTTCAGGAAGGCTGGGTAGAAAGTCAGGGGAAACGGTATTATCTGGCAAACGGCCAGCTTATGACTGGCTGGAGAAAGATCGGAGACAAACAGTATTATTTTAACGGGGACGGTACTATGGCCACCGGCTGGATCACCCTGGAAGGAAAATCTTATTTCCTGAAAGAGGACGGCAGTCTGGATACCTCGGCCATGAAAGAAAAACCTGCCGAAAAAACAGGGCAGTAAGCCTGCTCGTGCAAGCACAGCAGGCGCCCGTCATACCAAAAAAATCGGGAGCGCCATCCGGCGTCTCCCGATTTTCTATTCATAACTATCATTTCTTACTGCAGCAGGTCGCCGTGAACATAAGCTTCCTGTCCGTTATATTCCACCTTGATCCAACTGTCTCCGGCATTCTCCAGCTTCTTTACCTGGTCTCCGGCCTGAAGCCTTCCTAAAATTTCTGATGACGCATTGGCGTCTGCCCGGACATTACAGTCTTCAGCAGCGGTAAGCATTTCTCCGTCATCTGCCATAAGGGCGGTGTTGGTCTCTTCCCCAAGCTGTGCCAGATAATTTTTCAGTTCTTCGCTGGATTCTACAGCCTGGTCATATCGTTCCTCTTCCTGTGCGATCAGCTCCTGGACATCCTCTTCCTGTCTGGTTTTTTCAATACACTCCTGTACATCCTGATCAGATTCATCATTATGGATCCGCCAGTTTCCGTTGCTGTCTTTCATCACATACAGTTCCGACAGTCCCGGAGCCGGTGTATCAACCCCCTGGAATTTCAGATCATAGGATGTAAATACCACATAGCTGTTCTCATCCAGTCCTTTTTTCGTATAAACCTGGATATTGCTGTAGCTTTCTATATATGTTGCATTGACAACCTTCGCTTCATCTGTAGAACTGAAATTATCCGTCAGCTCTTTCATGGCGTCTGCATCCTTCTGTCCCCATGCCGCATAAAAGGACTCTATCAGGGCGTTCACCTCAGGGTATGCATCCTTTTCAAGGGCATTGGTATCCGCCGCCTCTTCCTCTTCCGCTTCTGCATCCTCAGAAGTATTTTTCTCTTGTTCTGTATGCTGCTTTTCCCGGTCAGATCCACCGCTGAAAACTCTGTACAGCGCACGGCCTCCGAAAAACAGGATAAGCAAAACCGCCAGAATCGCCAGACCCAGAAGAATATACCTCAGATTATCTGAGAGCCATTCTCTGAAATCGTCTAACATACCTGTCCTCCTTAGTACAAAATACCCCTTACTCCATGCTCTCCCCAAAGCATAAAACACACCCGGAGGGATTCGAACCCCCGACACATGGTACCGGAAACCACTGCTCTATCCCCTGAGCTACGGGTGCCTGATCATTAACATCCTGCATATCATATCATATTTTTTCCCGCTTGTAAAGCACAAGTGTAATTTTAAGAAAGGCTTTAAGAAAGGCTTTGGGAAATACCGCCTGCTTCCATTAAGAGAACAGGCGGTATCACCTGCCTTTTACATCATAAGCTTCTCTTTTTGTCTGTCATAATAATATACCTGATCAGAAAGAATCTCATCGGCCTCTACCTGTGTCCGATTCACTTCCCTGACCATCTGCGTCAGTTCTATCCGGGAATACTGTCCCTGATCCGGGACCAGGATACATTCATGAATGCTGCTGGGCAGCACATAGAAATTTTTTCTGAGGATCTGAGAAATGTGGCTGAGAACATGAGGATAGAGCAGAGCCGCCGCCCCAAAACATTTTTCCTGATTACTGAGGACATACATGATCTCCTCCCCCGGGTATAAGTCTCTGTCTTCGTCTCCGGACAATTCCCGGATCAGCGCATCCATTCCCTGAAAGCTGTAGGGAAGTTTTCTGCTGGTATTCATCACGGCGTCCTCCAGAAGCTGTCTGGGGCCGATCTTCCACGCCTCCAGGTTGCAATTATGGATCAGCATAGTGGCTCCCTGGAAATTTCCTCTTTCCAGCCGGTAATAAAACACTATCGCCAGGTCCAGGTAAGGGACATAAGGGATTTTTGTCAGCATCCCCTTATTCATCTCATAATTGACCAGCTTAAAATACACCTGGCCTCTGGCTTTTTCATAATTTTCAAAACTTTCCAATGAAAAATCCACCTCTCTTTCCTGGGACGCATTGCGCAGAAGGATTTCTCTGGAGATCTCTTCTGCAGATTTTCTCCCTGCTTCCCATTCTTCAAAAAATTCCCGGAGATAGATCGTAGGTGCGATCCGCTCCTTTTCCCCCAGGATCACCACTGCTTCTTCCCGGATCCCATTGTTTTTTTCCACAGACTGGAAGTGTATGTTTTTTTCTTCTCCCAGGATCTGTTTCAGGTTGTCCAGAAGTTCCTTTTTGAATGTCTCAAATTCCATAGGCATCCATCCTTTCTTAAATATTTTGCTGTTTTATATTTTGCAGGGCAGGATCCCTGCAGAAATATCTGTTTTAACATTGGAGATTTATTCCCGCAGAATGCGGATAGAAAAATTGATTGGAAAGAAAAGAAAAACTGCCGCAGAAATCCTCTTTCTTCTGCAGCAGTCCTCATTGGTAAATCCGGATATGCTTCCCAGATCCTCAGACCTGCAAAGCGCCTTCCATATTTTAAACTCTGGAGAGATATTCTCCTGTTCTGGTGTCGATCTTGATCACGTCGCCCTGGTTTACAAACAGAGGTACGTATACCACTGCGCCTGTCTCTACAGTTGCTGGCTTGGTAGCGCCCTGGGCTGTATTTCCGGCAAAGCCCGGCTCAGTCTCTGTGATCTCAAGCTCAACGAATAACGGGGGCTCGATGGCAAATACGCTTCCATTGTAGGAGCATACCTTAACGCTCTCATTCTCTTTTACAAATTTCAGAGAATCCCCTACCGTCTCCTTGTCGATAGCGATCTGATCGTAGGTCTCGTTATTCATAAAGTTATACAGGTCGCCGTCGCTGTATAAGTACTGCATATCTACACGGTCGATACGGGCCTGTGGGAACTTCTCTGTGGGACGGAAGGTTTTCTCCACAACGCCTCCGTTAATTACATTTTTTAATTTTGTTCTAACGAATGCAGCACCTTTACCTGGTTTAACGTGCTGGAATTCCATAATCTGTACTACGTTACCATCAATTTCCAGTGTGAGACCATTTTTAAAATCTCCTGCTGATATCATAATGATATTCCTCCTTATTTCGTCCATTGGGAAAAACCGCAATTTTTCCGCTGTATTTTATTCTATAATACATCCGGGCATTTTTCAACTGTTTTTTCGCTTTCGCTGGTCTTTCCTGTAAAAATAGAGAACGATCTTTTCCAGTTTTCTCTTCAATACGATCTGGATCTCTTCCTTGGGATGGATAGGCTTTACCAGAATGTTGTACATCCCTGTTCTCTTTGCCCCATATACGTCCGTAAAAAGCTGATCCCCTATAAAAACCGTATTCTTCAGGTCTGTTCCCATAAGCTCCATAGCCCTCTGATAATTCTTCCGGGCCGGCTTATGGGCGTTCTCAATAAAATAAACCCGGATGTTTTTATTAAAGGAGCTGACCCTCTCATACTGATTGTTGGATAAAAGGCAGCAGGAAAAGCCGATCCTTTTCAGTTCTGCGAAAAGCTCCTCCGCCCTTTTATCCGCCGGCGCCCCGTGGGGCACCAGGGTATTGTCGATATCAAAAATGATCCCCCTGAATCCCTTCCTGTACAGTTGCTCAAAGTCGATGCTGTACGTAGAATCCAGATATTCATCAGGAAAAAATTTCTCCAGCATATTACCCGGTTCCTTTCTGTCGGTTATTTAAAACCTATGGTAACAGCAGGGAGGCCTTTTGTCAAACCTACCGTTCCTCTAAGGATATATAGGGCTGTTCTTCCAGAACATTCTTATAGGCCGGACGGATGATCTTATCCGTATTGATCAGTTCTTCCATACGGTGGGCGCTCCATCCTACGATACGGGCAATGGCAAACATGGGCGTATAAAGCTCCAGCGGCAGTCCCAGCATGCTGTAAACAAAGCCGCTGTAAAAGTCCACGTTGGCGCTTACGCCTTTGTAGATCCGCCGCTCCTGGCCGATAACCTCCGGCGCCAGTCTTTCGATCTTGGCGTAAAGCTCATAATCCCGTTTTCTTCCCTTTTCTTCCGCCAGGCGTTTTACGAATTTCTTAAAGATCTGAGCCCTTGGATCCGAAATGGAATATACCGCATGTCCCATACCGTAAATAAGGCCTCTCTTATCAAAGGCTTCTTTGTGAAGGAGTTTGATCAGATAATCTCTGATCTCATCTTCATCATTGGGATCCTTGATATGCTTCTTCATGTCGTGGAACATGCTGACTACCTTGATATTGGCGCCGCCGTGCTTTGGTCCTTTCAGGGAGCCCAGGGCCGCCGCAATGGTGGAATAGGTATCTGTACCTGAGGAAGATACCACATGGGTGGTAAAAGTAGAGTTATTACCGCCCCCATGCTCCATATGGAGTACCAGAGCCAGATCCAGGATCGTAGCTTCAAAAGGCGTATAT
Source organism: uncultured Blautia sp. (assembly GCA_944384185.1). GTDB lineage: Bacteria > Bacillota > Clostridia > Lachnospirales > Lachnospiraceae > Blautia. Next base: position 7,398 of record CALWSM010000048.1, on the reverse strand, counting down.
TTCTTATCCGGACGGAGCATCAGAAGGATGTTCTCCGCAGTGGAAAGGTGCTTCTCCGGGTTGTGGATGTACAGACTCTTTCCCTGATTGTAATGTCTGTGGGCCTGATAACCGTATACAGAAAGCATTGGGAACACGCTGATAAGATTGATACACTGGCGAAGCACATTGGATAATTCGATATTTTCCGGATCTGCATCATAAGAATAGAGTGTAAGAACACTTCTGGAAAGGGTATTCATCATATCTCTGCTTGGAGCCTTCATGATCACGTCCCTTACGAAATTCCTGGGAAGGCTTCTCTGGGCAGCCAGGATCGCCTTAAAATCTTCCAGCTCCTGCTTATTGGGCAGCTTTCCGAAAAGAAGGAGATATGTGGTCTCTTCAAATCCGAACCGCTTGTCTGACAAAAATCCCTGGGTCAGTTCTTCTATATTAATTCCCCGATAGTATAATTCACCTTCACAGGGAACGATCTTGCCGTCTACTTCCTTACTGGAAACAATGTTGGAGATCTGGGTCAGGCCTGCCAGCACTCCTTTACCGTTGATATCACGAAGTCCCCTCTTTACATCATATTTTCCATACAAATCTACGTCGATCCTGCTGTGCTCTTTACAGATTTCTGTAAGAGCCTCCAGCTGAGGCGTCACTTTCATATTAAATCCTGACATTGGAATTCCCCCTTTTCTTTTTATCTTTCATCACTTTAGCACGATAATATCTTACCACACCCATAGGGCGGGGCACAAGGGAATTTTTTCTAAACAATTTGTGAACTGTTACAGACAGCTCCATGAACTACCTCTCAATCCTCCTTGAGATTTATTTTGGCCAGGGCCTGGGCAAAGGCGTTGTTGATAGGCTCCTGCGCTTCTTTCTTCTGCTTGTTCAGATACCTCTGGACGTCTCTTTTGCTTACGCCGGCCCCTTCTTTTTCTCTTCTGGCCTGGAAGCTGGAGAGTTTTTCTTTATAACCGCAGGCAGAGCAGATAAAGGTATCCTCTTTTCCTTTCAGATACAGTTCCATTCGCCTGTGGCAGTTGGGGCATCTGGCGTTGGTAATCCGGGAAATGGTCTCTCTGTGTCCGCAGGCACGGTCCTGGCATACCAGCATTTTACTGTTTTTTCCGTTTACCGCCAGCATTCTTTTTCCGCATACCGGACATTTTGTATTGGTCAGGTTATCGTGGCGGAAAGTCCCTTCTCCGGATCGGATCTCCCCGATCAGCTCCCGGGTATATCCTCTGATATCCTTCAGAAAGACTTTTTTGCTGAGATTTCCATGAGCGATCCTGGAAAGCCGCATTTCCCAGTCTGCAGTAAGCTCCGGCTTTTTCAGATCCTCGGGCACCAGCCCCAGCAGCTGTTTTCCCTTGGAGGTGATCAGAATATCATTGCCTCTCTTTTCCATCAGGAAAGTGTTGAACAGCTTTTCAATAATATCCGCTCTGGTGGCCACAGTGCCCAGGCCCCCAGTCTCCCCCAGGGTTTTTGCAGCTTTGGCGTCTTTCGTCTGCATATATTTTACCGGATTTTCCATAGCGGAAAGAAGGGTGGCCTCGTTGAAATGGGCGGGAGGCTGGGTCTTGCCCCGGGTAATATCCGCCCTGTCTATTTTCAGATGCTGTCCCTTTTCAAGTTCTTTCAGGGTCTGGAATTCTTCCTCTTCCTCCTCTGTCCATTCCCCGTCGTAGGCCTCCTTCCATCCCTGGGTCTTTACAAGCTTTCCCTTCGCAGTGAAGAGTTCTCCCGCCGCCTGCCCCCGGATGGTTGTCTGCTCGTACTCAAAGGGAGGATAAAGAACGCTGCAGAATCTTCTCACCACCAGATCATAGATCTTTCTTTCCTCATTGGTCATATGATCCAGCTGGACAAACTGCTCTGTGGGTATGATGGCATGGTGGTCGCTGACTTTTTTGTCGTCAACGAAGGTTTTCCCGGCCTTCACCGGCTTCATGGATAAAGGACCTGCGATCTTCCGGTAAGGACCCACGGCGCAGGCCTTCAGCCGCTCTTTGATGGTGGGTACAATGTCGCTTCCGATATATCTGGAATCTGTCCGGGGATAAGTCAGGACTTTATGGTGTTCATATAGCCTCTGCATGATGTTCAGAGTTTCCTTGGCAGAAAATCCGAATTTTTTATTGGCGTCCCGCTGCAGCTCCGTCAGATCATAAAGCCCCGGAGCGTAAGTCTTTTTCCCGGACTTCTCGATTTCTGTGATCTCCAGGGAACCCTTTTCCGTCCGCTCTTTCAGGTCTTCTATCCGTTCTCTTGAAAAAGACCGGCGGCTTCCGCTTTTTGTGTCCTGCCAGGAAAAACGGATCCCTCCGGCCAGAAGCTCCAGACCATAGTATTCCTGGGGCTGGAACTGACGGATCTCCTCTTCCCTTGCGGCGATCATGGCCAGGGTAGGGGTCTGCACCCGTCCGCAGGAAAGCTGGGCGTTATACTTACAGGTCAGCGCTCTGGTGGCGTTGATCCCCACCAGCCAGTCCGCCTCTGCCCTGGATACCGCAGCGTCATATAAAGGTTCATAGTCCTTTCCGTTTCTTAAATGGCTGAATCCTTCCCGGATCGCCTTGTCGGTGACCGATGAGATCCAGAGCCGCTTCACCGGCTTTGTACAGCGGGCTTTTTCCAGGATCCACCGGGCGACCAGTTCTCCTTCCCTTCCTGCATCTGTGGCAATGATGATCTCGCTCACATCTTTTCTGAACAGCTGGGCTTTCACCGCCTGATACTGCTTTGCGGTCTGTCTGATCACCACCAGCTCCATCTTCTCAGGCATCATGGGCAGGTCTTCTATCTTCCATTCCTTGTATTTTTTATCGTATTCCTCCGGATCTGCCAGAGTCACCAGATGACCCAGCGCCCAGGTCACCACATACCGGTCCCCCTCCAGGGCTCCGTTTAACTTTTTTCCGCATTTTAATACCCGGGCTATGTCGCGGGCAACCGAAGGTTTTTCTGCTAAAACCAGAGATTTCATAATCCAGCCGACCTTTCCTTTCTTTCGTCATGGGTATCATTATACCGGTATCCGCCGGTTTCTTCAAGAAATTTTCAAAGGGGCTTTATTCCATGGTTTTTCCGAAAAAGCCCGTTGTCCTTCTTACCTTTTCCATCAGATCGGAAAAGCTCTGAGGCGTCAGAGACTGCTTTCCGTCGCAGAGGGCTTTTTCCGGGTTGTTGTGTACTTCGATCATAACTCCGTCCGCTCCTGCGGCGATCGCCGCCATGGTAAGAGGCTCTACCATGAAACGGATGCCTGCCGCATGGCTGGGATCCACGATCACCGGAAGGTGGGTCTTGGACTTCAGCATGGGAATGGCGGATATGTCCAGGGTATTCCTCATAGAAGTCTCAAAGGTACGGATACCTCTTTCACAGAGGATCACCTGCTCGTTTCCTCCAGCCATGATATATTCTGCGCTCATGAGCAGCTCTTCCAGGGTATTGGCCATACCTCTTTTTAAAAGAATGGGTTTCCGGATCTTTCCCAGTTCTTTGAGCAGCTCAAAGTTCTGCATATTCCTGGTCCCCACCTGGATCACGTCCACCTCTTCAAAAAGAGGCAGATGCTCTGCGCTCATGATCTCGGTGACAATGGGGAGTCCGGTAGCTTTTTTGGCTTCCAGAAGCATCTTCAGCCCTTCTCCCCCAAGTCCCTGGAAAGAATAAGGGGAAGTTCTTGGTTTAAAGGCTCCGCCTCTTAAAAGCCCGGCTCCCGCCTTCTGAACGTCAAAAGCCACCTCCTTCATCTGCTCCCTGGTCTCCACAGAGCAGGGGCCTGCGATCACCTGAAAATAACCGCCGCCGATCTTCCTTCCGCCGGCCTCTATGACCGTGTCTTTCGGGTGCATAGCCTTATTGGCCTTCTTATACGGCTCATTGATCCTTTTTACAGATTCGATCACCTCCAGCGCTCCCAGCCACTCCTCGTCTACCTCTGTGGTATCTCCGATCAGGCCGATGAGAGAGGTATTCATTCCTTCGGAAAGATGGAGCTTCAGCCCCATATCCGTCAGTTGTTTTTTCAGCTCTTCTACTTTTTTCTGGTCTGCATTGTTCTTTAATACAAGAATCATATTTTTTCCTCCTATAACCTGAAAAAGCCGGCGCCTGCTGCTGCAGACACCGGCTTATCTCTAGGGACAGCGCCTTCCCCTCAGGGGATTTTCCTGCAGCAAAAAGAGCCTGCGCCATAAAAGCCCAGGAAGCAGTAATAAAAATAAGAATTTCTATTTCCGCAAAAAATCCGCTGCATCATTTCACTGTACCAGCCTTTCTGTTTTAAGTTATCCCTATCATATCCTTTGAAAACTGTTTTGTCAACAGAAAATTTTAATAGTTTAAAGCGAAACAGCGCCGGATTTCACGAAAAATGCCATTGTCAGCACAGAGCCGGTCTTTTATAATAAACTTAGAATCATTACGAAAAGGAGAACCCAAGCATGAACAGCCAAGAGAACCACAGCCGGCAGGCCGGTCAGGTGATACGCCAGGTCCAGAAGGCCGTGATCGGAAAGGATGCATGTATCCGCAAAGTCATGATGGCGATCTTAAGTTCCGGCCATATCCTTCTGGAGGATATCCCGGGCGTGGGAAAGACCACTATGGCTTTGGCTTTCGCCAGAGCCCTGAAGCTTAAGGAAAACCGCCTGACCTTCACCCCCGATGTCCTTCCCGCCGATCTTACCGGCTTCACCATGTACCGGAAAGAAACCCGGCAGTTTTATTACCAGCCCGGAGCGGTGATGTGCAATCTTTTTCTGGGCGATGAGATCAACCGGACTTCCCCCAGGACCCAGTCCGCCCTTTTGGAAGTCATGGAGGAAGGACAGGTCAGCGTAGACGGTGCGACCCATCCCCTTCCCAGGCCTTTCATCGTGATCGCCACCCAGAATCCGGCAGGTTCGGCCGGCACCCAGCTTCTTCCCCAGTCCCAGCTGGACCGTTTTACGGTCTGTCTCACCATGGGATATCCGGATATGGAAGAGGAAATTTCCATACTGAAAGGCCGTATTGCCCGAAATACCATTGAGCAGGTCCAGCCCGCCGCCGACGCCCAGGAGCTTCTCCTGATGCAGGAGGAGGTGCAAAGCGTCTTTATCCATGACCGTATTTATCACTATATCGGCAGACTGGCCCAGGCAACCAGAAAAGATCCGATGATCGAGCTGGGGGTCAGCCCAAGAGGCTCCCTGGCCCTCGCCCGCATGGCTCAGGCCAGCGCCTATCTGCGGGATAAGCCCTATGTAACTCCCGATGATGTCCGGGAAATCCTGATGGACGTTTGGGGCCACCGTATTCTTCTCAACGCCAAGGCAAGGATCAGCCATCTGACTTCCGCTGGCGTTCTGGAAGAGATCCTGAAATCCGTCCCGGCTCCATCCCTCCGAAAATCCTGAGGTAATGCTATGATCCATCCATGTTTTCTCCTGCTGTTTTTTGTCATGCTCTATATTGCTGTCCTGTATAAAAGCGGAGCCGCCCTGACCCTTTGCATCCTTTTTCTGTTCTGGATCCTGGCCTCGGTCTTTCAGGTTCTGTACAGCTTCCGAAGGGTCCGGATCGATTTTCCCTTTTCTGCTTATACCGGCGAAAAAGAACAGCAGGCTGTTTTTACTTTTACCGTAAAAAACACCGGATTCCTTCCCCTGTCCGGGATCCGGCTTCCCCTCCTGCTTCTGGACCAGAGTGGGAAAAAGGCGGAAGAAAAAACACTGTTTTTGTCTCTCGGCCCTAAAAGCCTCCGGAAATATTCTCTGACATTTTCTTCTCCTTACTGCGGGCGGTTTTCTATACGGTTAAAGAGGTTCCGGATTTACAGCTTCTTTTCTCTGGCCAGCCTTACCCGGAAAACGGATCTCCGGGGAGAAGCGGTATTTTTCCCTGCGCCTTCCCCTGTTTCTGTAAAGATCAGCGAAAGGACCCGGTATTTTATCCCGGAGGGTGAGGACAGCCTGGAAACTCCTTTTCTTGCTTCTTCCGCCGCCGGGAGCCTTGGGGAGGATATCCGCAGTTATCGCCCCCAGGATCCCATAAGGCTGGTGCACTGGAAGCTCAGCGCCAGAACCGGAGAACTCCTGGTGCGGATCCCGGCTTCCCAGGAAGGGTTTTCGGTCCTGCTGTTTTTAGATCTGGCAGTTCCGGAACAGAATGCTTCCGCCAGACAGATCAGCGCCTTTTTCCGATGCGCCGCATCTCTTTCCTTTGCCATGCTGGAGATAAAGTGCAGCCATCTGATGATCTGGTTTGACCAGAAAGAGCAATGCCTGCGGCGGCTTCCCATCCGGAATGAAGAAGAACTGGATTTTGCTGTGTACTGTCTCCTTCACGGAGATTTTTACCGATCCGGCCAGGATCTGTACGCTCTTTATTCCAAAGAGCATCCCACCGATACCTGGGCCTGCCGGCTTTTACTGGATACGGGCCTGAATCTTTGGCGGGAAGAAGAAAAACTGTTTTCTTCCTCCCCGGAAGCCTTTGAAAAGGATATGGCCCTGGCAGAGATTATTTTATGATTTTGGAGGATGGACATGAAGAAAAAGCAAAGCTTCTCATTTACCATACATTCCGAAGGCACCGGCCTGAGCAAGGGCAGCCCTCTTCTGGGATTTCTTTGTTCTTTTCTTCTGTTCTTTTTTGCCTGCGGCAGCTTTCTGCTGAACTTTTCTCTTATTTTTTCTCCGGGATTTTCCCCGCTCTCCACAGGGATGCTTCTGGTATTCTCCGGAGTTACAGGCGCCCTGCTTTTTGCCCTGAGGAAAAGCCGGAGATTTCCCGGGATCCTTTCGGGAAGCTGCGGGCTGCTCCTCCTGTTCCTGTATCTTTTCCGGGAAGATTTTTCCCGGCAGCTTTCCAGCGCCGGGGGAGCCATAGAAAAGTCCGTCAACGCTGTTTATAATCTCCGCATTTTCCCCGGATATGAGGACAGCATCCGGGATAAATGGGTTCTCTGCGTTTTCCTGGCTGCTTTTTATATGCTTCTGATCCTACTGTCCATGCTCTGGAAAAACCGCCTTCTCTTTGTACTGCTCCTGGGACTTCCGGAACTGTTTTCCTATCTTCTGGAGGTCTCTATGCCTGCCGCTCTTTTTGCCCTTCCCCTTGGCGCCTTTATTCTCTGGAGAGGGGCTCTCTTCCCTGAAAGCATCTCCCGGCTGTGGCTCCTTTCACTCCCCCTCCAGGGACTTCTTTTTCTGGCTGCCGCCTGTATTTTCACGCCGCCTCTTTCTCCCTGGGTCTTTCAGTCCAGCGAGGCCTTTTCCGCCCGCATTAACGCAATGGGAAATCAATGGTTATTCGGAGGAAAAACAGATCCTGCCCCTTCACAGCATAGGGAAGAGGAGACCGGCACAGGCGGCTTTTCCTACGAGTCTCAGACCG
>CALWSM010000047.1 GCA_944384185.1 uncultured Blautia sp. | reverse complement strand
ATCAGATTGGCCTTAGCCATCGACCTAAGAGAAAACCCAACGGGATCACAAAGGCTGATCGTGAAGCCATGAAATCGTTATATAACCGTACAGGGGTGATACTCTAACGGTTAATATGAGAAAATTTCCGTTTCAACCGTTTATGAGCTATGAAAAAAACAGCCTCAAAAAAGAAGCTGTTTTTTTCCCTGGCTTTATAAAAAGTTTCAAACCAAAAATCTTTGTTTTTCTATTTTTTTAATACTTCTTCATATAAATTATTTCCCTGGGAGTCGATCACCACGATCACCGGAAGGTTCTCCACTTCCAGCCTGCGAATGGCCTCGGTTCCCAGATCCTCATAAGCGATCACTTCTGCCTTTTTAATACACTTGGAAAGAAGAGCGCCTGCGCCGCCCACAGCCGCAAAGAATACGGCTCCGTTTCTCACAATAGCCTCTGTGACCTCCGGTTTTCTCTTGCCTTTCCCGATCATTCCCGTAAGGCCCAGATCCAGAAGCCTGGGGGTATATTTGTCCATACGGCTGGCTGTAGTAGGTCCTGCAGAACCGATAGGCCTGCCTTCCCTTGCCGGGGTGGGCCCCATATAGTAGATCACATTTCCTTCCAGCTCAATGGGAAGCTTTTCTCCCCGGTCCAGGGCCTGGGACATCCGCAGATGGGCTGCATCTCTAGCTGTATAAATGGTTCCTGTAATATAAACATAATCCCCTGCTTTCAGAGTCTTAACCTCTTCCCGATCCAGGGGCGCTTTCATATATCTGTCCATGTTCCTTCCTCCTGTAAATCTTTAGATGGTCCGCACAATATGGCGGTTTACATGGCAGCACATATTTACGGCCACCGGAAGTCCAGCAATATGGGTGGCATAAGTATTAATGTTCACTGCCAGGGCGGTAGTATCTCCTCCCAGTCCGGCAGGTCCCAGCCCGATCTCATTGATCCTTGCAAGGAGCTCTTCCTCCATCTCCCGGATATGGGGCAGTGGAGAATGGACACCGATCTCTCTGGTCAGGGCTTTCTTTGCCAGGATAGCGGCTTTTTCAAAGGTGCCCCCGATACCCACGCCTACTACTACAGGAGGACAGGCATTGGGTCCGGCTTCTTTTACTGTATTGACAATAGCCTCTTTAACCCCTTCTGCTCCGTCTGCAGGTTTCAGCATACAGATCTTACTCATGTTCTCGCTTCCGAATCCCTTGGGCGCCAGGGTGATCTCCACCTGATCTCCCGGGACGATCTCATAATGGATCACTGCCGGAGTATTGTCCTTGGTATTGACTCTTAAAAGAGGATCGCCTACCACAGACTTTCTCAGATAGCCTTCCTCATATCCCTGACGTACCCCTTCATTTACAGCGTCTTCCACGCTGCCTCCTTCAAAGTGTACATCCTGTCCCACTTTCAAAAACACTACGGCCATGCCGGTATCCTGGCAGATCGGGATCATATCCTGGCCGGCAATATCCAGATTTTCCAGAAGCTGTCCCAATATCTGTTTTGCCAGAGGCTTCGATTCTTTTTCGTATGCGCTGCGCATAGCCCTTTCCATATCAGGAGCCAGATAATGATTGGCCTGGATACACATTTCTTTAATGTTTTCCGTAAGCAGCCGGGTGTCTACATTTCTAACCATTTCTCTTCTTTCCTCCAATTTCTCTAACTTCTGTGAAGCTGACTGCTCAGATCGATACGGTTCAGATCATGGATATCCTCCGCTCTGTTTCCTCCGATCAGGCCGATCAGCATATAATATCCTGTAGCAGGATCCTGGGGGTAATCCTTGACCAAAGTAAACTCTTCAATCTTCCCCGTGCTGGAGATATGCATCCTGGGGCCCAGGCATTCTATGATATAGTCTCCGATCTGCACATGGTTCTCGTCATAATAGGAAACCGGGAGATCTTTTTTTACAGCTTCCCGTACCTGTTCCTCAAGCTGGTAGAGATCTATGGGCGGCTTTTTCTCAAAAAGCAGCACAAATCCATGTCTCACGTCTGATCTGGGACCGTCCTGATCATACCCTTCCCCCATAAAATAAACGCACAGATCCTCCAGGGTATGGGCCATTTTTCGATAGGACACAGATTTATGTACAATATTCGCAATGTTTTCCGGCAGGGGTCCGAACATATTCGGTCTGGTAATGATGATTTCTTCACCGATCCCCACCAGCAGATCCGCATTTCTCTTTAAGAAGGGATGGATCAGCTCGAAATGCTCCACGATCACCATTTTCCCATATCTTGCCGCCTCCAGAATGGCGTCCGCCAGCACATGCATCTGGGTAAAGGCTGATTCGAAACGGATATCCAGATGATAGGTATGGGGAGAAAAGGGATCCGACAGATCTTCGTGGAGAAGGGGCAAAGGCCGTACATTTACTCCTTCGTCGTCATTAGTCAGATCCAGTCCCGGAAACATGCCCTTTATAAGAAGGCTTTTTCCCGCTCCCGCATCTCCGATAATACCGATGATATGGTCAAAGGGGCTGAGATACATCTGACTCAGCTGCATTCCCAGATCTGCCATACGGCGGTTTCCTCTGGGGGCAAAATAAAAGCTGTACAGGTTGCTGTCCTGCAGTTGTCTTGAATATGCCATAGATTTTTCCTCTCAGATTAAAAACCGGAAGGCCAGACACGCTTTGAGAATCCTTCTTCAAGCGGTTTGGCCTTCCCGGTCGGCTCTACTGTCACTTTCCTGCTTTTCTCAGAGCAAGGATCCTTTCCATCTCATTGTAAACAATCATGTATCCTTCGTCAACACCCATACCCGGCTTTGCCAGGATCTGGTCCGGCTTTGTAGCCATGGCGCAGTTTACGCACACCTGGGCGGAACGGTCTGTTTCATTACAGGTTCCTCCCTGGTAGGCGCCAAAGCCCTTTTCTTTACAGTAGAGAACAGCTTCAACAATGTTATTGATACCGCCCAGGTCAGGTGTCTTGATCTGAGCCATATGTCCTGCCTTGTTGTCTGCGAAATATTTTACGTCTTCCAGTGTATTGCACCACTCATCGGCAACCAGTTCCACATGGATGCCTCTTCTGTCTACTTCTTCTCTCAGTCCCTTCAGACAGAGCATCTGTTTTTCTCTCTCTTCAGCGTCCATAGGACCCTCGATCCGTAAGTGGAAAGGTTTCGCTGCCTCTTCCAGCTCTGCCAGATAATCCGCCATAGCCGGATAATTGTCCACGCCGAAAATTGCTCCGATAGTTCCATATACGTCAATATGGAAAACCGGCATATAGCTTTCATCGTGGCGCAGCTTCAGTACTCTGTCCCGCAGCCATGCCACATATTCCTTTAAGATTTCTCCATGCTCTCCCAGTTTTGTCTTTACATTATTGATCAGAGCGTGGGGCATCACCGCAGCGCCTTTTAAGATCATCTTATCGGCGTTGTCATAACGACTGTCCCCGGACTGGGTGAAAATGGGGATGGGCTCTTCGGAAACGGTTGTGCCGTATTCGTCTGCCACCACTTCGCACATAAGACGCTTTGTGGATTTTGCCACAGCGTCCAGGATAGCCTGGCTTACGCCGTAACGGATAGCCGTATGAAGGCGTTTTCCATCTACCTGGATATTCTCCAGCATTTCGCAGAGGCCTTTAAAGCTGTCTGCTTCCCGGCCAACCAGCTCCGGTTTAATGTATTTCTCGATAATCGGAATAAAATCTTCCGCCAGAAACAGGGGATCCCGTCCGCCCGCTCCGGAATACTGAACAGCTGCGCAGTCTCCCCAGGCAATCTGTCCGTCTTCCAGGATCAGCATAACCGAGATGGCCTCTCCCGCCTGTCTCACTGATTTAAATCCGGGAGTCACTGTCTCCCCGAAATAAGCTGCGCCGTCAGATACAGCGCCTTTTTTGATAGCTCTCTGATCGTCAAAGAAAAATCCGGTTCTGGCTTTAGAACACACAAGATCTACTATTTTCATTTTTTTCTCCTTTTTTGCGGAGCCGGAATGGATTTTAAGCGAAAATGGAGGCAGCGGGAAATACGCTTATCATGTACAGTCCCTTTCCTGCGATTTGTTCACCTCAGAAAAAACAGGGGCCTTTTCTTGCTCAAAACCGTTTTCAATTCGCAGAAAAGGCCCCTATTTCTCCTTCGGTGTTCAGATTTCTTGCGGGGACTGGGATTTAGGTTCCTTTTCCCTGGTTCTCATTTTCGGTAATATACAGCCGGCGGCGGCTTCTCAAAAGTCTGCCGCCTGCCCATCCGGTTATGGTCTGTCCGGTTATGGTCTGTCCGGTTATGGTACGTCCGGCTCCGGTAAGTTATTGTTGATTTAATTTATGTTTTCATTTCTGAAACGGCAGTTTCTTTGCGCCTGACTTGTGCTGAGTGTAAAAACTGTATCCCAGTCCCACAGGGTCCAGGTGGTGGGGGATAGGCGAATTGAAAATGGTTTTGAGCCTGGCCCCCACTTCCTGGTCCTTATGGGGCTGAACATAACCATTCCGCCACCAGTCCTCCCGAGAACTGCCGTTCAGTCTCATTTCGGCTTTCCTACCAGCCGTCCTTTGCTGATGGCGTATACGTCGTCGATTACCATCTGGAAGGAGGCTTTTCTCTTTTCCATCTTTGCTCTGTGCTCGATCTTGTTCCGGTTGTAATTGATCAGTTCTTTCGGCAGAGGCACATGAGCAGGATTCAGATACCGTACTGCACCTTCAAAGTCACGGGCCGGAAGCATCTTTCCGTAATTGTATTTGCTGGGTGCAAATGGAATGTCGATAACGCCTGCCTTTACTGCCCGGATAGCCCCAAGAGCCAGATCTCCTTTGCCAAGCTCGAAGCTCTTATCCACAATGGCTCTGGTCTCTTCTTTAATGATCGCCTTTTCCAGTTCCAGGGCAGAGCTCTTCAGCTCCTGATCCGCCAGCAGGGAAATCGCCTGTTTCGTACAGCGGAGTCCCTGGGCGTTTGCCTCCATAGTAGGCACGCCGATAGCCTCGTGGGGAGTTTTTACAATGACCTTTGTGGCTTTTGCCAGAGCGGCCACAGAGCTTCCCCAGGAAATTACGGCAAAAGCTTTTGCCTCGTCCTGAGGGAATCCACCCATCCACTGATGGAGTACTGTGGTAACCGTTACGTCGTCATATCCGTACTGTTCCAGGTATTCTTCCGTCAGCTCTTCCAGGACACGGAGAGCGGCTACGTCCTGAACCAGATTTCCGCACTGTCCGTATCCCACGGTAACGTTCTTGACTCCCTGCTCGGCCGCCAGCATAGCCTCTATGATGGCTACTGCATTGGACATAGAAGGAGGTACCAGAGTTCCTGTCAGAGGTCCGTAGGGCTCCCGGTTAATGGATACCCCCGCCTCTTCATAGATACCGGTCAGCCGGTCCACATACTGCCAGTCATAGATGGTCCTTTCCAGGGGAACATCCTTGGCATATGGAATATTATAGGAGATCCCTCCTCCTTCATAGCTGGTAAAGCCCCCGGCGTAACAGATCTCTGTAAGGAGCCGGGCATCGGGAGTACCGTGGCGCACCTGTACCGGAATGTCCAGATTTTCAATGATCTGACGGCAGCCGTAAACTCCGTGGTTTACAGCTGGAAATCCGTTGAGCATAGATTTCCGGGTATGTATGGACTCTTTGATCCCGTTCTCTGCCTCTTCATAACGGTTCTGTCTGGTATAAGAATCAATGGTCGTAGGGAGCAGGTCTGCTTCGCCTTTATCCTGCAGATACTGAAGCAGCTTGATATGCTCGTCGATCAGAGCGACGCCGGCTCTTGGCTGTATCAGAGTCTTCCGCTCTTTTTTTGCCGCCGTCAGCTTTCTTGAAAAGCTTTTTGACTCAGGCATGCTTTTATGATATTCAATAGATTCCTCGAAATCTACCTCCTTGCCTGTAGGCCATTGTTCCAGAATTTCTTTTCGGATTCCATAAAATTCATCGTCCGACAGCTTCTTATTCATTATGTCCATAATCAGCAATCTCCTTCTTCATTATTTCCAGAGCAGCCACAGGATAATACTGGGAAAGCAGACCCATGGCTGCCAGAATATACTTTTTATCGATCAGTATCTCAGCGTTTTCCGGTCTTAAAGAATTCGGCGTCTGAGGATCATAGAGGGCCTTTTTCGCAATTTCCTCCGCCTTTTCCCCATGGATCAGAGCGCCCCCCGTAGCCACTACATATTTCACTTTTCTCAGATCTTTTCCCGACTGGAGAAAAGTCAGTCCTGTAGGCGTATATACCTGTTCCAGGGTTCCGGCGTGACGGGTAACCGCCGTTTCCACCGCTGCGCAGGCCAGAGCAAAATCCATATGCTTCATCTCTTCGTTATCCGGTATATAGTCTGTATGGCTTCCAAGAAAATCTACCAGCTCCGGTATCCGTTTTCTCTGGATCCCGGAAAGAAGAGACAGTTTCCGGTCCCCGGCCGCCTCTAATATCCCGTGGACGCTGTAGCGCATTCCGATATCTCCCTCTACGCTTCTCTTTGCGTAGGGCTCCTGAAGGCCTTTCATCACCGTCCCTACGTTTACCGGATTTCCTTCGGCAACCGAATACACATCTGTGGTGGCGCCTCCCAGATCAACGGCGATCAGTTCACCGATCCCCGGATGGTCCTCCCAGCCTTCGGCCAGAAGCTCCATAGCCTCCATCATAGCAGAAGGTGTGGGCATGATGATCCCGGATACCAGGTCTGCGGCCCTGGAAAGGCCTTTGCCCTGTACGATCCTTTTCAGGAAGATCTCCCGGATCTGCTTTTGGGCCGGGATCACATTCAGCTCTCCCAGACCGGGCATCACATTTTCACAGACATAAATACTCCGGCCTTCCAGGATTTCTTCACACCGGTCGGCTGCATTGCGGTTTCCTGCGATCACAATAGGACAGTCATAGCTCAGTGTGGAGAGGGCCTGGGCATTATACAGGATATTTTCTGTATTCCCCCCGTCCGTTCCTCCTGTAAGAAGGATAATATCCGGATGATATTCTTCGATTTCCTTTAAGTCCCCTTTGGTCAGCTGGAAAGAATAGGTCTTCCACACCTTTGCTCCGGCTCCCAGGGAAGCTTCTCTGGAGGCCTGGGCGGTGAGCTCCGGCACCAGACCGATGGAGACCATTTTCAGACCTCCTGCTGCGCTGGAACAGGCATACCGTTCTTCAAACTCCAGAGGACCTGTGGTCTTTTCCAGGATCTTCATGGCGTTGTCCAGACCTTCATTGATATCCGTCTCTACTGTGGTATACGCTGTGGCCGTTCCCAGGATCCTGTATCCATCCACATCTACGGCCGTTACTTTTGTATTGGTACTTCCAAAATCCACCAACAGGATTGGTTTCATTTTCTTCACCGCCTTGCTTATTCTTCTTCCGGTTTCTCTATTCCAAAGTCTTCATATAAAGCTGCGATAGTCGTTTCCGGAGCGGTCCCGGGGCCGAATACCCGGTCAAAGCCCATAGCTTTGAAGCGTCTTTCCACCTCGTCAAAAGGCTGTTTTCCTACAACGATATTGCCTCCCACGTAGAGAAGGATCCCTTTCAGTCCGGCCTCATCGCATTTATCCCGCAATCCCCGGCAGTCCAGCTCTCCGTGTCCATACAGAGAAGACACTAAAATCCCGTCTGCCGCCGTCTCAATGGCAGCCGAGATATATTCTTCCTGGGACACCATGACGCCCAGATTGATCACCTCAAAGCCTGCGTCTTCAAAGGCGTGCTGAAGTATGCTGTTTCCCACGGCATGGACGTCTGCGCCAATGACCCCGATCACCAGTTTTTTCTTATCCACTGTAAACCTCTCCCTTCACATTTCCTATTCTTATATTTCTGCCACATTTTTAATAGTGTCCAGTAAAGTTCCGTCACGGTAAAGAACCTGCGCTACCACTTTATCTCCCATTTCCACCGGACGGGGAACCCCGGCGATCTCTTCCGCCATTTTTTTCAGTTCCCGGATATCCCGGACAGGAAGGCCGGCTTTTATCAGCCTGTCTCTCAGTTCCTTCTGTCTGGGATTAACGGCGATGCCCCGCTGGGTGACGATCACGTCCACCGTCTCTCCGGGCGTGGATTTACAGAGTACCCGATCCACGATCAGAGGCAGTCTGGCCCGGATCAGAGGCGCTACGATGATGGCAAGCTTTGACCCTGCTGCAGTATCGCTGTGTCCTCCGGAGCCTCCCATAATGTAACCGTTAGAATCTGTATGTACATTTACATTAAAGTCCAGATCTACCTGGGTGGCTCCCAGGATCACTACGTCCAGGCTGTCCACCGCTGCGCTTTTCGCAGCCGGAGACGCATAACGCATCGCCGATATTTCCCGGTGCTTCGGGTTCTCCCGGATAGATTCGATCGCCTTCAGATCAAAACACTGCACGTCTAATATGGTATCGAAAAATCCTTTGTTCGCCATATCCACCATGTATCCGGTAATGCCTCCCATACAGAAGCTGCCCTTGATATGATCCTTTTCCATCATCTCTTCCACGTATTTTGCCACAGCCAGAGAAGCTCCTCCTGCCCCTGTCTGGAAAGAAAATCCGTTCTTTAAATAGCCGGAGTGCTTCACCACCTGGGCGGCCAGGCCTGCGATCCGCAGCCCTACCGGGTCCCTGGTGATCTTTGTAGTTCCGGAAACGATCCTGGCCGGATCTCCGATCTGCTCTGTCTGTACCACATAATCTACATACCCCTCGTCGATCGAGGCGTCCTGAAGAGGATATGGAACCAGATGGTCGGTAACTGCCACTACTTTTTTTGCATACATCGCGTCGGAAAAAGCATAGCCTAAAGAACCGCAGGCAGAAGGTCCGTACTTTCCGCTGAGATTCCCCATAGGATCTGCGCAGGGCGCCGCCAGAAAAGCAATGTCGATCCTGGACGCTCCCCTTTCCATATCTCCTGCACGGCCTCCGTGGGTACGGAAGATCACCGGTTTCTCCATGATCCCCTGGGAAATGGCTTTTCCCACTCTTCCTCCCATGTAGTTACATTCAATCTGGGTCACCACCCCGTTTTTAATATGTTCAATGAGAGGTTCATGGATATCAAAAATCGAGCTGGCGTTAATCGTCAGATCCCGGATGCCCATAGCTGCGGCTTCCTCCAGGACCATGTTCAACACATAGTCGCCATTGCGCATATGGTGATGGAAGGATATGGTCATCCCGTCTTTTAATCCGGCCTTTTCTATAGCCTCCCGGATGGTTCCCATCAATTTACTCATCTGCAGCCACCTCCGTATATCGCCTGTTCCATTTCCAGCACCTGGCGGGCCCTTTTTACAATAGGCGCATCGATCATTTTTCCCCGGAGGGAAATCACTCCTTTGCCCTGGCGCTTACCCTCTTCAATGGCGTCCATAACATCATGGGCGTATTCAATCTCCGCTTCTGTGGGGGAGAATACTTCATTAACAATATCCACATGGCGGGGAGAGATCACTGCCTTTCCTGCAAAGCCCAGGCTCTTGGCAAATTCCGTATCGGTTCTCAGCCCTTCCATATCTTCCACATCTGTAAAAGGCGTGTCATAGGCCTCTATACCGCAGGCTCTGGCCGCACAGACAAGGCGTGTCCTGGCGTAGAAGATCTCCTGGCCCTCTTTTGTCCTCTTACAGTGCATATCTGCCGTAAAATCCTCGCCGCCCAGGAACAGACCGGCTACACGCCCATCTGAGGAAGCGATATCAAAGGCCTTTTCCACTCCTAAGGCTGTTTCAATAAGAGGAAGGATTTTCACACTGCCCTTTTCAATGCCGCTTCTTTCCTCTACCTGGCCTATGTAAGCAGAAACCTCCCGGATCATCCCGCCTCCGCTGACTTTTGTCGGCATGATCATGTCCGGCTTTAAGGGGATCACGGCGTCCAGGTCTTTTTTCCAGAATTCCGTATCTGTGGGATTGATCCTTACGACTACCTCGCAGCCGGAAAAATCCTGATATTTCAAAGCGTTTCTCACCAGGATCCTGGCGGCGTCCTTTTCATCGGGGGATACTGCGTCCTCCAGGTCGAAGATCGCCGTATCCGCTCCCAGGGTATCGCCGTTTATCAGCATATTCGGGGTATTCCCCGGCAAAAATAACATTGTCCGCCTCATTCTTTTTCAACGCCCCCTCTTTTCAGCGCAGTTTCCATGCGGGCTCGTATCACACAGTCCAAAGCACCCTTATCTTTAATAAAAATCTTTCCTGTAGAAACGTCAAATTCTTTTAAAGTTTCCAGGACAGCTCCCCGGATAGCGTCCATATACTGGTTTGCCACTACAGAATCAATTTCCAGCACCAGTTCTGTATCGTCCGGCTCGATCTGGATAAACAGGTCGCTGGACTCCAGAGTCCCTGCTACTGCATTTTTCAATATTTTCACAGGTCTCCTCCTTTCCTTACCTGAAACTTATTCTACTGCACTTCTGGAAACCTGGGCCTTGGCCAGGATCTTCTTTTCCTGCTCTATAGCCTTTTTCTCCAGGTCTGCCACTTCTTTTCCGATCCTGTTCACATATTCCTGGTCCTTGATGGATTCCAGGTTGATCTTAACGTTAAATCCGGCTCCCAGAACTGCCGTCCTGGCCATCATCGTTGCCACAAGAGCATCTGTCACTGCCGTTTTATTTCCTTTTACCACCATAGTTTCAGCGTAAGGCAGGATCCCGCAGGCAGCTTTGGCCACAGACAGGGGTACCTCTACCGCTGCTTTCAGGCCGTTCTGCATAGCCTCTGTCCTGGCTGCTTTTTCTTCTTCTGTATCCTTTGGAAGCGTCAGCGCCTGCATATACTGATCAAAAGATTCGCTGTCTCTCTGGATATCGTCCAGAAGCTGTGCGCAGACTGCTCTCATAGGCTCTACCGCCTCTTTCATCTCTTCCTCTGCGTCAGCATATTTTTTCTTTCCTATCGTCAGACCTGCCACCATTTCTGTAAGAGCAGCCGCCAGAGAACCTGCGAGGGCGGAAATACTTCCGCCCCCTGGTACTGGTTCATTAGAGGCTGTCTGCATGGCAAATTCCCGGATTGTCATATTTTTCATGGCATATACCTCTTATTTTCTTTTTACAGTCTTGTCTCTAATACCTGTTTGGATTCAAAGCCTTCCAGTCCTAAGTAATATTCTGCGCAGTCTACCAGAGCCTGAAGGGGGATCAGTCCGACTACTTCGCTTCCCAGCACATTAACGCCATAGCGTCTTGCTTCCATACGTACTGTCTCGAATACTGTATAGACAGAAGTCTTTGTGTAATCTGTCAGGTTCATGGATACCTGTGCGATATTTCTGTCTTCCAGCATTACGCCCATAGCTTTGCAGTAGCGGAAACCGCCTTTGATATGACGGATCTTGTCTGCGATCCTCTGTGCGATCTCCAGGTTGGAAGTATCCAGATTGATATTGTATGCGATCAGTGGCATTCTGGCTCCGATGGCTGTAACGCCTCCGGTGGGATGAATGGTGTCGGGACCGAAATCCGGCTTCCACTGGGGATCTTTCATCTTCTCAGCCATTCCCTCAAACTGTCCCTGGCGGACTTTCGCCAGATTTTCTCTGTGCGGAGCTGTGGCGGATTTTTCATAAAGGAAGAACGGCTGTCCGAATTTCTCAGAAGCTTCTTTTGCCACTGCTTTTGCCAGAGCATCTGCCTCTTCTACCGTAGTATTACGGATAGGGATAAAAGGAACTACGTCTACACAGCCCATACGGGGATGCTGTCCCTGATGTTTTGTCATGTCGATCAGCTCCACTGCTTTTCCGATGGCAGCAACCATAGCCTGTCCCAGAGGTTCCGGCTCGCCGATCACAGTGACAACGCTTCTGTTGTGGTCTTCATCAGAGCTGTAATCCAGCAGTTTTACCCCTTCTACGTTCCGGAAGCAGTCCACGATCTTCTCGATTTTTTCTTTGTCTCTTCCTTCACTGAAATTTGGTACGCATTCAATAATTTTCTCCATGGTTTTTTCTCCTTTATCTCTTACGCATTTTCCATGTTTGCGATCTCATTTATAACCATTCTTTGTGATATACGGTTTCTCCGTTCTTAATTACAGTTTCTACCAGATTGATCCCTGTATGGTAAGGCAGATAGTAGACGGAAGGATACTTGAGAAATACCATATCCGCCTGTTTTCCCGTTTCAATGCTGCCGATCCTGTCTGCACGGTCCACAGCCGCCGCACCGTTTATGGTAAGGGCCGTGATCACCTCTTCCACAGACATACTCATATAGATACAGCCAAGGGCTATAAGCAGAGGAATGGAATTGGTAAAGCAGCTTCCCGGATTCAGATCCGAGGCAATGGCCACTGCGCAGCCCTCGTCGATCATCCTTCTTCCCGGAGCATACTCTTCTTTCAGACAGAACGCCGTAGCGGGAAGGAGTGTGCTGATCACGCCCTGTTCCTTCATCTGACGGATCCCCTCGTCAGAAGCTTTCAGGAGATGATCCGCCGATACCGCTCCTACTCTGGCCGCCAGCTGGGCGCCTCCAAGAGGATACATCTCATCTGCATGGATCTTCAGCTTAAATCCCATCTCTCTGGCCTTTGTGAGGTAATACTCGGAATCCTCAATATTAAAAACTCCCTGCTCTGTAAAAATATCTGCAAATTCTGCCAGATCTTCTTCCCGGACCTTTGGCATGACCTTCTCAAGCATCTCGTCCAGGAACTCCCGCTCCTTGCCCTTCCACTGGGGAAGAACGCTGTGCGGTCCGAGAAATGTCCTTACGATATCTACCGGGTGTTCCTCATCCAGCTCTTTCATCGCCCGGAGCTGCTTCAGTTCTGTATCGCAGTCCATGCCGTAGCCGCTTTTTCCTTCTACTGTTGTGACTCCGAACTCCAGCATACGGTTCAGTCTTTCCCGTCCGGCCTCCTTCAGTTTTTCCATGGAAGCCTCCCGGGTAGGATTTACCGTAGCGTTGATGCCTCCGCCTCTTTCCATAATGGACATATAGCTGTCCCCTTTTAATCTCCAGGAGAACTCATCTGCCCGGTATCCGCCGAAGATAAAGTGGGTATGGGAATCTACGAAGCCTGGAAGCACCGTTTTCCCCGATGCGTCCAGAACCTCGTATTCCTCCAGGTTGACTTTTTTATCTAATTCTTCGGTAGTTCCCGCTTCTATGATCTTATCGTCATGAATGATCACGGCTCCATCTCTGATCAGGCCGATATCCGCCATTTCTTTTCCGAATTTCGGTGCCTTCCCTCTGCAGGTGACAAGCTCAGAGGCATGGCGTATATATCTTTTTTTCATATTTCATCTCCCGTTATCAGTGATGTTTGTGATGATGCACTTCCGGAACCACATCCTTGCAAACTCTCTCGATCAGTTCTTCGCTGGCCAGATAAGGCATGGTGATATAGTCCTCGCCGTTTCTGATCTTATTGTATTCAGCCACAGTCTCGATAGAATGCTCGCATCTGCCCCAGCTTCTTCTGGAAACGCCGATCATGGTATCCCACGGAATCGCTGCCTTCAGGATCTCGTCAACTCTCTCGCTTCCATCCAGGACCATACCGAATCCGCCGTTAATGGATTTGCTGATACCTACGCCGCCTCCATTGTGGAGAGCTACCAGGCTCATGCCCCTGGCCGCATTTCCTGCATAGCAGTGTACCGCCATATCTGCAGTAATATTGGAGCCATCATAGATATTGGATGTCTCTCTGTATGGAGAGTCTGTTCCGCCTGTGTCATGGTGGTCACGGCCCAGCATAACCGGTCCGATCTCTCCGTTTCTTACCATTTCGTTAAATTTCAGAGCGATGTCTCTTCTTCCCAGAGCATCCTGATATAAGATACGGCACTGAGTACCTACCACCAGTTTATTTTTCTCTGCATCCCGGATCCAGATATAGTTATCTCTATCCTGGCTTCTTCTGTTCGGATCGATGATCTCCATTGCCGCATGGTCCGTCTTTCTCAGATCTTCCGGTTTTCCGCTTAAGCAGCACCAGCGGAAAGGTCCATATCCGTAGTCAAACAGCTCCGGTCCTAAAATGTCTTCTACATAAGACGGGAAGATAAAGCCTTCGCTGGTATCCTCGCCGTTTTTGGCAATGTCCTTAGCGCCTGCATCAAATACAGCCTTCATAAAGCTGTTGCCGTAGTCGAAGAAGTAAGCGCCTCTTTCCACCAGAGTCTTGATCAGGTGATAATGTTTGATCAGCGTCTGATCTACCAGCTCGCAGAAACGGTCTTTGTCATTGGCCAGCATCTCTGTTCTCTCTTCAAAGGTCAGGCCCTGCGGGCAGTAGCCGCCGTCATATGGCACATGGCAGGAAGTCTGGTCAGACAGCAGTTCGATCTTGATATTATTGTCCACTGCGTACTGCAGAAGGTCTACAATATTTCCATGGTAAGCGATAGAAATGGTTTCTTTCTTATCCATGTACTCCTGCGCAACTCTGAAAGCTTCCGCAGCGTCCTCGATCACCAGGCTTACCCAGCCCTGGTCATGACGGGTCTTGATCCTGGAAGCATCTACCTCTGCAACGATACCTACGCCTCTTGCGATCTCAATGGCTTTTGGCTGAGCGCCGCTCATGCCGCCAAGGCCGCTGGTAACGAACAGATGTCCCGCCAGATCTCCGTCCTGAGGCACGCCCAGGAATTTACGTCCTGCGTTCAGGATCGTATTAAAGGTACCGTGAACGATTCCCTGTGGTCCGATGTACATCCAGCCGCCGGCTGTCATCTGTCCATAGGAGGAGCAGCCCATAGCCGTAGCCTTCGCCCAGTCTTCCGGATTGTCAAACATGCCTACCATAAGGCCATTGGTAACAATAACTCTCGGGCTGGATTCATGAGATTTGAACAATCCCATAGGATGTCCGCTCATCATGACCAGTGTGTGATGGTGGGTCAGTTTTTCCAGATATTTTTTGATCAGCTGATACTGCATCCAGTTCTGGCATACCTGCCCGGTCTCGCCATAAGTTACCAGTTCATAAGGATAAAGAGCCACCTCATGGTCCAGGTTATTGTCGATCATTACCTGGAAGGCTTTTCCTTCAATGCATTCGCCTTTATACTCGTCGATAGGTTTTCCGTAAATCCTCTCCTTCGGCATGAAGCGGTATCCGTAGATACGGCCTCTTGTCAAAAGCTCATCTAAAAATTCGGGAGCCAACTGTTCGTGAAGTTCTTCCGGCACATATCTCAAAGCATTTGCTACTGCAAGTTTAATCTCTCTCTTATTCAGTGTCAGTTCTCTTTTCGGTGCTCTTCT